>DAIQQA010000023.1:0-6374 GCA_036787045.1 Burkholderiales bacterium | reverse complement strand
GGGTGCTCGTTAAGAACATACCCACGCCATGTGTGTGGTAGCGAACATACCAAACGCATCGATACGGGTAGACTTTTTATATCCGTTATATTCGTTATATCCGTTTTTTCTGTCAGCAGGGATTAGGAGACCTTCAATGAAAGCCGGTAATTGTTTGTCGTACAACGTGCTCGCCCTGGCAGTGGCCGGAGCAGTGGGCGGTTACGCCACCCCCGCTTTTTCAGCACAGGCGATACCTAACTACACCTACTGCGTCAACTATCCCAATACTCCGGAATGCGGCGGTGTCGTGCCGCCAGCTCCCGCGCCGAGAGCCGCTCCCGAACCTGCAGCCGCCGCGCCGGCTCCTGAGCAGCCGAAGGAGAGGACGGTCGTGGTGGCCGAGCCCGGCCCGCCCCCGAACAAGCCCGGCGAGTGCTATACCAAAGTCATGCTGCCCGCCGAGTTCCGCGACGAGCCGATGCAGCAGGTGGTCCAGCCCGCCGGTGAGCGCGTCGAATACTCCGAGGCGGTGTACGAGGAGGTCGAAGAGCAAGTTCTGGTCAAGCCGGCGAGCAAGAAGATAACGGTGGTGCCGGCCGAGTACGGGGAGGTCGAGGAGAGGGTGTTGGTGCGCGAGGCCTATCGCCGGGAAATCGAAGTCCCCGCCCTGTACAACACTTATTATGAGCGGGTGATGGAGACGCCCGCGCGCGACGTGTGGAAGCCGGGCCGCGGGGCGGTCGAGAAGGTGGACCCCACCACGGGCGAGATCCTGTGCCTGGTGCACGAGGAGGCGACCTACAAGACGGTGGAGCGCAAGGAGCTGGCGCGCGCGGCGAGCAAGCGCTACGAGGACGTGCCCGCCGAGTACGCCACGGTGAAGAAGACGGTGCTGACGAAGCCCGAGAGCATCGAGGAGGTCGAAATACCCGCCGAGTACGAGACCATCAAGATGCGCAAGCTGGTGAAGGGGCCCGAGCCGGTGAAGGTGCCGGTGGAGGCGACCTACGCCACCGTCAACAAGCAGGTGTTGGTGCGGCCGGAGCGTGCCGAGTGGACGCAGGTGCTGTGCGACGTCAACGCGACGCCGGCCAAGATCGAGGAGGTGGAGCGTGCGCTTAACTCGCAGGGCTACTCCGTGCCGGTCGACGGCCAGATCGACCCGGAGTTGGACGCGGCGGTCAGGTCGTTCCAGGAAAAGAACGATTTGCTTCCGACCGGAATGATGACGGCGGACACGCTCGCGAAGCTGGGGGTGAAGCTGGACTAGTCGTGCTCACCGGGAGCGCAGGCAGCTCCCTGCCGAGCAGAACGGCACGCGCCTTGAGGCGGGTGCCGTTTTTCGTCTTGCTGTGCGTAGCGCAGGTCAGGTTTTCGGAAGCGCCACCGGCTCCACCGACTCGGCCTGCAACGCAGGGGCGATCGATGCCGCGGTGCACTGCTCGAGTGCCCGCAAGCGGCCGTCGAACGCGATCAGCTCACACTGGTAGCCAAGCGCGGCGTCCCGCACCCGCCCGCACATTGATGCCACATTGCGCCCAAAGCGCTCGTTGGACTTCTCGAACCCGGTGCGTAGCTCGGCGGGCAGCTGCGCGGACAGCAGCGCCGAGGCGACCAGCACGTCCCTGCGCCGGTGCTCGGCAGCGGAGCGCAGATTGACAACCGCCAGGCGCTTGGTGGCGGGGTCCGCCTCAACGTCGGCCGTGGGTTGGAACACACCATCCTTGCCGCCGTCTTTGGCGGGCTTGGGGGCGGAAGCGCGCGAAGACGGGTTGTCGGCGAGCAGGCGCCGCGCCCACGCGCCGACCGACATTTCGAGCGTGTACATGTCCCGGGGGGTCACTTCAGGCTTGCTGAGGCAGGAGCTGGCGAGAACGGGGCGATTGCGCAGAGCGAGGAACGCCTCCACGCAATAGGAGATGCGGCGACCGCTCTCGGGCAGCAGCCGCTCGTTGCCCTCGAGGATCAAGAAGTCTTCCACTGTCAGCAGACGTGTCTCGGGCAGCGAGACGCGCACGCCCCGGGCACCGAACCGCTGGCTCGCCAGGAAGGCGAGCAGCTGACGTTGCTGTTTGAGCTCGTCCACCAGGACATCGCGCAATGCCCGCTCGTCGACGTATCGCGACTCGAGCCCGCGTTCCGTGATGATCAGGGTCGACATCAGGCCCTGAGCAGGCAGCGCCTGCCCGCGGCTCGCAAAGAACCGGGCGGTATCCGGGGTGAGGTAGACGGCCAGAGCCTGCAAGCCATCGCCAGAGACGTCGTGCAGCAGATAGATCGGCTCGAGTGCCGTAGCGCCCAGCGTCTGGCCGGGTGGGGCCGTCAACCGAAGGGCGATGCCTCCGACGGCCGCGTCGACCACGTCCGCATCACCGGCAGCAGTCTGTGCCGCCGCTGCGCCGCCGGCCGCCAGCGCAAGAACGAGCGCGAAGCCCGGTCCTCTGAGACCGAAGATGCGCGCGACTGTGGAAGCAACTGCAAACATATTCTCTCCTCTTATCGTCCGAACCGTAAGCGCCCGTGGCTCGATGCGGACGCCGACCACCGCAATATCGGGCAGGCGTGCCCAAGCTTGAGCCGGGCGCGAGGCTGCGCGCGAGTCCCCTGCATGCCCACCGACTCTGCGCTCTCGGAGTGGAGCTCGCCGACGACCCGCAGCGTCGGGCCCAGATGCACGGAGAGCAGGCAATGTGCCAGGGCGCGGGTCTGGCGTCCGTGACGCGCAAGCTTGAGCGTTGCGCTGCGGGCGTTCGCTACCTCGCAAGGCATACCCTTCGCGGGCACACCAATCCAACGGCCTCGCATACCAGCCGTCAGCGCCGCCGGTGACTCCGTGCTCGCTGATTGCTGACCCGGCCAAGTGCCGGGCGACGGCAACCTCGGGCCCGACCGGGTACGATGGCGGTCGTCTGCCTGCGACTTTGCTATGGACTTCTCCTTCTCCCCCGAGCAGCGCGCCGTTCGCGATGCGATCCTCAAGCTGTGCGAGCGCTTCGACGCGCAGTACTGGCGCGACCGCGACCGCGAGGGCGGCTTCCCAGACGAGCTCCATCGAGCGATCGCGCAGGCCGGTTGGCTGGGTATCGCGATGCCGGAGGCGCACGGCGGAGCGGGCCTCGGGATCACCGAGGCGGCGCTGATGATGCAGGCAATCAGCGAATCGGGCGCGGGCTTCTCCGGCGCCTCGGCGGTGCACATGAACATCTTCGGGCTGAATCCCGTGGTCGTGTTCGGGACCGACGAGCAGAAGCAACGCTGGCTCCCGCCGCTCATCCGCGGCGAACAGAAGACCTGCTTCGCCGTGACCGAGCCCGACGCCGGTCTCGACACCGCGAGGCTCAAGACCTTCGCTCGCAACCTCGGCGACCACTACGTGCTGAAGGGGCAGAAGATCTGGATCTCCACCGCGCAGGTCGCCCACAAGATGCTGATCCTCGCGCGCACCGGGCCGCCCGAGGCGGGCCGAAAGCCCACCGACGGGCTCACGCTCTTCTACACCGACCTCGACCGCCGCTACGTCGATGTGCGCGAGATCGAGAAGATGGGCCGCAAGGCGGTGGATTCCAACCTGCTGTTCATCGAGGAGCTGCCGGTGCCGGCATCCGATCGTATCGGCGAGGCAGGCAAAGGCTTCGACTACATCCTGCACGGACTCAACCCCGAGCGCATCCTGATCGCTGCGGAGGCGGTCGGGCTGGGGCGTGCGGCGCTGGCCCGCGCGGTGCAGTACGCCAACGAGCGCATCGTGTTCGACCGGCCGATCGGCCAGAACCAGGCCATCCAGCACCCGCTCGCGCGCTGCTGGATGGAGTTGGAGGCCGCCAACCTGATGGTGTTCAAGGCCGCCACGCTTTACGACCACGGCGAGCCCTGCGGCGCCGAGGCCAATGCCGCGAAGTACCTTGCCGCCGAGGCCTGCTTCCGCACCTGTGAGCAGGCGATGCTCATTCACGGGGGCATGGGCTACGCGAAGGAGTACCACATCGAGCGCTTTTTCCGCGAGGCGATGATCCCCCGGCTCGCACCGGTCAGCCCGCAGCTCATCCTGTGCTTCATCGCCGAGAAGGTGCTGGGGCTGCCCAAGTCCTACTGACCCCGAATTCGGGGTTCTACCGCCTGAACCCTCCAGCGGGGAACCATCGCCGCCGCCGGTCCTCCAACGGCGGGCCGAGCGGTTCGGCCCGTCCAGTTCACCAGCAAGGATTCCCCTTCATGCGGCACCTTCCCCTGGCCGTCTGCATCGCCCTGTTTCCGGCTGCCCAAGCCCTGGCGCAGCAGCCCGCCGGCCTGCACCCGTTCGTCTCGGTCACGCCCGTGTACCAGTTCGACGCCGAGGTCGATTCCGGCGGGGAATTCGGCGTCGCAGGCGCCGTCACGCGACTGGGCGTGTTGGCGCCGGTGGGACAGAGCGCCCGGGTGGGCGTCAGCCTCAACTACGACTACCTGGACTACCGCTTCGATGCGCCGGCCGCCTTCGGCGGGGCAGCGCCCTGGGACAACGTGGAGCGCGTGGGCGTCAGCTTGCCGCTGTTCTTTCGCGGCTCGGAGCGCTGGGGCTGGTCGCTCACGCCCTCAGCCGACTACTTCCGCGAGAAGGACGCGGGCTGGGACGATGCGCTCTCGTACGGCGCCACCTTCGCAGTGACTCGCGAGTTCGCCTCAGGGCGCATCGGCCTGGGCGCGGGCGTGTTCAGCCAGCTCGAGAAAACGCGCGCTTTCCCGTTCATCGCGGTCGACTACAAGTTCAGCGAGCGCTGGCGGCTCACGAACCCGCTCGCCGCCGGCCCGACCGGACCCGCCGGGCTGGAGCTGAAGTACGCACTGGGCAGCGACTGGGAGCTGGGCGCCGGCGGTGCGTGGCGCTCCTACCGGTTCCGCCTGGACGACAAAGGCATTGGTCCTGCCGGCGTGGGTGAGGAGCAAACGGTGATCGGCTTCCTGCACCTGGGCCGCAGCTTCGAGCGCAGCGTGACCCTGGACTTCTACGCTGGCGCGACCTTCGCGGGGGAGTTGCGCGTCGAGGACAGCAATGGCAACGAGCTGGCGACGACCGACTTCGATCCGGCGCCGTTGCTGGGGGTCACCATTTCGGCGCGGTTCTAGCCCATTGCCTCATGAGGCCGACGCCGAGCCAACCTGCCGGAAATCGACCGCTGCTACGTTTGCCGGAATGGATTATAAGCTATTGAAAAACAGAAAAACTACCTCTCCGTTGCGGGCGAAGGTCAAGAAATTGCTAAAGGCGGCCTGATTTGGGCCGAAACTAGTGCTGTCAGGGAGTTCTAGCGATTTGTTGAGGTCAGTCATGAAGAGGGGTATCGGACCGGAGCTGTTTCAGCAGGCGGTGGCCGCGTCGCAAGACGGCCTCGTCATCGCCGACGCACGCCTGCCGGACATGCCGCTCATCTACGTCAATCCGGCGTTCGAGCGGCTGACCGGATATCGTGCCAACGAGGTCGTAGGCCACAACTGCCGGTTCCTGCAGGCCGACGACACCAACCAGGAAGGGCTGGACGCGATCCGCGTCGCGCTGCGCGAAGGCTCCAGCTGTGTGGCAACACTGCGCAACTACCGCAAGGACGGCTCGATGTTCTGGAACGAGCTGAGCCTGGGGCCGATCCGCGACCGCGCCGGCCAGATCACCCACATCGTGGGCACGCTGTCGGACGTCACCGCGCGCGTGCAAGCGCAGCACCAGCTGCTCCAGAAGCAGCAGCGGCTCGAGCGGACCAAGCGCATGCTCGAAGGGCTGGCGCTGAAGGACGGTCTCACCGGCCTGTACAACCGGCGCTACTTCAGCGAGCAGTTGCTGCGCGAGTGGAACCGCGCGCGGCGCGACGAAGTGCCGTTGTCGCTGTTCATGATCGACATCGATCACTTCAAGCGCTTCAACGACACGTACGGACACCTCGCCGGTGACCGCTGCATCCGCACAGTCGGCGAGGCCGTGCAACGCTGGTTCGCGCGTGGCTCCGATCTGGTCGCGCGCTACGGCGGTGAAGAGTTTGTGGTGCTCACTACGGGCGTCGAGCGGCGGCAGGCACGCGAGCGTGCCGAAGCGCTACGGCAGATGATCCGGCAGGTGGAGGTGGAAGGCACCGGCCGCGCGCATTCGCCCTCGGTGACCGTGAGCGTCGGCCTGGCGTCGGCCATCCCCGAGGACGGCATTCGCCCCGAGGATCTGCTGGCTGCTGCCGACCGCGCCCTCTACCAGGCCAAACGCCAGGGCCGCGATCGCATTGCGGTGGCCTCTTCGCCGCGCACACTCGCGCACGCGGCCTGAAGCGGGACGGGGCGGCCGCCCCCGTCCTCGCGCCCTTTGCAGTCCGGCAGTGCGCACGGTTCCTCGCGAGCGCGAACCAGCTCGAGCCCTGTCGCGAATCGCGCTAGCC
>DAIQQA010000239.1:0-5976 GCA_036787045.1 Burkholderiales bacterium | reverse complement strand
CAAGCCGCTGAAGGCGCTGCGCCTGGAGGACATGCGCATCCCGGTGGCCTACCTGAAGACCTTCCAGGGGCCGCCCACCGGCATCGTCGTCGAGCGCGAGCGGCTGGACAAGTTCGGCCGTCCTCTGCTGGGCGCCACCACCAAGCCGAAGCTGGGCCTGTCGGGCAAGAACTATGGGCGCGTGGTGTACGAGGCGCTCAAGGGCGGGCTGGACTTCGTCAAGGACGACGAGAACATCAACTCGCAACCGTTCATGCACTGGCGCGATCGCTTCCTGTTCGTGATGGAAGCGGTAAACCGCGCGGCTGCGGACACCGGCGAGGTCAAGGGGCACTACCTCAACGTCACGGCTGCGACCATGGAGGACATGTACGAGCGCGCCGAGTTCGCCAAAGAGCTAGGCTCGGTGGTCGTCATGATCGACCTGGTGATTGGCTACACGGCCATTCAGAGCATGGCCAAGTGGGCACGGCGCAACGACATGATCCTGCACTTGCATCGTGCCGGACACAGTACGTACACGCGGCAGAAGACCCACGGCGTATCGTTCCGCGTCATCTCCAAGTGGATGCGCATGGCGGGGGTGGATCACATCCATTCCGGCACCGTGGTGGGCAAGCTCGAGGGCGATCCGAACGTCATCAAAGGGATCTACGACACGCTGCGGGAGCCGCACACTCCGGTGAACCTGCAGCACGGCCTGTTCTACGACCAGGATTGGGCGGGGCTGCGCAAGGTGATGCCGGTGGCTTCCGGTGGCATCCACGCCGGGCAGATGCATCAGCTCATCAGCTACCTGGGGGAGGATGTCGTGCTGCAGTTCGGCGGTGGCACCATCGGCCATCCCATGGGCATCCAGGCTGGTGCAACCGCCAACCGCGTCGCGCTGGAAGCCATGATCCTCGCGCGCAACGAAGGCCGCGACATCTGGAACGAAGGGCCGGAGATCCTGCAGCAGGCCGCACGTTCCTGCACGCCGCTCCAGGCTGCGCTGGACACCTGGAAGGACGTGACGTTCAACTACGAGTCGACCGACACGGTCGACTACGTTGCGACGCCTACTCCTGCTTGATTGTGAAGTTGAACCACAGAGGCACAGAGACACAGAGGAAAGCGGGGGCAAAGTCTCTTCCAATGACGCCGGCGATATCGACGCAGCGCCAACGAACCGTCGCTCGTCTACCCCAGTGCTCCGATTCGAATGTTCTCTGTGCCTGTGTGTCTCTGTGGTGAAGAGCTCTTAGGAGAAGCACCATGCGAGTTACCCAAGGAACGTTTTCCTTCCTGCCGGACCTGACCGACAAGCAGATCCGCGCGCAGATCGAGTACGCCCTCGCGCAGGGCTGGGCGCTGTCGGTGGAGTACACCGACGACCCGCACCCGCGCAACACCTATTGGGAGATGTGGGGCCAGCCCATGTTCGACCTGAAGGATGCCGCCGGCGTCCTGGCCGAAGTGCAGGCCTGCCGACGCGCGTTCCCGAAACACTACGTCAAGGTGAACGCGTTCGACTCCACCCGCGGCTGGGAGACGGTCCGGCTGTCCTTCATCGTCAACCGGCCGGCCGAGGAGCCGGGCTTCGCGCTGGAGCGGCAGGAGGTTGCCGGGCGCAACGTGCGCTACACCGTGCGCAGCTACGCCACGCAGCGTCCTTCCGGGCAGAGGTACTAGAGCAACGGCAACACCCAACGCTTCAGGCGCAGAGGACGCGCAGGACGCAGAGAAGAGATCGTCATCCCCGCGAAAGCGGGGATCCAGGAGTGCATGAGCAGCCTGGACTTTCGCGGAGCCCCTAGCGCCAGGCGGGTTCTCTCTGCGGCCCTCGGCGTTCTCTGCGCCTGAAGCGTTGAGATTGGATGAGTGAGGAGGAGAAAATGGACAAAGCCTACCGCATCGCACCGAGCATCCTCTCAGCCGACTTCGCCCGCCTGGGCGAGGAAGTCACCAGCGTCGTGCGCGCCGGTGCCGACCTGATCCACTTCGACGTGATGGACAACCACTACGTCCCCAACCTCACCTTCGGGGCGATGGTGTGCCAGGCAATCCGCCCGCTCACCCAGGCGGCGATCGACGTGCACCTGATGGTCAAGCCCGTCGACCGCATCGTGGCCGACTTCGCCCGCGCCGGCGCCGACATCATCACCTTCCATCCGGAGGCGAGCGAGCACATCCACCGCACCTGTGCGCTGGTTCGCGAGTACGGCTGTAAGGTCGGGCTCGCCTTCAATCCCGCCACGCCGCTGCACTACCTCGAGCATCTCATCGACTCGGTCGACTTGATCCTCATCATGTCGGTCAACCCGGGCTTCGGTGGCCAGAAGTTCATCCCCGGAGCGCTGACCAAGCTGCGCGCGGCGCGCCGCCGCATCGAGGCATCGGGGCGCGACATCTGGCTGGAGGTCGACGGCGGCATCAATGCCGATAACATCGGCGACGCGGCGCGGGCGGGTGCTGATACCTTCGTAGCCGGATCGGCCATCTACGGATCGGACGATTACGCCGCGACCATCGGCCGGATGCGCGCCCGCATCGCCCAGGGCGTCTCGCAGCCCGAGCCGCCCGTCGATCAGGTGCCGGAGCAGGCGCTGGCGAGGGTCTGAACGTGTCCGCGGCCATGGCTTCTGTCGCTGCTTCCGAGATCGCGCCCGCGCAGGTCGATCTGGCAGCTATCCTCGCGCAATCGCACGCGCAGGAGGTGCTCGACCGCCTGGACCGCGAGCTGATCGGACTCGAGCCGGTCAAGACGCGCATCCGGGAGATCGCCGCGCTGCTCGTGGTGGAGCGCGCGCGCAGCCAGCTGGGCCTGTCCACCGGTGCGCCGCCGCTGCACATGTCCTTCACCGGCAACCCGGGCACGGGCAAGACCACCGTAGCCATGCGCATGGCGGAGATTCTTCATAGGCTGGGCTATGTCCGCAAGGGCCACTTGGTGGCCGTCACCCGCGACGACCTGGTCGGGCAGTACGTCGGCCACACGGCGCCCAAGACCAAGGAAGTGCTGAAGCGGGCCATGGGCGGCGTGCTGTTCATCGACGAGGCCTACTATCTGTACCGGCCGGAGAACGAGCGCGACTACGGCCAGGAGGCGATCGAGATCCTGCTGCAGGTGATGGAGAACCAGCGCGACGACCTGGTGGTGATAGTGGCTGGCTACAAGGACCGCATGGAGACGTTCTTCCGCAGCAACCCGGGGCTGTCCTCGCGTATCGCACACCACATCGACTTCCCCGACTACACGCCTGAAGAGCTGCTCGCCATCGCCGACCTCATGCTCGAGCGCATGCAGTACCGCCTGAGCCGGGCGGCGCGTCAGGCGTTTACCGAGTACATCGCGCTGCGCCGACAACAGCCGCATTTCGCGAATGCACGCTCGGTGCGCAACGCGCTGGACCGCGCCCGCCTGCGCCAGGCCAGCCGCCTGTTCCGGGCGTCCGGTCCGGTGGGCCGCGAGCAGCTCATGACAATCGAAGAGCCGGACCTGCGCGCGAGCCGGGTGTTTGCCAGCGCGTTGGGAGCAAGACCCCCCTCTCCCCTTGCGGGACCCCTTGCGGGAGAGGGGGGAGGTAAGGGGTAGGCACGCAGCGCGCGTCACTGGCCTGGGGAGGGACAGAAAGTGCACCACGGAAGAACCACACTCAACAAATTCATCATCGAGGAGCAGCGTCGCGCGCCGGGCGCCACCGGCGAGTTCAGCGCGCTCCTCAACGATCTGGTCACCGCCTGCAAGGTTATCGCGCAGACCGTCTCGAGGGGAGCGCTCGCCGGAGTCCTGGGCAGCGCCGAGAGTGTAAACGTGCAGGGCGAAGAGCAGAAGAAGCTCGACGTCATCGCCAACGAGACCATGCTGCACTATTGCGAATGGGACGGGCACCTCGCTGGCATGGCCTCCGAGGAGCTGGACGAGCCCTACGCCATCCCGAGCGCCTACCCGCGTGGGAAATACCTGCTCGTCTTCGATCCCCTGGATGGTTCGTCCAACATCGACGTCAACATCTCGGTCGGAACCATCTTCTCCATCCTACGCTGCCCCGAGGGCGTCACGGAGCCGACTACCGCGGACTTCCTGCAGCCCGGTACCCGTCAGGTGTGTGCCGGCTACGCCATCTACGGCCCCGCGGCCATGCTCGTGCTCACCTTCGGCCGCGGTGTGCACGGCTTCACCCTGGACCGCGACGCCGGGGAGTTCGTCCTCACCCATCCCGACCTGCGCATCCCTACTGAGACGCGCGAGTTCGCCGTCAACGCCTCCAACGAGCGCTTCTGGGAGCCGCCGGTGCGGCGCTACGTCCAGGAATGCCTGGCCGGCCGCAACGGCCCCCGTGGCAAGGACTTCAACATGCGCTGGATCGCCTCCCTCGTGGCCGAGGTGCACCGCATCCTGATGCGCGGCGGCCTGTTCATGTACCCGCGCGACACCAAGGACCCGGCCAAGCCCGGCCGACTGCGCCTGCTGTACGAGGCCAATCCCATGGCCATGATCGTCGAGGCGGCCGGCGGCGCCGCCAGCACCGGGCGCCAGCGCATTCTCGACGTTCGGCCCGAGGCGCTGCACCAGCGCGTCCCGGTGATCCTCGGCTCCCGTGCGGAGGTGGAGCGTCTGGCGCGCTATCATCACGAGCACGACGAGGGCGTTGACCAGCCGTTCCAGTCGCCGCTGTTCAACACCCGCTCGCTGTTCACCCAGGCAGCGGTATAACCCGATGCAGCTACCTATGGCCCGCAGCACCGACCTCGACAACGAGTTCCCTCTTCCCTCGCCGGCGAGTTGAACGGAAAGGCCCCTCTCCCCTTGTGGCAGAGGGCAGGGTGAGGGGGGAAACGGGCAGTTCGCAACCGCTTTCGCAGCACGCCAAAGGAAAAGAGCCATGTCCACCAGACATCCGATCATCGCAGTCACCGGCTCGTCAGGTGCCGGCACGACCTCCGTGACGCGCACATTCCAGTGGATCTTCAACCGCGAAGGCATCAAGGCGGCCATCGTCGAGGGCGATGCCTTCCACCGTTACAACCGGGCCGAGATGAAAGCGGCGATGGCGGAGGCCACCAAACTGGGCAACGAGCATTTCAGCCACTTCGGGCCAGAGGCGAATCTGTTCGAGGAACTGGAGACCCTCTTCCGGGCTTACGCGGAGGACGGAACCGGGCGCGTGCGCAAGTACCTGCACGACGAGGCGGAAGCGATGCCGTTCAAGCAGGATCCCGGTACGTTCACACCGTGGACCGAGGTTCCCGCCGACACCGACATGCTGTTCTACGAAGGGCTGCACGGCGGCATCGTCACCGACAAGGTCAATGTGGCCCAGCACGTCGATCTGCTTGTGGGCGTGGTGCCGATCATCAATCTGGAGTGGATCCAGAAGCTGCATCGCGACAAGGCCACGCGCGGCTACTCGACCGAGGCAGTGGTGGACACAATCCTGCGGCGCATGCCCGACTACGTGAACTACATCTGCCCGCAGTTTGCACGCACGCATATCAACTTCCAACGCGTGCCCACGGTAGACACCTCCAATCCGTTCATCGCACGCTACATCCCGACGGCCGACGAGAGTTTCGTGGTGATCCGCTTCGCCAACCCGAAGGGAATCGACTTCCCCTACCTGCTGACCATGATCCACGACTCCTTCATGTCGCGGCCGAACATCATCGTCGTCCCGGGCGGGAAGCTGGAGTTGGCGATGCAACTCATCCTTACACCGATGATCCTGCAGTTCATGGACAAGAAGAGGAGAGCCACGCGCGAAGCCGCTCTCGCGTGAGGAGTCTCTCCCCTCCCTGGAGAAGGAGGGGAAAGCTCTGGTGCCCACGCAGAGGGCGGAGTAGTCTCTCCCTCCGGTAGCTGGCAGGGTGGTGCCAAGCGAGGGGTGGTGTGCGCGGGTGCCTGCGAAGCAAGCGGACTGGTGGACGTAGTCTCTCCCCTCCTGCCCGAGGAGGGGTGGCACGCGTAGCGTGACGGGGTGGTGGGAGCCTGTCCGA
>DAIQQA010000238.1:0-5990 GCA_036787045.1 Burkholderiales bacterium | reverse complement strand
GACGGGCGACGATCAAAGACGCCATCGCCCGCGCGGAGCAGAGGGCGAAGCGCTACTACAAGTGAAAGAGGCAAGAAACCGATACGGGCCAGGTCATCGCGCCGCAGCGAGGTGGTGCGCCCAGCGGGTGGTTTCTGGCAGCCGGTAGCGCGTGACACACGCCATCACGTAGTGCACTGCCGTCTCCAGGCTGACGCGGTGTCCGATGGAGATGAACAGTGGCTTGACACCCGTGCGCGTGCGCAGGACCGCGCCGATCAACTCCCCGCGGTCGGTGAGCGGCGCCCGGCTCCCTTTGGCGGCGGGCACCCGGCCATGCTCGCCGATGAGCTTCGTCTTCGCCACCCCGATGGAGGGTAGATCGAGCAGCAGCCCCACATGGCTGGCGATGCCGCAGCGGCGCGGGTGCGCGATGCCTTGCCCGTCGTACAACAGCAGGTCTGGCGCGCGCCGCAAGCGCGAGAAGGCCTCCAGCACGGCGGGCGCTTCGCGGAAGGAGAGCAGCCCCGGTACATAAGGAAAGCGCGTAGGCTCCCGCGCCAGCGCGCTGTCCTGGAGCTCCAGCCCGGGGAAGCTCAGCACCGCCACCGCTGCTCGCGTGACGTTGCCGTCTTGTTCGAAGCCCACATCCACACCCGCCACGCGCCGCACCGTACCGATCCGGTCCTCGCGTATCAGGCGGCCACGCAGTCCCTCCTGCAGCGCCATGGCTTCCTTGGGTGTGAGATCCCAGCCGTGCAAGGCCCGGATCTTCACGCTGAAGCCGCCCGCAGCATGTCCGCGATCTCCTCGGGGAGGCGGTCGCGGTTGTCGCGCGTCAAGTGCACGAGGCGCGCGCGGGGGTCGCGCTTCACCTCCTCGATCAGCCCTTCACCCTTGAGCGCTACGGTTGCCAGGAGCGGCTGCGCCTGCGCGAGCAATGTGCGCACTGCGTCCACGAACCCCTGCGAGAGGCACTCCATCTTGCCGATCTCGTCGACGACGAACAGCCGTACCGCCAGATCGGGCACCAGCGCGCGCCGCGCCACGGTGTCGATCGCCGCCACATCGACGCCGTACTTGCCCACCCGCGGCGGGCCCGGGCGGCGCACATCGGCGATGATGCATTGCTCACCGTCGAATGTCACGAGCCGAAACCCTTGACGCACTCCGCCCGCGCGCACCTCCTCGGTCCAGAAGCCGCGCAGCGGCCAGCCCTGCAGCGCACCGCACACCCGGCGCAGCGCAGTGGTCTTGCCCGCGCCAGGCGGCCCAGTGATGAGCAGCAGGCTCACCTTTTCTCCGGGAACTGCAGCAGCCTCTGGAAGCGCTGCGCGTCATCCGACATCGTCATGTTATTGAACAGGCAATAGACTTCGCCATCACACCAGCTGAGCAACCGACGCAGGTCGCCGTCGGAATAGGTGTAGCGATACGTGCCGCCCCCGGCGCTTCCGTTCTACAATCAACGCCGCCTCATGCGTCCAGACCCATGCGCCAGATCATAGAACTGTCCACACATAAGCGGGAAGAGTTGCTCGACATCACAGACCGCGTGCGCCGGATCGTCGAGGACAGCGGTGTGCGCGACGGGTTGTGCGCCGTCTACGCGCACGGCGCTACCGCCGCTATCATGATCCAGGAGAACTGGGATGCCAGCGTACCGACCGACGTGGTCAACTTCCTGCGCAAGCTGGTCCCGCCCGGCGTGTGGTTACATGACCAGCAAGACAACAACGGTGACGCGCACATCAAGGCCGGCCTGGTTGGCCCATCCGAAACCATTCCAGTGATCGGTGGGAAGCTCGGGCTGTCGACCTGGCAGGGCGTGTTCTTATGCGAGTTCGACGGGCCGCGCCACGACCGGCGGGTGATCGTGACCGTGCTCGCAGATGGCGCGTAGGATCGGATTTGTCGGGTGCGAGTCAATCACGCGGTGCTAGGCCGGTCGCGCGACGGGATGCGATAGAGCCAGACCGCCAGCGCCACGCCCAGCATCGCTAGCGCCGCCTTCAGGTAAGGGTTGCGCACGAAGAACACGATCGAGCTGCTCAGCGTGAGCGACATCATCACGATCGCGGTCAGCTTGATCCGGAAGGGAATGCTGCGGTAGCGCCGCCACTCGCGGATGGTGGGCCCGAACGTGCCGTTGTTGAGCAGCCAGTTGTAGAAGCGCCCCGAAGCTCGCGCGTAGCAGGCGGCAGCAACGAGCAGAAAGGGCGTGGTGGGCAGCACCGGAAGAAACAGGCCCAGCACGCCGAGTGCGACACACCCGGTCCCCGCCACGACCAACACCGCGCGCACCGTGGGCGAGTCGTGCTTGCGCATCTCGGCGCTGTAGTCTTGCTGCTCCATGACCGTGCTCATTAAAGCCGATCCCGCCAACCAGCACAAGGCGTGCGCCGGCGTGCGCCGGCGACGGTGCCACGGTACCGCAACGCCACTGCGCTGCGAAGGCCCCCGGACCGTTTCGGCCAGCTTCTCCTGCGCCCCGCAGACCGGCCCGACGTCCCGCCTCGGAAACATCAAGCAGGTTCAACTGGCCAGGTCAGTGCTCGAGAAGTTCTGAGCGGCAGCCGCGGAGCACAGTGACCAGCCCAGCAGGCGGTGGTCTCGCGTCAAGGCTGCGGTCCGAAGTACTCGGGGTCGATCTCCGCCGCGTAGCACGCCGGCGAGGCGAGCCGGCTGCCTGCGGACCCCGGCGCGCCGAGGAACTCCAGCCGGTCGGCCCGACGCTCATAGACGCCGCGTTCGGTGACTACGAAATCCACCGGCACATCCCATTCCTGCGGATATATCGTGGGAACGTGTCCCAGTTCATAGGCGATGCCGATGACGTGCGGTCGGCGGGTGAGTGCCGCGAGCGTGCGATCGAAGAACCCGCCGCCGTAACCGAGCCGGTAACCGGCGTCGTCGAAGGCGATCATCGGCAGCAGCACGCTGTCCGGAACGACCTCGCGGCTGTCGCGCGGGTACGGGATGTCGTAGACCCCGCGCGCAAGCGCAACCCCCGGATGCCATTCGCGGAAGACCAGCGGTGTACGCGGCGCGACCACCACCGGCAACGCCGTCACCGCGCCGGCTCTGCGCAGCCGCCGCGCGACGAAGCGCGCATCGTGCTCGTTCTTGTACGGCCAGCACAGCGCCACCACGCCGCGCGCCAGATTGGGGAAGCTGCGTTCGAGATGCCGGTCGATCGCCTCGCGATAGGTCCGCAACGTCTCGGACGGCAGGGCGAGCCGCTGAGCGAGAAGCGTCTCGCGCAGCTGCTTGCGCCATGCACGCAGATCATCGGGCGCCGGCACCGGCGCGCCGCTCGGGTTGTGCGCGGAACTGTCACCCACCTCGGCCGCCTCAGAAGATCACGACCGCGGTGAGCGCGGGCCCCAGCTCCATCGCGGGCCGATGCGGAAGAACGCGATGAGCGCAAGCCCGCGGATCGCTGTGCGTCGCCTGCCCATGATTCGCTCCTTTTCCACCGTCGCCGTCAGCCAGTCACCGCGCCCCGGGCTCGCGTACTATAGCAGGACACACGACGCCCGGTCATAGCTCGCATTCCGCAGCAGAGCTTGGACGCCACCCGTCGTAGCCAAAGGCCGGGATGGCGGTTGGGCATGCGGCATGGCGACATCGAAGCAAGCAACCCCCAGCCTAGCGTCGAACGCGCACGATCCGGTGGCAGGGGCGCATGTGCAGGCATATCGGTGTGGCGTGGTGAACGGGACCTTTCTCGAGAGGGGAAGAAAGCAGGGAATGTCGGATCCGGATCGCGGGGCAGGCGCTTTGGCCGAGCTCAAGGACTTCGTCGCCTTCCTGCAGAACCTGTGGGGTCTGCTCGGCGGCATTTCGGCGCTGTTCCCGCTGTCCAACACGCTCGTGCGCCTGATCCCGCTCGAGACGTTCGATCAGGAGGGGGGTGCTGGTGTGGTTCTCGCCAGGGCTGTTCACGACGCTCGCGACGCTGGTCAGCCTTTTCGTCATCCTATGGACCTTCGGGCAGCGACGGGAATTCCAGTCTGCGCCGGAGACCACCCGCATCCGGCGGCAGGCCGTCCCCGCGTTCGCGCTCGGCGTCGCCACGCTGATCGCGTATCTGGTGGTCTACTACTTCCTGCTGCGCAGCGCGTTTGACACGTTGGGGTGGGAGAGCGCGGACGTTCGCCGCCTGCTCGGCGAAGTGCCCTTGCTCGTGCTCTACGCAGCCGTATTCGCGTCGATCACCAGGGCGTTCATGCTCCTCGGGATGGCCGAGTACTACCGGTCAGAGCGGTAGTCACCGCAGGCACCTCGCAGGGTGCTAGAAAAGTCGCGATCGCACTCATAACTCGACGCACGCGCTCGGATTGCTCCTCCGACGGGCGCAGCGACACGAACCCGGGATAGAGCATGCGCCTCGATTACTCGCGGGATCCCGAAGCCGGGCGAGCGTCGGCCTTCAGTCGGCCGATCATCTCCGCGTTCGGGCAGAACTGCTGCAGCGACACAGGCGCGTCGCCTTCCAGCCAGGCGAGACAAGTCTCTTTGTCCCGGCACAGCAGACAACCCCGCGCCGCGGTCGCGATCTGCGCGAGCGCACCCTCGTCCGTACAACGCTCGACGTTGGCACCCTCGTTCTCGAGCACCCGGTGCATGAGCAGGGGCCTTTCCTCGTACATCCCGGCACGCCAGAGCCGGTAGCTCGTCACGCCCACCGCAATCAGGATGCCGCCCAGCACGGCCCCTGCCGCGGCCATCATCAGCAGATCCATCCCCACCCCCGCAATCGCCCGCAAGCCGCTGCGCGCGCGCGGCGGCCCGCACCCGGTCCTCGCGCCCGCGCGCGACGCGCCCTACCCCCTCTGCAAGAGCAGAGCCACCAGCAACAGTCCTACCGCGATGGCCTGGAACACCACGCGCAGCGTCATCCACTGGTGGCTGTGCTGCTAACTGCCGTCCCCGGCCATGGAACCTATCCCCGTCACCAGCGCCCCGATGGTCGCGAGCATCCCCAGGAAAACCAAGCCGATCAGTACGTGGATAAGCCCTCCTTCCGCCAGGAAGCTTCCGTGCCTAGGACTACAAGTGCCATGTAACCGCGGGCGCCGATGTACCGCTTTAACCCCGGTTAAGGAAGTGGCATCGCGGCGCACCTCCGGGCTTTCTGGTGGCGCACCCGCGCAGCGACTCCTTGATCGAGCATGACCATGGATTGGTTCAGCGGCACGGTCGGGGCGAGATCTCGCGTTTTGGATCGCGCTGCTGGACGCGGGTCCCATCGTTCGCACTGGTGCAGGGGTTGGCCGGCGCCGCGCTTCCCGGCCCGGCGCAGCGGCCGCGCGCGTGGTTTAATCTGAATCAAGGCCGACGCAGGTAATACGCGGCAGCATACAGTCACGGAAACAGCGCACCGAAAGGGGTGCGGGAGCAAGATGAGGCGACGAGCACAGCTTGCCCGTATCGGGGCGAGCCCACCGATCGAGAGCGCAGGCTCCTCCGGTGAGGGGGACCTGGGCATCCACTTCCAAGGAGGAGACGATGCACGCAAGCCGACCGACGCAGCCGACCAAGGAAATGGCCCGCTACGCGCTGGCGGCACTGGCCGTTTGCACCCTGCAAAGCACGGCCGGTGCCCAACAGGACGACCTCGCCGAGGGCGCGAAGCTGTATGTCTCGCAGTGCAAGATCTGCCACGGCAGCGTCTCGGCCGCCGACCAGGCTCAGGCCGTACCTGCCCCGCCGCGGTGGCACCTTGCGCGCCTGACCACGCAGCACCACGGCGCGCAACCGGTTCGGACCGATGTCACGCCCCCGTTCTCCGCGGACGTGGATGCGGCTGCGGCCACATCGGATCTGCTCGCCTTCGCACCGCCCTTCGGGCCGCACTTGCGCAAGGTCGTCGGCCGGCCCGCTGGCGCCGTGGAAGGCTACGACTATTCCTCCACCTTCCTGAAGACGCTCAAGGGCATGGAGTGGAACGAGGCTGCGCTGGACGTCTGGATCACCAATCCGCAGGCCTGGGTGCCCGGCGTGTA
>DAIQQA010000022.1:0-47584 GCA_036787045.1 Burkholderiales bacterium | reverse complement strand
TCGTCGGTGGTGGACTCGTGATCGACGGGCACTTGCATCCTGGGCCGCGGGGAAACGCCGGTGCGGTGGGATCCCTACCGCTGCTCGGCGCTCAGCGAGGTGACCCTAAGCAGCTGCTGCACGCGGCGTCGGGGCTGGGACTCGAGCAACTCCTGAGGAACCAGGGCCTCCCGATCGCCGCCGCGCATGACGCCCGAGCGCTCTCCCCCGAGATGCGTCCGCTCACAGACCGTTGGCTGGATGAAGCCTGCCCGGCGCTCGCCTTGACCGTGACTTCAGCAGGTGCGCTGCTCGATCTCGATGCGGTGGTCATCGATGGCTCGATGGATCGACACATGGTCGGCGAGATCATCGCCCGCACTGGCCAAGTGCTCGACGGATTCAACTGGGAGGGGATCGCGCGCCCTCAACTGCTGGCGGGCAGCATCGGAGCCGACGCACGGGCGATGGGCGGCGCCATCCTGCCGCTGTACCGCCACTTCGCGCCGAGCCGCGAGCTGTTCCTCAAGGCCGAGACGCCCTGATCGGTGAGCTCGCCCTGCGGGCGGCTAGAATGGAGCTTTCGGCGAAGGAAGCCCCATGAGCCAGATCGACCGTCCCATCCGTTCCCGCCGCAGCCTGCTGTTCGTCCCGGGGCTGCGCCCCGACCGCTTCGTCAAAGCGCTGGATTCGGGCGCCGACATCGTCTGCGTGGACATGGAGGACGCTGTCGCGTTGCCACGCAAGGATGAGGGGCGGGCGCTGACCTTGCCGCTGTTCAAAGAGCGCAGCCATCCGCACGTGGAGAAGATGGCGCGCATCAACAGCATCCAGACGGTGCACGGCCTGAAGGACCTGCAGGCGCTGATCGAAAGCGACGCCCCGCCGCCTTCGATCATGATCCCCAAGGTCAAGTCCGCGGAAGAAATCCAGCTCATCGAGACGCTGCTGTCTGCGGGCCCGGCACGGGAGATCCGCTTCTGCGTGATCATCGAGACCAATCAGGGGCTCGAGCGCGCCATCGAGATTGCCAAGTCCAGCTCGCGCATCGACTCCATAATCCTGGGTGCAGTGGACATGTCGGCCGAGCTGCGGTGCCAGAAATCGTGGGAGCCGCTGCTCTATACCCGCTCGCGGCTGGTACACGCGGCGGCGAGCGCGGGGATCGATCTGCTGGATGTGCCCTACTTGAACCTGGACGATCCGGACGGCCTCAAAGCCGAGGCGGCAGGATGCCAGCGCCTGGGGTTCACCGGCAAGGCGTCGATCCATCCAAACCAGATTCCCATCATCAACGCGGCATTCACTCCGGACGCGAAGACCATCGAGAAGGCGCAAAAAGTCTGCGCAGCCTTCGAGGCGGACAAGACCGGGCTGGTGGTGGTGGACGGCGAGCTGATCGAGCTGCCGGTGGTGCGGTCGTTCTATCGAGTGCTGGCGATCGCCGAGCGGCTCCAGGCCAGGGGTTGAGCCCATGAGCACATTGACCAAGATTGCACTGTCCTGGATCGGTCAACAGAAGCCAGACCGCGTCAAGGAGCGCGCTGCCGACATCCTGGAGCTGCCGGCGCCCGAGCGGCATGGAGGGATGCCGCTGATGGACGCGCTCGCTGCACGGCAATCGGGGCGGGAGTTCGCCTCGAAGCCGCTGCCGCTGCAAGTGCTGTCCAATCTGTTGTGGGCGGCCTTCGGCATCAATCGACCGGACGGCGGCGGTCGCACTGCGCCGTCTGCGATGAACGCGCAGGAGATCGACATCTACGCCGCCCTGGCCGGCGGGCTCCATATCTACGATCCCAAGCGTCATGTGCTGAGACTGGTGGCGGCAGCGGATGCGCGCAGCGTGACCGGCTACCAGGATTTCGTCGACGACGCGCCGCTGGACTTGATCTACGTCGCCGACAACGCCCACATGAAGGCGGTGCCGGCGGGTCAGCGCGATGTCTACTCCGCTGCGAGCGCCGGCGCCATTGCGCAGAACGTGTACCTCTACTGCGCCAGCGCCGGGCTCGTGTGCGTCGTGCGTGGCTGGTTCGACCGCCAGGCTCTGGCCTCGGCGCTGCATCTGAGCGCCCACGAACAGGTCGTGCTGACGCAAACGGTGGGCTACCCTGGGAGAGGATGACGTGCAGCGCGGCCGCCGACACAACGGACCTGGCAAGCGACGACACAGTCTCGGTCCCGGGTCTTTCGAGACCAGGCTGGTCCGGCTCTAGGCGTCGCGCAAGCTGCGCGCTGTCCTGAACCCCGAGAAGATGTCGTTGCGCTCGGGCGTGTAGAAGTTCCGGAAGCGGTTGTGCACTAGGCGTGCACGGGTCGCGAAGCAGCCGCCGCGCAGCACACGGTGATTGCCGAACCAGGGTTGTGAATACTCCCGGTAGTGGTCAGGATGGAAGCCGGGGTAGCCGTTGAAATCCGTCGCCGTCCACTCCCAGACGTTCCCGATCATCTGGCGGATATGCGAGCGTGTGTCGGTGCCGGCGAGCGCACCGACGTGCACGGGGCGCCCGTACATGCCGTTGAGGTTCACCGAGCCCCAGGCCGGCGCGGCGTGACCCCAGGGGTAGCGGTCTTCGGCGGGCGCGAGGCCGTAGCGCGCGGCAAACTCCCATTCGACTTCAGTCGGCAGCCGCTTCCCGGCGAAGCTGCAGAAAGCCTCGACCTCGAAGGCGTTGACATGGATCACCGGCTCGTCCGGCGCCAGCGGCTCCCACTGGTCGAAGCGGCGCGCCAGCCACTGGGACCCGTCCTTGCGCCAGTAGCACGGCGCCTCAGCGTTCGTTTCGGCGCGCCATTGCCATCCCGTTGCAGTCCAGAAGCGCTGGTGCGTATAGCCTCCGGCCTCCACGAACTGCAGATACTGCGCATTGCTCACCTGAGCCGAGGCCAGAGCGAAGGGAGCAACATCGACGCGATGGATCGGCTTCTCGTTGTCGAATGCGAAGTCGGGCCCGGGAGGCGACCCCATGTCGAATTGGCCGCCCTCGAACTCGATCTCGCGGGGTACGAAGCCCTCGGCGGCACTCGGGACCGGCAGAGTCGGGCGTCGTCGCCACCTGGGCTCGGGTAGCCCGAGCGTCTGCAGACTCATGAGCAGCGCTTCGCCATGCATGTCCTCGTGGAGCAGCGCGAGCTGGAAAAAGTAGCGCTGGTCGGGGACACTGCGGTCCGCAGCTGCGAGCGTGTCCCGGAACTCGCGCGCGAGGTAGTCGAGCACCGAATCCCAGGAGAGCTCCAACCGCTTCCAGCGGTCCGCATGCGGGATGATGGAGGAGTTGAGCAGGGCGTCCGCGTCCGCAAGCCGCGCAGGCAGCGGCGCTTCCCGGTCGCGGAAGCGCAGGCACCAGAACTCCTGGAACCAGCCGATGTGAGCAAGCTCCCATGCAGGCGGGTTGACCGTGCACAGATAGGGGAAATCGCGCTGCTCGGGTGTCAGGTGCGCGTAGAGCTGCAGCGTATAATCGCGCGCATCCTCCAGCGCCGCGCGCAGCGCCGGGATCTTCCTCAACTCCCGCATGCCTCGTCCTTCGGTCTTGATCGTTACGCCGTATGCGGCGCAAGCCAACAATGGGAACTGGCGGACCGCGACCCGCTGGTCGCGCTTTCTGCGCGATCGATATCGGGTGATTGTACAGGCGCAGACCGCGCCTCAGCAGCTGGTGGATGCGGGTTGCCTGATCGCCCTGCATGCGCGGCGCAGTCACGCGGCAATAGCAACGTGGCGGGAGCGTTTTCCAGGCCGGCCCATTGTGGTGGTGCTAACGGGCACGGATCTGTACAGGGATCTGCCCGGCGATGCGGCTGCGAACGAGTCGCTGGCGCTTGCCGACCGTCTCGTTGTGCTCCAGCAGGAGGGCTTGCGGGCATTGCCGAGCCCCTACCGACGCAAGGCTCGGCTGATCTACCAGTCGGCGAGAGGCCTGGCGCCCACTGTCAAGGCGCACACCAGGCTCAACTGCGTGATGGTGGGGCATCTGAGAAAGGAGAAGGATCCACTCACAGCTCTGCGGGCCTGGGAGCGGTTGCCCGCGGCGGCGCCGATCAGCCTTACGCATATCGGCGCAGTGCTGGACGCGGATCTGGGCGCTGCGGTGCGCGCCTTCGCGCGGCGCGAGCCCAGGTACAGGTGGCTCGGCGCAAGACCGCACGGCTGGACTCGCCAGGCCATCCGACGGGCGCATCTGCTGCTGATCCCTTCGCTGATGGAGGGAGGGGCCAACGTCATCGTCGAGGCGGTCACCGCGGGGACTCCGGTCCTCGCGAGCCGGATGCCCGGAAATGTCGGCATGCTGGGGCGCGGTTACGCCGGCTACTTCCCGGTGGGCGACGACCGGGCCTTGGCGCGACTGCTGCTCCGCTGTACCGGTGACCTCACATTCCTGCGCCAACTCGACGTTGCGTGCCGCGAGCGGCGCCCGCTGTTCGACCCACGCCGAGAACAGGCGGCGCTTCACTCCCTCTTGGGAGAGCTCCAGTGACCGCTTCGCGCTAGAATCGTCGCATACCGACTCAGGAGCTCGCTCATGAACGCACCCGAGATGAAGATCCCCCGCCTCACCAGCCTCGCCCACGGCGGCGGTTGCGGCTGCAAGCTTGCGCCCGGCGTGCTGGAGAGCATCATCGCCAACACCGCCAAGAGCTTCGTGCCCAAAGAGCTGCTGGTAGGCATCGAGACCAGCGACGACGCGGCGGTGTTTCAGATCAACGAGACGCAGGCGATCGTCGCCACGACGGATTTCTTCATGCCGATCGTCGACGATCCCTTCGACTTCGGTGCGATCGCCGCGACGAATGCCATCTCCGATGTCTACGCCATGGGCGGCACGCCGCTGTTTGCCTTGGCCATCGTCGGGATGCCAATCGACAAGCTGCCGGTCGAGACCATCCGCGCAATCCTGGAGGGCGGAGAGTCGGTGTGCAAGCGGGCCGGTATCCCGATCGCAGGCGGCCACAGCATCGACTCGGTGGAGCCGATTTACGGGCTGGTGGCCATCGGGCTGGTGAACCCGAAGCACATGAAGCGCAACGCCGATGCCAAGCCCGGCGACAAGATCGTGCTCGGCAAGGGGCTGGGTGTGGGCATCTACAGCGCGGCGCTCAAGAAGGAGAAGCTGCGCGACGAGCACTACAAGGCGATGCTCGCGAGCACCACCAAGCTAAATACGCCTGGGGCGAAGCTCTCCGCGCTGCCCGGAGTGCATGCGCTGACCGACGTGACCGGCTTCGGCCTGCTGGGTCATCTGCTGGAGGTGTGCAAGGGCTCGAAGACGCACGCCACCATACGCTGGGATGCGGTGCCGCTGCTGCCCGAGGCGATGGAATTGGCGCGCGAGGGCTACGTGACGGGCGCCTCCAAGCGCAACTGGGCGAGCTATGGGAAGAACGTCGACCTGAACGGCTACGGTGAGGTCGAGCGCTGGCTGCTCAGCGATCCCCAGACGAGCGGCGGTCTGCTGGTGACGTGCGCCCCCGAGGCGGTGGATCAGGTGCTGCACATCTTCCTGCAGGATGGCTTCGACCATGCAGCGGTGATCGGCGAGATCGGCGAGGGGCCGGCGCGCGTGGCGGTCTTCTAACCCACCTCAGTCCTCCAGCAGGAACGCAGAGAACGCAGAGGACGCAGAGGAGGACCGAAGGGAAGCGGAGGAAACCAAAGATTGATCGTCGGTGGGCAGCGTAACGGTAGAACCGTTCGGCAGGCCGCTGGACACACGGCTACGACGGGCTCGGCGCCCTTCTCTAACCATGTTCTGCTTTCCTCTGCGGCCTCTACTCTACCCTCTGCGTCCTCTGCGTTCCCGCTTTGGGTGGAGGGCGTAACGTGATCTCAGTCACAAGCGTTTCCAAGTCCTTCGGCGGCCTGCGGGCGCTGGCGCCGACCACGCTGGCCTTTGCACCGAGCCGTACCACGGTCGTCATCGGGCCGAGCGGCTGTGGCAAG
Source organism: Burkholderiales bacterium (assembly GCA_036787045.1). Lineage (GTDB taxonomy): Bacteria > Pseudomonadota > Gammaproteobacteria > Burkholderiales > SHXO01 > SHXO01. Next base: position 41,664 of record DAIQQA010000022.1, on the reverse strand, counting down.
ACCACGCTGCTGCGGCTGATGCTGGGCCTGGCGAGCGCGGACAGCGGCAGCGTTGCGTTGAATGGCGACGTTCTGACGCAGGCAAACGCCGAGATGCTGCGCCATCGAGTCGGGTACGTCATCCAGGAAGGCGGCCTGTTCCCGCATCTCACGGCGCAGCGCAACGTGACGATCATGGCGAGCTTTCTTGGCCGCAGGCCGGAGGACATTCAGCGCCGCTGCGCCGAGCTGGCCGAACTGGTGCAGATTCCGATCGATGTCCTGGCGCGCTATCCGCGAGAACTGTCCGGCGGTCAGCGTCAGCGGGCGGCGCTGATGCGTGCGCTGATGCTCGACCCGCCCGTCCTGCTTATGGACGAGCCGCTCGGCGCGTTGGACCCCATGACCCGGCATGCGTTGCAGACCGACTTGAAAAGCATCTTCGCGCGGCTCGCCAAGACGGTGGTGCTGGTGACGCACGACATGCACGAGGCTGCGCACTTCGCAGACGAGATCGTGCTGATGCGGGAGGGGAGGGTGGTCCAGCGTGGCACGCTGGACGATCTGCTGGCTCGCCCTGCCGAGCCTTTCGTGACCGAGTTCATCCGCGCGCAGCGCGCGGACCCACGCCTGGCGGCCGCCTGACGGCGGCTAAGGCAACCGCAGAGGCGCCAAGGACGCCACGAGAAACGGAATGGCCGCCGAGACGCCAACACGTCAAGAAGTACTTCGGCAAGAGCCGCATCGGCGCGGCATTTGGAAGCCGACGCAGATGGTGGCTACACGTGGTTGCGTGCCAGGTCCGGTGTTCAGGCAGATTCTGGGTTTTCTTGGCGTCTCGGCGTCTTGGCGGCCAATTTCTGGTCTGGGCCTTGTCGTGCTACTGGCAGCCGCCGGCGCGCAGGCGGCGGCCGACGAACTGGTCATCGGCTCCAAGCGCTTCACCGAGTCCTACATCCTGGGCGAGATCGCGACGCAGACCGCCCAGACGGCGGGCCAGCCAGCAGTCCACCGGCAGGGACTGGGCAACACAGCCATTCTGTTCGAAGCGCTGAAGGCCGGCAGCATCCACCTCTATCCCGACTACACCGGCACGGTCGCACGCGAGCTGCTCAAGACCGAGGCGACCGACCTCGATTCGCTCAACCGCGGCCTGCAGCCGCTCGGACTGGGCGTGGCGGTCCGGCTCGGCTTCAACAACACCTATGCGCTCGCGCTGCCCGACGCGAAAGCGCAGGCATTGAATGCGAAGACCATCGGCGAGCTGGCGCGCCACCCAGAGCTGCGGCTGGGCCTGTCGCACGAGTTCCTGCAACGCAGCGACGGCTGGCCGGGGTTGCAGCGGACATACGGTCTGCCGCAGTCGCCCCGCGGGCTCGACCACGGGCTGGCGTACGAGGCGATCGCGGCGGGTCAGATCGACGTCATGGACATCTACTCGACCGATGCGAAGATCGCGAAGTATGCGCTGCGGGTGATGGAGGACGACAAGCGCTACTTTCCCGAGTACGCCGCCGTGTTCGTTTATCGGCTCGATGTGCCGCAGCGGTTCCCGAAGGCATGGGCGGCCCTGAACGCACTCGAGGGCCGTATCGACGAGACGGCCATGATCGCGATGAACGCCAAGGCAGAGCTGGACGGCATGTCGTTTGCCGCCGTCGCCGGCGACTTCCTCGCTGCGGAGGGCGCTGCGGTGACTGGGGGAAGAGCCAGCGGAGGCTGGCTGGCGCTGCTGTTCGGCCCGGACTTCTGGCGGCTCACGGGGCAGCACCTGATGCTCGTGTTCGTATCGCTCGCGGCGGCCGTGCTGGTCGGCGTGCCGCTTGGGATCTGGGCCATGCGCCGCTCCGCGGCGGCACAACCGATCCTCGGCAGTGTGAGCGTGATCCAGACCGTGCCGTCGCTGGCTTTGCTGGCCTTCCTCATCCCGCTGCTGGGCACCATCGGCACGCTGCCGGCGCTGGTGGCGCTATTCCTCTACTCGCTGTTGCCGATCGTGCGCAACACGCACAGCGGGCTCATCGATATCCCACCGCAACTGGGCGAGTCGGCACGGGCGCTGGGACTTCCCGCTGGCGCCCGCCTGCGCCTGGTAGAGCTGCCGCTCGCCGCACGCTCGATCCTGGCCGGGATCAAGACCTCCGCCGTGATCAGCGTCGGCACGGCCACGATCGCTGCGTTCATCGGCGCCGGGGGGTACGGCGAGCGCATCGTCACAGGACTGGCGCTGAACGACAACGGCGTCCTGTTGGCGGGCGCAGTCCCGGCCGCGGCCCTCGCGCTGCTGGTGCAGGTGCTGTTCGATGTGCTGGATCGCTGGCTGATCTCGCCGGGGCTGCGCGCGTGAAGCCCTGACCGGCCGTTTCGCAGCATAATCTCGTTTCGACCCTGGATCGAAACGCCCACCATGCCTCACAACGTTTACGACAACATCCTCGGCACTATCGGCAACACCCCGCTGGTGCGCTTGAACCGCATCACCCGGGAGGTCGAGGCGACCGTGTATGCCAAGGTGGAGACCTTCAACCCCGGCCACAGCATCAAGGATCGGATGGCCGTGAAGATGGTCGAAGACGCCGAGAGGCAGGGTCTGCTCAAACCCGGCGCAACGATCATAGAAGGCACCAGCGGCAACACCGGCATGGGCCTGGCCATCGCTGCCATCGTCAAGGGCTACAAGTGCATCTTCACCACCACCGACAAGCAGTCCAAGGAGAAGGTTGACGCGTTGCGGGCCTTCGGGGCGGAGGTGATCGTGTGTCCTACGGACGTGGATCCCGAGGACCCGAGGTCCTACTACTCGGTCTCGTCCAGGCTGGTGCAAGAGACGCCCAACTCGTGGAAGGCCAACCAGTACGACAACCTCAGCAACGCGCAAGCCCACTACGAGAGCACCGGGCCGGAGATCTGGGAGCAAACGCAAGGCAGGATCGATCACCTGCTGGTGGGCGTGGGGACAGGCGGCACCATATGCGGGACGGGGAGATACCTCAAGGAGAAGAAGCCCAGCGTCAAGGTCTGGGGGATCGACACCTACGGCTCCGTGTTCAAGAAGTACAAGGAGACCGGGATCTTCGACAAGCACGAGATCTATCCCTACGTCACCGAGGGGATCGGCGAGGACTTCCTGCCCAAGAACGTCGACTTCGAGGTCGTCGATCACTTCGAGAAGGTCACCGATCGCGATGCTGCCATCTTCACGCGCGAGATCGTCAGGCAGGAGGGCATCTGGGTCGGCAACTCCGGCGGCTCGGCGATCGCGGGCCTGCTGCAGCTGAAGGACAACTTCAAGAAAGGCCAGATGGTGGTAGTGATCTTCCACGATCACGGCACGCGCTATCTCGGCAAGATGTTCAATCCCGACTGGATGCGCATGATGGGCTACGAGAACCTGGAGGGGCCGACGGCGCGCGACCTGGTCAAGAACAAGAGAGTCACCGACCTGGTGGGCGTCGAGGTGACCGATACCGTGGAGCGGGCCGTCCTGCGCATGAGCGAGAACGACTTCTCGCAGATCCCGATCACGCAGGAGAGGCGCATCGTCGGCTCGCTCAGCGAGCCACATGCCTATTCGTGCATCGTCAAGGACCCGAAGATCCGCAAGGAGCCGGTGAAGAGCATCATGCAGAAGGCGTTCCGATACATCGATATCGAGACGCCCGTGCAGCTGTTGGCACCCATGATCACGCCCGAGCACCCGGCGGTGCTGGTGCGCGACTTCAAGGCTGATAAGACCTATATCCTTACCGGGTACGACGTGCTCAAGGCGATTTGAGCGCATGCGCACAAGACACAGCGCTCACCGCCAGGCTTGCCCTCGACTCCGAACGGGGGACCCCAAGGAACCCCGGAGACATACCGACAGAAGCGGCCAAGACACGCCGTCGAGCCGACGGTGTTGCATGCCTCACTCTTCCCGATGCGTAGCGAATGCGATCCGGTCGAGCACGCCCAGCAGCACCGCGGATACCACGAAGGTCAAGTGCAGGATCACGTACCACATGATCTTGGAGTTATCGGTCTCCTGCGCGTTCATGAAGACGCGCAGCAGGTGGATCGAGGAGATCGCCACGATGGAGGCGGCCACCTTCAGTTTCAGCGTGCCCGCGTCGAGCTTCCCCAGCCAGCCGAGTGTGTCGGTTCCTTTGGCTTCGATGCGTGAGACGAAGTTCTCGTAGCCGGAGAACATCACCATGACGATCAGGCTGCCGACCAGGACGATGTCGATGAGCGCCAGGACGGTGAGCACCAAGTCGGCCTCCGTCGCGGCGAGAATGTGCTGCAGGAGGTGGATCGCCTCCTGGAAGAACTTCACGCCCAGGGCGATGAGCGCGAGCCCGAGGCCGAGGTAAAGCGGCGCCAGCAGCCAGCGGCAGGCGAACAGCAGCCTTTCTACGAATTGCTCCAGCATTCGGATGACCTTGCAGGGGTTCGGTGGCGCGGATTCTACCGGCTCGTGTGAGGGCGTGCGCGTCTGCAAGAGTCAGCGGGTGGCGTAAGGCTCGTCGGCCGGAACGAACTCCGTCTCGGCCAGCGCGCCGCTGTACCAGGCCTTCACGGCAGGCAGGTCGAGGACCGCATCGGCGTAGCGTTGTGCCCACGGCGGCAGCGGCACTGCATAGGTCTTGAAGCGGGAGACTACGGGAGCGAACATGGCGTCCGCGCAGGTGAACGGCCCGAACAGCATCTCGCCGCCTGCGCCGAAGCGGCTCCGGCACGATTCCCAGATCGAAACCACGCGCGCGATGTCCTTCAGCGCATCGGCTGTGCGGCCCTTGTCGGGGTGCGAGGAGCGGATGTTCATCGGCATCGCCTTGCGCAGCGCCTGGAAGCCGGAGTGCATCTCGGCGCCGACCGAGCGTGCCGTGCGCCGAGCAACCGGCTCGGAGGGCCACAGGTGCTTCTCGGGGAACAGCTCGGCGACCGTCTCGCAGATGGCGAGCGAATCGCACACCGGCTCGTCGTCTACCCACAGTGCCGGCACCTTGCCGGTTGGCGACCACTGCGCGACTCCGCCGACCCCACCGTCGTCGGTGAACTTGAGCTGCACTTCCTCGAACCGGATGCCGGCCTGCTTCAGCAACACCCAGGGGCGCATGGACCAGGACGAGTAGTTCTTGTTGGCGATGACGAGGCGAAGGCGCACGGGACACCATTAAGGACTCAGCACTCGCACTGAGGACTCAGCCGGGCTGCATCTCCCCCAGCACTGTGGGGATGAGTTCACTCACGGTCGGATGGATACGCACGCCGTGTTGGACGGCAGTGTAGGGTAGTTTCGCGTACATCGCATCCGTGAGGGTTTGCACCGCCTCGTCGCCACTGGTGCCGAGGATGGTGGCACCAAGGATCTCTTTGCTTTCGGCGTCGACCACGATCTTCATGAAGCCCTGGGTCTCGCCTTTCTCGACGGCGCGGCCGACGTGCGACATTGGCCGCTTCCCGACGAGGATGTGCCGCCCCGTGCGGCGGGCCTGCGCCTCGGTCATGCCGATCCGGCCGAGCGGCGGATCGATGAACAGCGCGTAAGTGATGATGCGGTCGGTCACCTTCCGCGTCGCATCGTTCAGCAGGTTGTCGGCGACGACCTCGTAGTCGTTGTAGCTGGTGTGGGTGAATGCGCCGCGGCCGTTGCAGTCGCCGATGGCCCACACGCCCGGCACGCTGGTGCGCAGCTCGTCGTCTACCACGATGAAGCCCCGCGCATCGGTCTCGATGCCCGCCTGGTCCAGCCCCAGGTCGTCGGTGTTGGGCACGCGACCAACCGCCAGCAGCAGATGCGAGCCGCTTACCCGAGGCGCGCCGCTGTCGCATCCGAGCTGGACGGCCATGCCCGACCCTTCGGGCTCCATCGCCAGGCATTCGGCGTTCAGCCGTACGTCGATGCCCTCGAGAGCGAGAATCTCCTCGACCGCCCGGGACACATCTTCGTCCTCCCGGCCGATGAGGCGCGGGCCCATCTCGACGATGGTCACCCGGCTGCCGAAGCGGCGAAACATCTGACCGAACTCCAGCCCGATGTAGCTGCCCCCGATCACCAGCAGATGCTCGGGCAGGAAGTCGACGTCCATCATCGTGACGTTCGTCAGACAGGGCACGCGGTCCAGCCCCGGCATCGCGGGCACCAGCGGCCGCCCCCCGACGTTGATGAACAGGCGGTCGCCCTCCAGCACCTCGGCGCCGAGCTGGACCGCATGCGGTCCGACGAAGCGCGCGTGTCCTTCATGAACTGCGACATTCGGCGTGCTCCGCATCCACTTCTCCACGCCCCGGTTCGAGCGCCCCGAGACCTCGTCCTTGCGCGCCTTGACGCGTTTCATGTCGACGCGGACCGGTCCGGTGTCCACGCCGTAGTCGGCGGCGCGGCGGGCCAGGTGTGCGGCATAGGCGCTGGCGACCAGGGTCTTGGTGGGGATGCAGCCGTTGTTGACGCAGGTTCCGCCGAACTTTCCGCGCTCGACAATGGCCACGTGCAGACCGGCACCGGCGAGGCGTGCGGCAAGCGGAGGGCCGGACTGGCCGGTGCCGATGATGACGGCGTCGTAGTGCTGCGCCATGGTTCCTCCCGATGGCAATGCCGCGCACGCGGCGCCGGGAGCGCCGCGCGCTCGGCTCGGCTCAGGCCACGGCGGCCAGGTAGCGGTCGCGCAGCAGCCGCGCCGCTTGGGCGATGGCCGCGAGCTTGCCTTCCGCCACGCTGGCGGATGCTACCGGGTTTTCCGCGAACGTGGCAAACCCGCAGTCGGGGTTGAGCAGCACGCGTTCCACTCCGAACAGATCGATGGCGCGTGCCGCCTTCGCGACGATCTCCTCCACGCTCTCGACCCGCGCGTGCTTCTGGTTGACGACCCCCACGCCGATGCGGCGATCGTCGGGCAGCGAGCGCAGGACATCTACCTCTCCCGCGCGCGGTGTACACAGCTCCAGGAAATAGGTGCCGACCTCGATCTGCCGCAGGGTGGGCACCAGCGGGGCATAGTCGCCGGCGAGACAGGTCGACTCGTCCGGGGTCCAGTTGCCGCGGCAGATATGCATGCCCACGCGCTCGCGCGCGAAACCGGCGACCACGGCGTTGAGCAGGTCGCGTGCGAAGGCCAGCTCGGCATCCGCGTCGCCCTTCTCCGACAGCGCACCGCACATGAAGCTGCGCTGCTGCTTGGCGCCGGTGAACACGACCTCGGAGAGCACCGGCTCGTCGAACTGCACCATCGATACGCCCGCCGCCAGCAGGTCGGCCAGCTCCTCGCGCAGGACGCGCACGATGTCCTGCGCGATGTGCTGGCGCGAACTGTAGGCGTTGTCGGAGATGCATTCCATCCACATGGTCCGAGCGAGGAGGTAAGGCCCCGGCAGAGCGATCTTGAGCGGCTTGTCGCTGAGCCCGGCGAGAAACTGCGCCTCGTGCAGCGCGATGGGACGGCTGCGACCGAGCGGGCCGAAAACCGCCGGATGGCGGACATCCCCCGCCGGCACGTCGAGCGCGCGCAGCTCCTCCCGGAAGTGCTCGGGGTCGTCCACCAGTGGGAGCAGATCGGTCAGGGGAATGAGCTGGCAGTTGTCGAGCCGGCTGCCGACGAAGCTCGCATAGCTGTCGCGGCGCTGCTCGCCGTCGGTGACGACGTCCACGCCCGCGCGCAGCTGTGCCGCCACGCACAGGCGCACTGCATCGTCCGCGGTCGCCTGGAACTGCTCTTCCTCGAGGCGACCCTCCAGCCGGTCGTGCACGGCCTGGAGCATCCAGCGCGGCCGCGGCCAGCTGCCCATGCCCATCACGGCGAGAGGTGGGATCGACGGGGCAAGGGACGGCTCGGGCAGTCGGTCGCGAAAGCTGACGGGCCTGGCAGCGTGCATCAGTGGCGGCGCCGCCGTCGCGCGTCGTGCGGGAATGGACGTGGACCGTTCGGCCAGCGCACCCTTGCACACGAGGAACGACGTCGCCTTTCCGGTTGTCGCCGCGACCGAGACCAGCTCGTTGCCGGTGAGGCGGCACCAGGCCGGCAGGTCCTCCTTCACCGAGATCTCCGTGGAGAGAATCGCCAGCAGCCCGCCGCGCGGCAGCGGGTCGATATGGCTGCGGATGAGCAGCAGCAAGCCGCTGCCGCAGTCCAGGTCGCCGCCGTCGAAGCTGGCGTCGGGGGCGTGATCGTGTCCAGGGCCGTTCATCGTCCGGCGCGGGGCGGGTCAGGCGCCCCGTGCCCGCGGGTCGGGGTTGCGCGCCTCACGTTTCACCGCGAAGCCTCAGTAGCTCATGCAAGGAGTGCCATCGGACAGGAACTCGACGAGCTTGGCGCCGCCGACGATGGTCGCGCCGGCCACCAGGTTGCCTTCGCTCAGTCCGCGCTTCTTGAAGCAGGGCGAGCAGACGTAGATCGTGCCGCCGGCCTTGACGAAGCTCTCCATCAGATCCTTCAGCGGCGCGAAGCCCTCCTCGCGGATGTCGTCGGCGTAACCCTTCTGCGACAGGCGCACGCCTTCGATGCTGAGGAACACCAGGGTCTGCTGGTTCGAGGCGGCCGCCGCGTTGGCCACGACGAACGCGACCGTGGCCTTGTCGGGGTTGTCCTTCGCATAGCTCAGGCTTACGCAGAATTTGCCGGTTCCGGCCATTTCGGGTCTCCTTTGAATGGAAAAGCGCGGCTAGTAATCGCCGCGCGCGATGTAGTAGAGCTTTTTGTCGGCGTCGTGATGCACCAGCGTGTCCTTGGTCATCCTGCACCAGGCCGGGAGATCCTGCACCGCCCCGGTGTCCGTCGCATGGACGCGGATGACCTGGCCCGGGCGCATGGCCCTGAGCCTGAAGCGCAGCTCGATGACCAGCTCGCCGCAGCCGAGGTCGCCAGCGTCCCACTCCTGATCGTAGTTGATCGTATTGGTTCCCGACATGGCGTGCTCGAGGCCTACTTGCCGACCTGTTCGAACACCAGCACCGTGGAGCCGTCGTCGCTCTGCAGCTGCAGCGCCTTGCCGGCGACGATTGCCCGGGCAGTCTTCGGCAGGCCCCTGAGGTAGGCCTGCTCCTTCTCCATCAGCTCCGGCGGTCCGGCCATGCGCGTGGAAATCAGGCCGGCCCCCGGCCAGGCCAGCAGCCCCTCGGGCGAGAGCGTGTAGGTGCCGGCGAACCGGTTCACGCCGGCATAGCCCGTGACTCGGCCGTCGGACCCGAAACGGATGGTCTGGGTGGCGTCCACGTGCATGATCACCCGCTGGCCGTCCACCGTGACGGTCTTGAGCAGCCATTCGCGATCCGCCAGCTTGTCGAGGTTTGCGGCAGTGATCATGGCGGGGTCGCCGTCCTTGCCCATGCCGCTGCAGCCGGCCAGCACGGCCAGCAGGAGAAGGGGGAACCAGCGCAATGCTCGCATATGGAAAGTCGCCTCCTGGCAGGTTTCAGATCTGTTCCGGGCCGGTCATTGCGGGCGGCCGAGGTCGAACTCGTCAGCCAGCAGTTCGTAGGAACGCAGCCGGCTCGGGTAGTCGCCGGTGATCGTGATCACCATCAGCTCGTCGGCCGCCGACTGCTCCTGCAGCGCCAGCAGGCGCGCCTTGACCGACTCCGGGGTGCCGATGACGGCCCGGGCGCGCTCACGCTGGACGAGCGCCCTGGCCTGCTCACTGTAGACGAAGCCTCTGGCCTCCCCCATCGTCGCGACAGGCCCTTCGATTCCCTGGCTCATCTGATAGCGCCGCAGGTCGATGCTGGCCGCCAGCGCCTCGGCATGCTCCTGAGTCGACGCGCAGATCACGAAAACCGCGAGCATAGCGTAAGGCCGGCGCTCGCGGTAGGACGCGCGGAACTGGTCGCGATAGGCTCGCATCACCGTGTCGCCCCCGTGGGCGCTGATGAAGTGCGCAAAGGCAAAGCGCAAGCCGAGGTACGATGCCAGGGCGCCGCTGTAGTCCGACGAGCCGAGCAGCCAGATCTCAGGCGAGGTCGGACCGGCCGGCGTGGCCTTCACCGTATGGAACGGGTACTCCGGCGGGAGCGTGTCGTCCAGGTAGCCGACCAGCTCCTGCACCTGCGTGGGGAAGCGGTCCTCCCCAAGGAACGCTTCGGCGTTCATCGCTTTGGCGGTCAGCAGGTTGCCTCCGGGTGCGCGGCCGATGCCCAGATCCACGCGGCCGGGGAACAGGGCTTCGTACATCCGGAACACCTCGGCCACCTTGAGCGGGCTGTAGTAGGGCAGCAGCACGCCGCCCGTGCCGACCCGGATGCGGCGGGTGCGCGCACCGATCTGCCCGAGCAGAATCTCCGGGCAGGGATCGGCCAGACCCTTCATCGCATGGTGCTCCGCCAGCCAGTAGCGATGATAGCCCAGGCGATCGGCCGCCTCCGCCAGTTCCAGCGTGGCATGGATGGCCGCCGCGGGCGTCTCGCCGCTGATGATCGGAGACTGGTCGAGGATGCTCAGTTTCATCGTGCTTCACTCGATGATCGTCGGTACCGCTTCCGCGGTACGCACCGCCGCACGCCGGACCAGCGCCAGCGAGACGATGGCCACGGCCGTGATCGCGAGCAGCGGCACCGCGGTGTAGTTCAGCGCATTCCAGCCGAAACGATACAGGATCCCACCGGAGACGAAGGACGAGCTTCCCATCACGACGAACACGAGCATGTCGTTGATGCCCTGCGTCTTGGCTTTCTCGGCGGGCGCGTATGCCCCGGTGAGCAGCGCCGTCGCGCCGACGTACAGGAAGCACCACCCCACGCCCAGCAGCGTGCCCGAGATCCAGAAGTGGAGTGTGGTCTGCCCGCTCAGCGCGGCCGCCAGGCAGATCGCGTAAGTCGCCACGCCGGCGGCCATCACGCGCAGCGCGCCGAAGCGGTGCACCAGGGCGCCGGCGAACAGCGCCGGCGCGAACATCCCGATGATGTGCCACTGGATCACCAGCGCTGCAGAGTCGTACGGCAGCCCGCAGATCTGCATGGCGAGCGGGGTCGCGCCCATCAGCAGGTTCATCACCGCGTAGGCCGTTACGGCGCTGAGGCAGGCCACGACGAACACCGGCTGGCGCACGATCTCGGGCAGGGTGCGCGTGGGCCCGCGCCGCTCGGCGGCGGATGGCAGCGGAATATCGACCCCGCGCATGATGAGCAGCGCGATCAGCGCGAACGCCATCAGGACGGCGTACGAACCCATGAACGTCACGGGCAGCCATTCCTTGGTGAGCTTGCTGCTCTCCGGGCCGAGAATGCCGCCGATCATGCCGCCGGCCAGCACCAGTGAGATGGCGCGGCTCTTGAACGAGTCGGCAGAAACTTCCGCAGCGGCGAATCGATAGTAACCGCCCGAGGCGGTGTAAGCGCCGGCGATGAGCGTGCCCAGACAGAACAGCCAGAAGCTGTGCAGCCCGACAGCGGCGGTGCACACCGCCGCGCCGAGCAGCCCCGCGAGCGCGCCCAGCGTGAACCCGGCGCGGCGGCCGCGATGCCGCATGAACAACGAAATCGGGTAGGTGGACAGCGCACCGCCCACGATGTAGGCCGTGGCGGGTAGGGTCGAAAGGCTCTTGTTCTCTGCCAGCATGAACCCGGCCAGCGACCCGATCGAGATAACCGTGATGTTGTTGGTGATCAGCAGGGCTTGCAGCGCGGCCAGCGATGCGATGTTGCGCTTGGTCTCAGGCAAAACGCTCACCACGCAGACACGAGGGCACGAAGAACACCATGATTGGAGCGGGCTTCGGCACGGTCGTCAACGTACCGGGCATCGGCCGGCGGGTGCGGTGCAGTCGTGCACGGCGGTGCACGTGCTTCGGCCTGCGCACAGGCAGTTGCGCAGCTCGCGATGGCGCAAGGAGATCCGGGAACAGATACGTCCGATTTCGATTTTCTTCGTGCCTTCGTGCCTTCGTGGTGCGAGGTAGGCCTTAGCGAGGAAAAGCCCGGGTTGACTCACTTGACGACGATGTCGACGGCGTGAAGCACCGTCTGCCCGACGTTGACCAGCACCAGCGGGAGGAACGAGTCGCGCCACTTGAAGTCCGCCGGCGCCATGGCGAGGCTTTCCTCCGGGCCGGCGGTGCGCAGCCTGATCTGCCCCTCGGTGACCGCCACCAGCATGCCGCAGGAAGGGTGCAGCGGGATGCTCTCGCCCGGACCGATCATCAGCCGCGTCACGCGCACGCGGTCGTTCTCCACGATCAGTGTCTGGCCCTCGCCGTCGGGCATCGGCTTGAAGCCGCCGCATGCCATGTGGATCTCGGTGTCGGTCACGCGGTAGGGAGCCGAGCCCGAGTTGCTCACCCGGTGCGCTTTGGGTTTGGCCGTGTAGTCGATGAAGTAGGTTTCACCGATGATGCGCGGCGGGCGCGCCACCGGCGCGGCGCCGAGGTCCTGCGCCGTGGTTTCCGACGGCTCGATGTTGACGAACACCCCGGCATGCAGGTGGGTATGCCACACGGCCTGGTAGCCTGGCGGCAGCTGCACGTCGAAGAAGCGCACGTGCCGGTTCTGGAACTTCATGACGTGCCTGGGCTCCTGCTCGATCGGCACGATGGCCTCCTGCGCCACAACGGGCGGGGCCGCCAGCAGGGCAGGCAGCAGGAGCATGGGGAGGAGTCGGCTCACGACGGCGGTCCTTATGTCCAGGTGACGCGGGAGTTTACGATGCTCGGCGCAGTTCGCCTACCTCCTGGATGTCATCGCGGGAACTTTTTTCGTGTTCGGCGGCCTGGCCTTGAGGGGGCTGGTCCTCGCCCCGGTCCACTATCCCACTCGCAAACAAGAAGGGAGACGTCCGTGCTGTATGTCAAGCACCCATTGCTCTGTTCCATGGTCTGCTTCGTCTCGGTCGCGGCAGCGGTGTGCCGTGCCGACCAAATCACCCTGTCCAACGGCGACCGTCTGACCGGCACGGTGCAGCGCCTGAGCGGCGGCAAGGTGGTCATCGAGACTGACTACGCGGGGGAAGTGTCGATCGATCTGAAGAGCATCGCATCCATCGTCACGGAAGGCGAGATGACCGTCGTGCTGGACGATGACACTCGCACGTTCGGCCAGCTCAGCGGGGATGGCCAGCGGCTGCAGGTGGCCGGCGAACCCGCACCCGTCGACGCCGCCCGCGTCACCGCGCTGCTGCCGGGCAGGGTCACCGGGGACGGGTGGAAGGTGACCGGGCGCATCAATGTGGGTGCTTCCGACAGCTCGGGCAACACCGAAGTCACGCGCATCTACGGTGATGCCGAGATGATCGCCAGGAAGGCCAGGGACCGCTATACGCTGGGCGGGCGCGGAAACTACACCGAGGATCGGGGGACAGAGACCGAATCCAACGCCACGGTGTACGGGAAGTACGACCGCTTCCTGAGCGAGAAGTGGTACCTGTACGCCAATACCAGCTTCGAGAACGACAAGTTCAAGGACCTGCAGCTGCGCAGCACGCTCGGCGTCGGCACCGGCTATCAGTTCTTCGACACGCCGCGAACCTCGCTCTCGCCGGAGGGCGGCCTCGACTACGTGCACACCGACTTCTACACCCAGCCCAGCGACGAGTATCCGGCTGCGCGCGTGTCAACCCGGTTCGCCTACTGGCTGTGGCAGGACATCGTGCAGTTCTTCCACGACAACTCGGTGTACATGAGCCTGGAAGCGGCCGAGGACGCCTTCGCCCGCACGCAGACCGGGCTGCGCTTCCCCCTGCGGAACAATTTTCTGGCGAGCGCGCAGCTCAACCTCGATTGGGACGGCAACCCCGCACCCGGACGCAAGAGCATCGATCAGACCGTGATCCTCAGCCTGGGCTACAGGTGGTGAGACTTGCCCAGTACGGAGAGCTATTAGGTTCCGAAACATCGGATGGTGAAGCCGGCGAGCGCCGGAAGCCGTCTTAACCCTGTTCCGGTTCTCTTCGTGCCTTCGTGTCTTCGTGGTGAGAGGCGCGAATCAGTGTGTCGTAGCACTAGGTCTTGTGGTAGTAAACGTAACCCTTCTGCGGCACCTTGGCCGTCTCGAGCTTGTTGCGCTCTTCCAGATTCTGCGGGCGATCCCACCAGGTGGCGCGGTTGCTCTTCTGCTTCTCGACGACCTGGGGGTTCTGGTCCAGGAACTCGCGGATGAACCTGGTCGTCTCGGACTCGTAGTTGCGCAGCTTCATGTCATTGCTCAGTAGGCGGTTGCTCGGGTTGCCCGGGAGGGGCTGCGGATTCCGGCGACTGTCCCGGCGCGGATTGTGCCGGCTGACTGGTGGCCTCCTGCTCCAGCTGCGCGAGGAAGTCCTTCTTGCGCCGGCAGAAGCCGGGGATCTTCTTGCCCACCCACTTCTTGCTCGTGGAGTGCACCTCGGTGTAGGCCAGCGTGATCTGGTTGTCGGCCGTCTTGTTCACGACATTGCGCGGGCCGAAGCCTTCGAGCGGTCCTTCGATCGTGTCCCCGTCGTTCGGGCGCGGCCCTGACATCCACTCGAACAAGGTGTAGCCGCTCGGTGTCTGAACGATGAAGAACGCGCAGCGGTGATCCTTCCAGATCACCATGCCTTCTTCGATGGTCTGGTTGGGGGCGGCGGTGGTCGCCGCGGGCAGCAGCAGTGCCAGCGTGCCGACAAGATGCGGAAGCTTCATATCGCAGGAAGGGGTTGGAAAGTGTGGTCCGAAGCCGCATATTCTACGATACTGGGGGTGCCTCGCGCATTTTCGCTGCGCCGGCGGGGTCTTGCGCGCAGCCCGCGATTCCTCCGATGATCCCAGTCCGCAGCGCCGTGCCTCTTATCAGCCGAGCCCAGCCATGAGCAAGAACGATTCCCTGCCGCCGCGTGCGGAGCGCATCGCGCACCTGTTCATCGTCCATGGCGAGCAGCGTGTGGACCACTATCACTGGCTGCGAGAGAAGGACAGTGCCAGGGTGCGGGCGCACCTCGAGGCCGAGAACGCCTATACCAAGAGCGTTATGGCGTCCACCGTTGCGTTCCAGGCAGCGCTGTACGACGAGATGCTCGCGCGCATCCAGGAAACTGACATGGATGTTCCCTATCCCGAGGGCGAGTACGAGTACTACTCGCGCACCGAGCAGGGCAAGGACTACCCGATCCTGTGCCGGCGCAGGCGGCGCCCTGGCTCGGCCGAGGAGATTACGCTCGACATGAATGCGATGGCCGAGGGCCACGACTTCTTTGCTCTGGGCGCATACGACGTGAGCCTGGACGCGAATCTGCTGGCTTTCTCCACCGACGTCACGGGTTTCCGCGAGTACACCCTGCAGGTCAAGGACCTGAGGAGCGGAGAGATCCTGCCCCTGCGGGTGGAAAAGACCCGCTCCGTGGCCTGGGCCAACGACAGCCGCACCCTGTTCTACGTCCGCGAAGACGAGGCCAAGCGCGCCTTCCGGCTCTATCGCCACGTGTTGGGCAGCGACTCGCACGAGATGCTCTACGAAGAAAGCGACGAGCGCTTCTCCATCGGCATCGGGCAATCCCGCAGCCGGGCGTGGCTGTTTCTCACCTCGCACAGCGCGACCACCTCCGAAGTGCGCTACCTGTCTGCCGACCACCCCCAGAACGCCTTTGCGCTCGCCGTGCCGCGCCGGAAGGACCACGAGTATTACCTCGACCACCACCCCGAACATGAGGGCGGGGGCTTCTGGATCGTCACCAACGACCGCGGACGCAACTTCCGGCTGGTCACTGCGCCGGTCGACGGCCCGCGCGAGGCGAACTGGCGCGAGCTGATCGGCCACCGCGACGATGTGATGCTGGAGGGCGTCGACCTGTTCGCGCGGCACTGCGTGCTGCACGAACGCGCAGGCGGGTTTCCACGCCTGCGGGTGATGCGCCTGCCCGATGGGGAGATCCACTCCATCGAGGTGCCCGAAACGGCCTCTTCAGTGCATGGTGGTGCGAATGCCGAGTTCGATACGGTTGTATACCGATTCGTCTACGAGTCGCTGGTCACACCGGACTCGGTGTTCGACTATGACATGAACACCCGCAGCCGCACGTTGCTCAAGCAGCGCCCGGTCCTGGGCGGGTACGATCCGGCGCAGTACGCCTCGGAAGTGACTTACGCCACCGCTGCCGACGGCGAGCGGGTGCCCGTCTCGCTGGTGTACCGCCGCGACAAGCGCGCGGCCGGTCCGCAGGCCACGCTGCTCACCGGGTACGGTGCCTACGGCTTCCCCTATGACGTGCACTTCAGCTCCGCACGGCTGTCGTTGCTGAATAGGGGTGTGATCGTGGCGACCGCCCACGTGCGCGGTGGTGGCGAGATGGGAAAGCGCTGGCACGACGAGGGGCGCATGCTGGCCAAGATGAACAGCTTCACCGACTTCATCGCGGCGGCCGAGCACCTCGTTGCTTCCCGCTATACCGAGCCGGCCAAGCTCGTGATCGAAGGCGGCAGCGCCGGGGGCCTGCTCATGGGCGCAGTAGCGAATCTGCGCCCCGATCTGTTCAAGGCGGTAGTGGCCGACGTGCCCTTCGTCGACGTGATGAACACGATGCTCGATTCGTCGCTGCCGCTGACCACCGGCGAGTACGAGGAGTGGGGCAATCCCCAGGAACGCCGGTTCTACGATTACATGCTGTCCTACTCGCCCTACGACAATATCGAGGCCAAGGCCTATCCCGCGATGCTGGTGGAGACCTCGCTCAACGACAGCCAGGTGATGTACTGGGAGCCGGCGAAGTACGTGGCGAAGCTGCGCGGCACCAAGACCGACGACAACCCGCTGCTGCTGAAGATCAACATGGAAGCCGGCCACGGCGGCGCGTCGGGGCGCTACGACTACCTGCGCGAGATCGCCTTCACGTATGCGTTCATGCTGTGGCAGCTGGGGCTGGCGCCGCGTGAGGCGTGAGGCGAGAGGCGGGAGGCGATGATCACGACCCTCGGGATAATCTCGTCCCAAATCGACCTCCGCACGACCGGCCTGTGGGAGGCTGTCCCCACTTCACACGTGACGCCTCCCGCTCAGGCCTCACGCCTCTCGCCTCACCCTAAAGCGCACGCGCCACATGCCGATTGTGCTCGTCTAAGACCCGGTGTCCGCCGGACCGAACAAGCACAAGATGGCACTCCTTCGCTTCCGCTTCCCCTGGGGGCTCGTCCTCTCCACGATAGGCTACGCCGCCATTGCCGCCGCAGCTGGGTGGTTCCTGCTGACCGACTTGCACGGACACCTCTGGCTGCGCTGCGCGTTGCATGCCGGGGGAGGCGCCGTGCTCGGTGTGGTGGCGTGGCGGCTGAGCGAACGTCTCACGGACTGGGTCAACCTGCATACCTCGCCGCTCCTCAGGCTGGGGCTGGCGGGCGCTGCAGCGGCGGTGACTGCGACCTACGCGACGGGTCCGTTCTGCGAACTGGGCGTGGGGACCGGGGCGATCTGGCCCGAGGTTGTCTGTGCGCTACTGTTCATCGTTGGCGGGCTCGCTCCCATGATCGCGGCCGTGACCCTGGTTGCCGGACTCGAGACCATGCTGGCAGCGCGCCGCGGCGGCGGCGGCATGGTGGAAGCGCTGCGGCCGATCGGGCGACACCTTGCAACCGGCCTGGTGCTGGCTGTGGCCACCGCTTATGCTGTGGCCGAGCTTCCGCGCCACATCGAGCGTGCGATGGTCGCGCTCGCGCCCGATGGCATACGCGCTTCGGACTGGCTGGCGGGAGAGCGACGGCTGTTCCGCGGCGTCCATGCGGACTGGAGCTGCGAGGTGCTGGTCGCACCCTTTGCAGCGGGAACGCCTTCGGTGGACCGGCCGGCGCGATCGCTGATCACCCGCTACGTCGCCGCTGAGCTCGCTGCACGCAGCAGCATCTGTGTGGCAGACCCGACGCTAGTGGCGCGCGCGCTGGGGAGCCGCCAGCGGGCGCCCGCCGATGCGCAGGTGCAGGCTCTTGCCGAGACGATGAACGCCCGCTGGGTCGTGCGTGGCCGCGTTACGCGCGACCCGGTACGGCATAGGGTGACCATCTCTCTGCGCCTGGACGAGCGCAGCGGACCCGGGATCTGGACCAACGGCGTGGAGACGCAGTGGGGCCCGCTCGAGTTCTCGGACGAGCTGCCGCCGGAAGCCGCTTTCGCCCACATCGCCCGGGAGGTGGCCGAGGGGGCGGGGCTGGAGCTGGAGCCGGCGGAAGAGCCCGAAGCACCCGAGCCCCGCGCCGTTGCGCTGCCCACCACCCCGGCCGCACTGACTGTCGCGGTGGACTCGCCGGTTGCCCGTGCCCGCGGGCTGCAACTGCTGGCGGCAATGCATCATGCCAGCGACATCGACGGCGAGCATTTGTGGGAGCGCTCGCTCGTCGCTCTGCGCGCGCTGCCGGCCGAGGACGAGACTGCGCGCCTGCTGCGGGCCCGTGCCAGTCTGCATCTGTACCGCCGCCCGTATGCGGCGGCGCTGCTGCAGGGGCTCGCTAGTCCGGAGGCGCAGGCTCTGCTGGCCGTCACGCGGGGCAATC
Organism: Burkholderiales bacterium; assembly: GCA_036787045.1. GTDB lineage: Bacteria > Pseudomonadota > Gammaproteobacteria > Burkholderiales > SHXO01 > SHXO01. The sequence continues at coordinate 23,301 of DAIQQA010000022.1, read as the reverse complement.
TCGCGCAGGCCGAGCCGCTGGCCCGCGCCGTGCGGGATCCGGCTGCTGCGCTCACGCTGCGGCTGGAAGTCGAGGCCCTGCGCGCACGTTATGGCAAGACGGCCGGGCTGGACGAGCGCCGTCAGGCACTCCTCGACAGTCACCCGGGCTATTCGGCGCTGCTGTACGCAGCGATGTCACAGGCCGATGCCGATCCTGGGCCTGCCCTGGCGCTTATCGCCGATCAGCTGGGTGCCGATGGCATGGACGTGCGGCCGGGCCCCGTGCAGGCACTGGCCATGCGCGTCGGGCTGTCCCTGGGTGACCAGGCAACCGGCCTTGCGGCCGCGATCGAGCGGGGCCGCGCGACGGTCTGGCAGACCCGCGCGGCAGTGTGGCGGGGGCAGCTCGCCTACGATCGTCCCGCCCCGTGGGACGCCGCCGATGCGCTATATGCCGCAGCGCGCGGTGTCGTCACTGCCGCTGCGCGCAACCGTTTGGCCGGGTCCGGACCATCCGACGCGCTGGTCGACTTTGCCTTGTCCCTGGGCGGGCCCTTCGCCGGTTATCCGCCGCTTGTGGGCAGCGTTGCAGCCGCGCTGCAGGCGGATGCGGCCGGCGGCACCCCGCTGCAGCAGGCGCGTGCGCGCCGGCTGCCGGGCGAGGTGCTGGCCTGGGAGGGTGGCGAGAGCGACACGGAGCGCAGCCTGAGCGCCCAGATTGGGGCGGGCCTGCCTACGCCGGAAGCGGACGAGCCGCCGCGTCCGTGGCGCGCGTCGGCCGGGGCGACCGGAGTTGCGATGCAGCTGGCACGCCAGCAGGCCTATTCGCAGGATGCCTTCGAGCCCCTGGAGCACGCCATTACCGCGCTAGAGCGGGCGGGCCTCGCCGACCAGGCCCTGCGGTTGCGGGAGGAAGCCCGGGTTCGCTTCATCGGCAGCCCGGCACGCGAGCGCTTCCTGTTGCGCCGCGCTGAAGAGACTGGAGACCTGAACGCGTACGCGTCGGTGCTCATGGAGCGGATCCGGGAGCAGCCGGAGGACTGGCCCGCCTACGTGACGCTGGCGCGCGTCTACCTGAGCGCGCGGCAGGCTGCGTACGCGCAGCAAGTGTTGCTGGCCTTTCCCCAGCCCGAGGGCGAGGAGCCCAATGCGGTGACGGGCACACAGCGCGCTCACGAAGCGGGGATGCTGCTGCTGGATGCCGGCGAGGTCGATCTGGCGCGGCCGCTGCTCGAGCGCGCTGCCGCGGGTGCCGACTCCGCGGCGCGTCTGTGGAGCCGGATCGCACTCGCGCGCCTGGACGGCAACTGGGGGGAGGCACGGGCGCTGGCTCTGCAACTGCATGAGAAACACCAGGCGCCGGGTGCGCTTGCACGGGCCGCAACAGTGGCTTTCCTGCTCGGAGATGAAGAGGCCGGCTGGCGCGGCTTTTACGAGGCGGCCAAGCGCTTCGAAGACTTCGGCCCATGGGCCGCGGCGCTGGCTGCACATCGTATCGCGCGCATCCGACCGGCCGACGCGGAGGCCTTCGCCGACCGCTGGAAGAGCCTGTCGGGCGAGCGCGGCGTGGAGAGGCGCCTGAAGGGGTACTTCCTGCTCAACGCTCTGCTGGTGGATCGTGCACCCGACGCGGCGCTGGCCGAGGAACTTGTCGCGCTGGCAGGGAAGCGCCAGGACCCGGCGCTGGCGGCTCTCATCGCAGGCTATTCTGCCTTCCGGCGTGCAGACCATGCAGCGGCGGCCAACCAGCTCATGCCGCTGTACGACCCGAGCACCCGCGAGCCCGCTGCGTACCTGTTGCCTTACCTTACGGTGTCCCTGACCCGCACCGCCCGGGCGGCGGAGGCGCAGGCGTTGGTCGAGACCGCGCGCAAGCGGGCACCACGCGACTTCCATGCGCTGCTTTCCGCTGGCTACCTCGCAGGTGCATCCGGACGAGCTGACGAGGCATTGCAGCTGCTCTGGGAGGCGTTTATCGCGCTGCCGGCGCGCGAGCAGCACATGGTGCCGGCAGGATTCCAGCTGCTGGAGATCTGCGAGCAGCTCTACGCGCAGTTGGGCGACGACCGGTACCGGACCCTGCTGGCGGACCTGGCCCGCAGGCAGCAGCGGGCATGGCCGGTCTCCTGGGCCTACACCTTCGATGCGCGCTATGCGCCGCGCTCGGATGAGGCCGAGGCCGCCCTTGGCGTCGCGCTGTTCCTTGACCCGGAATCGGCGCATCTGCGAGACTCTGGCGACGACCAACGCAAGCGCGCGATCGCGCGCTTCCCGACCGGCAACCCATTCCAGCGCGGCTGAAGCTGCGCAGGGCTGCGCGCCGGGCCGCGGGGGCCGGCGTCCACCCGTCTCGAGCCTGTTCTCGTCTGCCGATCATGCGTCCGCTGCGCGCCGGCCTGCTTTCGCCGTTCCTTACCTGTGTGCTGCTCGCGCCGCACGCCGCCTGGCCGCACGCCACCCAGCTTTCCAGCTCGCGCGTCCAGCTGACGGGCAACAGCGCCGCGGTGCTGCTGGAGCTGAATGGCCGCGACCTCGACGTTGCGCTGCGCACCGCCCTCGTGGCGCCCGATGGCACCGTCGTGCCCGAGCGGCTGGAATCCGCCGCACAGGAGATCACGGACTACCTGCTCGAGCATGCGCGCATTGCTAACAGCGCCGGCGGGGCCTGTCAGGGGAAGGTCGAGTCGATGGACGCGCGAGGCGAGCATGTGCTGGCGCAGGTGCGCTGGCGCTGCCCACCGGTGACCGGCACGCTGGTCTATCGCGCCACGCTGTTTCAGGAGATCGACGCTGCGGCGCGCCACATGGTCACCGTCAGCGGAGATGTGCGGCGCATGGCCCTGCTCAGCAGCACCGCGCCGGAAGCTCCACTGGTGCAGACCCGGGCGCAGATCCTGGAGGTCCTGTGGCATTACCTGGCTGCCGGCATCGAGCACATCACCGGTGGCGCTGAGCACGTCGCGTTCATCGTCGCGCTGATCCTTTGGGGGCGCCGCGTGTGGCCGCTGGTGGGTGTGGTGACTGCCTTCACGGCTGCCCACGCCGTGACGCTGAGCCTGGCGGTGCTCGAGCTGGTCGTGCTGCCGCCGCGCCTGGTGGAGGTGGTCGTGGGGCTGTCGATCGTCTATGTCGCGGGCGAGAACTTCTTCGTGCGCGATATCCGGCACCGCTGGTGGCTGGCGGGTCTGTTCGGGCTGGGGCATGGCTTCGGCTTTGCATCCGTGCTACGCGACTACGGTCTGCCGCGCGACGCGCTGCTCCCCGCGCTCGCCGCATTCAACGCCGGCGTCGAGGTCGGGCAGGTTGCCGTCGTGCTGGCGGCCATGGCTGTGTTCGCGGCACTGCGGGTCGGCGGGCCGAGGCGCGAGCCCAACCGTCGCTTCGTGCTGGCTGCGTCCGGCGCGATCCTGGCGCTCGGCGTGTACTGGACCGCCCAGTCCCTCTTCGCTTTGCGATGAGCCCGCCGCTCGTTGACAACCGTGCTGCGCTCGGACCAAACTTCCAACGTTACCTGCCAGAACAACAAGCGATGTCCTTCGTAGCCCCACAAACGCAGTTCTTAACCTGAGGGAGTTTCGTATGAAGTCGCGCATCTCAGCCGTGCTCGCCTCCGTTGCCGCTCTGGCCTTCGCTGCCCCGGTCTGGGCGGACACCGCCGACGTGAAGACGCAGTCGTGGGTACGCGTCAAGAAAACCGGCGCGCACTGCGCAGACGATCCCAACTGCATGAACCGGTACCATCCGGCCATCAAGCCGGTGGCGACCGCGCGGCCCGGGCAGTTGATCCTGTTCGAGACGCGCGACGCGCTCGATTCGGACCTGAACGTCAATTCCGAGGGCAAAGACCTCGCCGCCGTCGATCTCAACCTGGTCCACCCGCTGACCGGGCCCGTATACATCGAGGGGGCCAAGCGCGGCGACGTGCTCGCAGTAACGCTGGTGGATATCGATCCCGATGAGTATGGGTACACCACCATCGTCCCGGGCTTCGGATTCCTCCGCGATATGTACACCGCGCCGTTCGTCGCGAACTGGCGGCTCAACCGCATGGAGGCGGTGTCCGATCAGGTGCCGGGGGTGGCCATAGCCATGAACGGGTTCATGGGCACAGTCGGAACTCTCCCCGGTTTCCCCGAGGTGGATGCATGGGTTGCGCGTGAAAAGGAACTCGGCGAGGCCGGCGGCGTCGTACTGCAGCCGCAGCCCACCGCTGCGCGACCTGCCGAGGTGTGCGGGCCGAACGGCAGCCACAAGGACAAGTGCGTGCGTACCATTCCGCCGCGCGAGAATGGCGGCAACATGGACATCAAGCAGATGGTCGTCGGGACCACGCTGCTGCTGCCCTGCTACATCGACGGCTGCGGTTTGTTCGTAGGCGACGTGCACTATGCGCAGGGTGACGGCGAGGTCGCGGGCACGGCCATCGAGATGGGCGCAAAGGTGACGGTCCGCACCCAGATCCGCAGAGGCATGATGTCCATGATCCGCGGCGGTCCGCACTTCGAGGGCGGCTCGCAGATCAAGAAGCTCGAGCCCGACCGGTTCTACGCGACCGTAGGTTATCCGCTGAAGAAGGCCGGCGAGGTGCCGCCGCAGCACAAGTATCTGGACAGCGCCAAGCTCGTCCCCTTGTCCAACCTGAACGAAGATCTGACCCAGGCGGCGCGCAGCTCGCTGGTGGACATGATCGACTGGCTGCAGAAGAACAAAGGCATGACGCGCGAGCAGGCCTACGTCTTTACCAGCGTGGCATGCGATCTGCGCATCGGCAACGTCGTCGATGTGCCCAACTACGCGGTGTCGACCATCTGCCCGCTGGAGGTGTTCCAGAAGTAGTCGCGCAGTCCGGCGGCCGAGCAAAGGGCGGGGGCACCCGCCCTTTTTCGTTGAAGCGGGACGCAGGGCGTAGGAGCGGGGCGTAGGATATGGAACGTGTGACGTAGATGGCGTTCCCGCTGGCGCCAGGTTCCATTAGCCACCAGTCCGCGCTATTCTTCCAACTCGCCCTAAGGCCTCACCTACATCCCACGTCCTGCTTTGACCCCTCGCCGCCGTTTCCTTTCCGTTCTAACAGGCAGCGCCGCGTTGCTGCTGCTGGCGGGGCACACCCCGTACCGCCAGTGGAAGCTGTACCGGCAGGCCCACCTGCTGGTGTTCACCAGCCGCGACGATCCACGCTCCGACGAGCTGGGCGAGCGGATCGCCGCCCGCCTGCGCGAGCTGCTCCCGCAGAGCAAGGCGCAGGTCGCGCGTGCACCGCATACTGCGCGCATCGCGAGCCTGATCACGACGGACCAGGCGGACGTGGCGGTGCTCTCGCGCGCCAATGCGGCGGCGCTGTTCGCTCGCCAGGCGCCCTTCGGTGACTATCTCCCGGTGGAACTGCGGGTGCTCGTGGAGAACGAGCAGTATCAGCTGGTCTGTCGTGCGGACTTCAAAGTCGAGCATGCCTACCTGGTCGCGGAGGCGCTCGCGGGCGGATCCGGCGAGCCCGGCCTCACCGTCCCCCTGCACGAGGGCGCCGGCGAGGGCATCGTTCCGACGCACCCGGGCGCACTGGCCTTCGCAAAGGGGGAAAGGCCCGAGTCGCTGTGATCTGCGCTACGCGCACCGCAATGGGCTGGGGGCGTGCGCTGTGCGCCCTCACCCTCCTCGGTGGCGCCGCCGGATACGCGCACGATCTGATCACCGCCGAGGCGGCCGAGCGTTACCTGGCACAAGCGCAGGACAACCGCAGAGTTATCCAGTCCCGGGCGCCGGCGCTGCAGCGGGCCCAGGCCCACTACGTGCTGGGTTCGATGCTCGACGAGATCCGCGACCTGCTCAACCGGGACATCGCGACCCACGGCAAAGTGCAGGGCCTGCCTACCGAATACCTGGTGGCCGCGCTCGCAGCGAACGGAACTCCCCTGGCCACCCTGCCGGGGTCGTCGCGTTTCCCGGCCAACCTGGAGCACTACCGCGAATCGCTGCGCCTGGCGCCCGATGGCCCAAGCGCAGGAGATGCCTCGTTCCGGCTGCTGCAAGGCTTTTTCTACGACAGCTTCACCGACGACCCGCTCGCTCCCCACGCACAGACCCCGGCACAGCTCCGGCAGCAGATCGAGCTCTGCGAGCGCTTTCTCCAGCGCTATCCCGCCCACGCGGGACGCGAGGAGGCGGAGTTCATCCTCTCCGTGCACTACCTGCAGGCGGCACGCAGCGCTGCCGACGCGGGGACGCGCACCCGCTACGCGCAGCGCGCGCGGGACGCGCTGCTCAAGTTCCGCGAGCGCTATCCCGAAAGCATGCGTGTTGCGGCGGTGGACGTCCTGCTGGAGCAGGTACCGAAATAAGCGCTGAGTCACGGGTGCTGAGGACTCAGGACTGAGGACTCAGGACTCACAATCGCCGGTTTCATCATCGCAACTCTCCGCGGGCGGCAACTTCTGCTTCACACGTCCCGAGTCTTGAGTCCCGAGTCCTGAGTCCTGGCTGCGGTACCATTGGGCTTGACGCTCCGTACTCGTCGATTCGGTAACCATGCCTATGCTTCGCATCGTCGTCTCGCGCCACTCGGCGTTCTACAGCCCGTTGATCGCCACGGTGGCCGGGGGCTTCCTCGAGCAGGAGGGGGTGGAGGGCTGCTATCTCGGCGTGCCGGCCCACGGCAACGTGATCCGCTCGCTGGTGGCGCGCGAGGCGCACGTCGGGCAGTCGGCGGTCTCGGCGAGCTGGCCGTTTCTCGAGCAGGGGATTGCACCTCCCGTGGTGCATTTTGCGCAGATCAACCAGCGCGACGGTTTTTTCATCGCGGCACGTCGCCCGGATCCGGCCTTCTCTTGGCATGCCCTGCTCGATGGCCGGTTGATGTTCGTCCACGGCGCTCAGCCCCAGGCCATGTTGCGCTACGCGCTGCGCCGGGAGGGCGTCGACCTGGCGCAGATCCAGGCGATCGATGCGGGTGCGACTGGCAGCATGATGGCCGCCTTCCGGCGTGGCGACGGCGACTTCTTCCACGAGCAGGGCCCGTATCCCCAACAGCTCGAGCATGAAGGTCTCGCCCACGTCGTCGCATCGGTGGGCGAGGCCGTCGGCCCGGTCGCGTTCAGCAGCCTGGCGGCAAGGCCCGAGTGGCTCGGGAGCAGAGACGCGAAACGCTTCATGCGCGGCTATGCAAAGTCGCGCCAGTGGGTCCAGCAGGCCCCTGCAGCAGATGTCGCGCAGCGGCTGCTGCCGCTGTTCCCGGAGGTCGCACCAGCCGCGCTGGCCCGCTCCATCGAGTACTACCAGCGCCTGCGTTGCTGGGACGGTGACCTCGCCATCGAGCCGGAGCACTATGAGGCTGCACTGGATGTCTTTCTGCACTCACGCCTGATCACGCGCCGCCATCCGTATGCGGCCGTGGTTGCAGCGGCCGACGCCTGATACGGTCACTGGTGTAACATTCAGCTCTGCGGCCTCTGTGGCTGATCTACGGTCTAGCGGATGAAAGAGATCGACCTGCGCAGCGACACCGTCACACGTCCCTCGATGGCCATGCGCGCGGCGATGGCCGCCGCCGAGGTGGGAGACGACGTCTACGGCGAGGATCCGACTGTGAACCGGCTGGAGGCGCTGGCCGCCGCAATGCTAGGCAAGGAGGCGGCGCTCTTCGTTCCGACCGGAACGCAAAGCAACCTGCTGGGTGTGATGTCCCACTGCGAGCGCGGCGACGAGTACATCGTCGGCCAGCAGGCGCACACCTACAAGTATGAAGGCGGCGGTGCGGCTGTTCTGGGCAGCATCCAGCCCCAGCCCCTCGACTTCGAGCCGGACGGCACGCTCGACCTGGACAAGGCCGCAGCCGCGATCAAGCCCGACGACTCACACTTTGCCCGCACGCGCCTGCTGTGCCTCGAGAACACCCAGGGCGGCAAGGCGCTGCCGCTCGACTACCTGCAGCGCGCACACGACTTCGCCCGCGCCCGCGGGCTGGGACTGCACCTCGACGGTGCGCGCCTGTTCAATGCCGTGGTCAAGCAGGGCGTCGACGTGCGCGACATCGCACGGCTGTTCGACACCGTGTCGGTATGCCTGTCCAAGGGCCTCGGCGCGCCGGTCGGCTCGGTGCTGTGCGGAAGCGCCGCGCACATCACCAAGGCGCGGCGCTGGCGCAAAGTGCTGGGCGGCGGGATGCGGCAGGCCGGCGTGCTCGCCGCCGCAGGCATCTATGCCCTGCAGAACAACGTACGGCGCTTGGCCGAGGACCATGCCAATGCGAGCATGTTGGCCGACCTGCTGGTCGCCGTCGATGGGGTGAGAGTGGACCGCGCAGCCGTGCAGACCAACATGGTGTTTATGAGCGTCGATCCGCAGCGCGCCGAGGCCCTGCGGGAGTTCCTCCGCCAGCGGAACATGCTGATCGGCGCGGGCACCACGGTCCGGCTGGTCACTCACCTGGACGTCAATGCCGACGACATTGAGGCGCTCGCGGGCGCCATCGCCCAGTTCTTTGCCCAGGCCCCGCGCCAGGCCCCCCTTCAAGCCTGATTCCGAGGCCTTGGCCCGCATTTCTCGAAACAGGGTGAGAAGTACGGGCTAGCCGGGCTCGGCTATAATCCGCGTTTGTCCGGTTCCGGGTGGTGCGCCAGGTCCCGCCCGACTAGAGGAAACCTCATGCTCAGCCCGTTCAGTCCCGCGTACCGTACCTTCGTCCTCGCTGCAGCCGTCCTGGCCACTCCGCCCGCGGCACTCGCACAACAGGCCGGCGCCGGCCCGGCATTGCCGCCGCCCAGTCTGTTCGACGACGCCCCACCGGCACCTTCGGCGGTGGCGCCGGCGCCTGTGCAGCCCATCGCCGCACCGGCTGCCCCAGCCACACCCGCACCCCGGACTGCACCTGCAGAAATGCCACCGGCTGCCGCACCGGCCGAAAGCGCGCCAGTGGCGGCAGCCACTGAGCCGACGGCAGTGGCGGAAGAGGGCACAAAGCAGCCCTGGTACAAGTCGCTGTGGCCGTTCGGTCGCGGCAGCAAGACCGAGCAGGCGGCGGCGCCTGAACCTGCCGCGGCCCCCGAGCTGCCTGCAGGGCGCACCTCGACCGGCACACGGGGCGAGTTCGCCTACGACAGACCCAACCGCACCATCCGCACCGGGGTGCTTGGAGAGTGCGTGATGACCGGGCGCGCCCAGCCCGGTGCGAGCGCAGAGTGCCCGGGCGCAACGCAACCGCCCGCGCCGGTCGCGATCGCCGAGCCGATGCCGGTGCCCGCGCCGGCGCCCCGGGCGGTCGAGCCGGAGCCCGTGCAAGTGCAACCGCTTCCGCCCGAACCCGTGGAGGTGCCGAGGGCCCTGGAGCCCGAGCCGGTCGCTGCGCCGCCCGCTCCGCCGCTTCCGCCTGCACCGATGGCTCAGACCACCACGCTCGCCGCCGACGCGACGTTTTCCGTCGGGAGCTTCCAGCTCAAGCCCTCCGCGAAGGCGAAGCTCGACGAGCTCGCGGCCCAGCTCGATCAGTTCGACTATGATCGCATCCACATCACCGGCCACACCGATCCCACCGGTTCGGCGCAGCTCAACGAGCGTCTGTCGCGGCAACGCGCCGAGGCGGTGAAGCGCTACTTCGTGACCAAGGGCCTGCCGGCGGAGAAGATCCTGACCGAAGGCATGGGCAGCAGCATGCCGGCGGTGACGAACAAGAACTGCTCCGCGTTGCCGCCAAAACAGCGTGCCACCTGCTATGGGCCAGACCGCCGCGTCGAGATCGAGGTCAGCGGCGTGACCATGGCGCACAAGTGACATACCAGCGCCCCCGGTTCGACCTGCCACCTACCCACACCAAAAGGTAACCGCGGCCATATGGCAGTCTCCGGCGATACCCGCAGCATGGCGGTGTTCTGCGACTTCGAAAACGTCGCCCTGGGCGTGCGCGAAGCCAAGTACGACAAGTTCGACATCCGCAAGGTGCTCGAACGCCTCCTGGTCAAGGGCAGCATAGTAGTGAAGCGCGCCTATTGCGACTGGGAACGCTACAAGGAGTTCAAGGCCGCGATGCACGAGGCGGCCTTCGAGCTGATCGAGATTCCGCACGTGCGCATGTCCGGGAAGAACTCTGCCGACATCCGTATGGTGGTGGACGCGCTGGACCTGTGCTACACGAAGGAGCACGTCGGCACGTTCGTCATCGTCAGCGGCGACTCGGACTTCTCTCCACTAGTGTCCAAGCTGCGCGAGAACAACAAGGAGGTCATCGGCGTCGGCGTCAAGAAGTCCTCCTCGGATCTGCTCATCAACAACTGCGACGAGTTCATCTACTACGACGATCTGGTGCGCGAGGAGAAGGCGAAAGCCAAGCGCACCCGCAAGAAACCGGCGGCCAAGCCCAAGCCTGCGGCTGCGAAGGCGCAGCCCGAGCCCGACGAGACGGAGGTCGAGGACAAAACCCAGCAGGTGCTCGACCTGATGTTGGAAACCTTCGACGCGCTGGTGGCCGAGCGCGGGGAAGGGGAGAAGATCTGGGGGTCGATGATCAAGCAGGCGCTCAAGCGCCGCAAGCCGGGGTTCAACGAGTCCTACTACGGGTTCAAGAGCTTCACCGACGTGCTCGAAGAGGCGAAGAACCGCGGGTTGCTGGACCTGGAGCACGACGAAAAGTCGGGCGGGTACCTGGTCCGCGCGGTCAGCCAGCCGGCGGAGCTGGCGGACTAAGGTCGGGGACCCCTGACTGGGGGGCGAACAAGGCAGGGCGCGGCAGGAGCAGGAATGCCACCCTGCGGCCATGCATGGCCGCCCCGGACCCGGCGATCTCTGCCTCGATGCCTTTGATTCCCCACTGAAAAGTGGGCTCCGATTAGGTGGCCTGGGCCTGGCAGAACTCTTGCTGGGTGTTGCCTGCGAGGAACAGCAAAAAAGGGGAATTCATGGAAGTTCATATCCGGCGTCGCGACGTTACTGTCGCGCTCCAGCGTGTTTTCGAGGAGCTTTGCGACGGCTCCCAGGACGCCGTCAGGGTGGTATGCGTGCCGAACGGGATCGAGTTTCGATTCCTGGTCCAGATCGAGCCGGACTGGCAGACGCGCGTGTATACCTACCTGGCGAAGCACACCGCCATCGAATTACTGCCGGACGCCAGCCCGCTGAATCTGTCCCAGGAGCAGGCGCTGCGCCTGACCGGGCTGGGGGCTGACCGTCGCAACCCCGCACGGGACAGCGAAGAGCCGCCGGCAGTCGAACGCCGGGCGTTCCGCCGCATGCCGATGGACATCACCGGCGACGGTCTCAGGCACACCTTCCAGCCGTGAGGTCCCTGCTGGTCAGTTCCGTAGAGTTGACCGGCAGAGGTTGATGGTCTGGACCCCCGGAAGGCGGCTGTAGGAGGACCTAGACCCGCGGTTTGACCGCACCCATCGCGGCCTCGATCTCCTTGAGCTTGGTGGCGATCTGTTCGGCCAGAGTAGCCTGGACGCCGTTTGTCACGCCAATCGCGGCTTCGCTATCCGGCAGCTTCCCTGCGATCTGCTCAGGTCTGTAGCCTCGGGGAGCATTGGCTACCACCTGGCCGCTACGGAAACTCTGATCGGCCAAGCCCTGAGACGAAGGCTCGCTCTGAGCTGGAGGCTCTCCATCCCCGGTCGACATCTCCTGCACACCTGGAATACGTGGCTCGACGCGTTCTGCAACCTGGAAAGCCGGCAGGCCTATCAGTCTGGGGGCAATGGCGTCAACCGCGACTTCACGGATCCGCTTGACCGTGCGAGCAACCAGCCACAGACAGAGCCCGGCGACCAGAACCAGCACGCAGAGGAGCACCAGACCCAGAACAAGCTCGGTATTCGCGGGGTACGCAACGATTGCATCGACGGCGTCCCTTGACAAGGGAAACGAGCGTAGAAAAGCAAGTGTATCTTCGACCATCTCTCAAACGCTCCTGCATCGGCTCGGTGCCGGGTGTCCCCGTTCGCTTGTTACTCTACCCGACACGCCCAGAATAGCGCAGCGGGAGTCGGTCCGCGACTTCACGCTTGCGCCGCAGCAAGAACGCCTTCTGAGTCGGGCCCAACTCGATCGCCTGCGGAAACCTTCATTGCTATCATCCCCTTAGGTTAAGCGGGACGAAAGAAAGGCAAACACATTGTGAAGGCTCAGGGGAGAGCCGCCGGCGGTCGAGCGCCGGGCGTTCCGCCGTATGCCGATGGACATCACCGAGGACTGTCTCAGGCACACTTTCCAGCCGTGAGGTCCGTGCTGGTCAGTCCAGCAGAGTGACCAGCAGAGGCTGATGATCGGACGCCTGCGTCCGCGCCTCGACCTCCACACGCGCCACGTGTCCCGATAGATCCGCGCTGACGAACGCGAAGTCGCAGCAATAGGCCTCGGGCCACGCCGCATCGTATAGCCCCACTGTGAGCTCGTGGGACTGGTCGGGGTGCGCCATGCTCCAGGCATCCAGCAGCGCGGGCGTCGCGCCATCCTCGAAGCGCGCCGACATGGCCGCGTGCTCGGCGCTGCCGGGCCGGAAATTGAAATCTCCACACAGTATTGCCGCGGCCGGCCGCGCCATTGCCTCGAACGGGCCGCCCGCATCGCCCGCCGGGCGCGGATGCGCGGCATGCATGCAGGCTTCGTGATGCAGGCGGCGCAGCGCGTCGATTTGAGCCAGGCGCTGATGGGTTGAGTAGTACTCCAGGTGCGTGCAGATCACCCGCAGCGGCCCGGATTTGCATTCCAGCACGGCCTCCAGAGCCATGCGCTGCATGCTTGGCACTGCCGGATCCGGCGGCCAGGGCAGCAGGTGGCGGAACACCTGCAGCACCGGCAGTCGCGTGAAGATGGCGTTGCCGAACTGGCGCCGCCGCCCGGACGCGTCTCCCAGGTCCGTGGCCGCACCGAACAAGGCGGTGTATCCCGGCAGGGCGCACGCGAGTTCCGCGATCTGGTCTTCACCGTGATTGCCGGGGAGGCCGGGGAAGTTCACGGTCACCTCCTGCAGGCAGAGCACGTCGAAATCGGCAAAGGCGCGGGCGGTGTCCGCGATACGGGCCGGGTCGACCCGGCCATCGACTCCGCGGCACCACTGGACGTTCCAAGTGATCAGGCGCATAAGGGTCCAGGGACGTCTAAGTCCGGCCCGAGATGGCGTCTTAACCAGTTGATATCAGAGCAACAGCATCAGTGCATCAAGCGATGTCCCGGTTGCAGCCGCCGCGCCCAGCCTCCCAGGCTGCCAGCAAACAGCGCAGCCGGTCATCCTGAGTACACCCTTTGCCCGTCGCGTTCGCCGTCGAGAAGAAAAGATCCGGATCGCATTCAAGCAGGAGTTTCTGAGCCAACATCAGGTCTGCCAGAGGCACTTTCCCCTCCATGACGCAGCAGTACAGAACGCCTGTGCGAAGCTCCATCACGTTGAAGAAGGGGCGGGGCAGGATGCCGAAGGTGCTGCGATCCGCAACCTGCACCGCGAAGCACCCGTACGCCTCATATTGCCGCCGCTGATTAGTATCGAGCACACGACGCAAAAGGCAGCGCGCGCGTGCCTCCGCAAGGCCTGTGAGCGAGGCGTCTGCGCGAGCGGACACGCGCGCCCTCACCGGCTGCCGGCGGATGGACGCGAAACCAGGCGGAGCTAGAGGCGTGCCGGGCTCAGTGCCGCCGTGAAGGGCACAGATCCGTTGCGCGAGTGCGCTCAGCATCAGCGGAAAGTCCAACCGGGATCGCTCGGAAAAGGAGTGAAGGCCGATGTGCCGTGCGACCGTCGCGGTCAACTCCCGTCGAGTCAACCTCCGACGATCCGAGAAACGATGACAGTTTCGTCCTCGAGGTCGGAGAAATTGGATACCTTTTCGTCCGGTTTGCCTTCGCTGCGGTTTACTTTGAAGGCAACGGCCCCCGATGCAAGCATCCTCTCGAAAAGCGCTTGTGCCTCCTTGCGCGCCACCGACGCCGCATCGCTGTCGTCGAACCTCACGACCGAATCTCCAGACGAATCGAGGATACGAAGAGTTTTCACGAAGCTCCTCCCTTTCAGTCAGGCCACATATCCAGTGCCGCGGGATGCGCCTTGTTGCCCGGAGCCTGCTGCAATGGCAGTCTCTTCTGAGCTGACTTCTGCTGATGAGCGCAGCGAGACCGCCGTCCGGCCTGCTACGGCGACCCATTGCGTGGGGCGGCTTGCATGGGCCAGTCACACTGGCGTGCGTGGCCCCACTCCACGGCCTGTCATAGCACGCCGAGAGCAAGATGCGTTCGCGCCCGTCAGATCAATCAGTTACGAGTGCGGTGCCGGTGTCAGTGTAAACTCCACCGACGACGTGGCAAGGTCTGGTGCAGCCCCCGCCCGAACCGCGCTGCGGCTCGCCCGCTGCGCTCGCCATGCGGTGCTACTGCTTCGCCAGATGCCCGTCAAGCCGATGCGCCAGTGCGAGAATGCCGGCTAATCGACGATGGCCTGGTACACGACGTCGCGGAACAGCACGCGATAGTGCTGCCGGTGCTCCGGCGCCTGGAACATGATCACCGGCACGAGTTGCTCCTTCGGATCGACGAAGAAGAACGTGCCGGCGTAGCCGCCCCAGAAGAACTCGCCCGGTGTCCCCATCCACTCCGACTGGCCCTGCTCCAGGCGCACGCCGAACCCCAGCCCGAAGCCATGGCCCCACCCGGGCAGAAAGTTGCCGCGTGCGATACCGCTGCCCAGCACGTGGTCGGAGGCCATGTAGCGCAACGTCACGGGACTCAAGACCCGCACGCCGTCCAGCTCGCCGCCGTTGGCGAGCATTTGCGCGAAGCGCAGGTAGTCGGCCGCTGTGGTGACCAGGCCGTGTCCGCCCGGGAAAAGAGTCGCGGGCTTTGTGAAGTCGTAGAGCGCTTCAGGCAACCAGTTCTTCTCCGTGCCCGGGGCCGGCTGTGCGAAGCGGGCCAGCTTGTCGGCCGGGACGTGCCAGGCAGTGTCGATCATCTTCAGCGGCTTGAGAACCCGCTCGGCAACGAAAACGTCCAGCGCCTGTCCGGAAGCGACCTCGACCACGCGCCCAAGCACGTCGGTGGAGTGGCCGTACTCCCATATCGTCCCCGGTTCGTAGCGCAAAGGAATCTTCGCCAGCGCCTTGCAGAATGCATCCAGGTTCGGCTGCGTCCACAGGTTGGCTTCGTCGTAGAGCTTGCGCAGCTGCGTACTCTTGGGCAGGAACACGCCATAGGTCAGTCCCGACGTGTGCCGCAACAGATCTTGCACCGTTATCTGGCGCTTGGCAGGAATGGTGTGGAAGCTGTTCGCGCCGGTGGCCGGATCGAAGCTCTCCACCGCCACGGTCATGCTCTTGAACTCGGTCAGGTACTTGGAGATGGGCTCATGCGGTCCGAGCCGTCCTTCTTCCACCAGCGTCATGGCGGCCACACTCACGATGGGCTTGGTCATGGAATAAGCGCGAAAGATCGAGTCCGGCGCCATCTGCACGCTGTTGGCCTTGTCTTGCATGCCGACGGCATGCTGGTAGACGAGCTTTCCCTTGCGCGCGATCATCACCACCGCCCCGGGCAGGTCGCCGGAATCGACTGCGCGCTGCAACAGCTCCGTCATGCGCTCCAGGCGCGGCGTGGACATGCCGACGTCTTCCGGCTTGGCTTCGGGCAGCGGCGCGGTCCAGGCGGTGAGTGCCGCGCATGCAGATAGCGCGACCGCAAGGGTGGCCAGAGCTCTCCTCATTGATGGTCTCCTCGATCGTGGTCGTTTCCAGGACGCCAATGCTGACGCCTGCGCGTCATCGCGTCAACGCGCACTACCGCCCGCGACGGAACCGCGGAGGCGCAGAGGCGCAGAAGATTCGCAGAGAAAGACGACAAGCGGGTTCAGCGATGAAGGTGCGACTGTTCACGGTCTGGAGGACAGCCGAAAGTCGGGCGTGCCCGTATTGGCTCCGAGGACACGCGCTTCAACGCCTCTGCGCGTCCTCTGCGTCTCCGCGCCTCTGCGGCTCAGGTGTGGTTGATCTAGCGGCGCCATGGCACTTTTCTTGCACTCCCGGTAGGGCTATGAGCGTAACGAGCATCGACACCCTGTTCCTTCGCGTCATGCGCCAGGTCGAGCTGTTCAAGCAGCTCGGGCGCGACGACCTGAGCGCCCTGCTGCGGCAGGCCTCCAAGTCCGCGTTCGCGGCGGGCGAAGTAGTGTACGAAGAGGGATCCGAAGGACAGTGCATGTATGTGGTCGTGCAAGGCCGCTTCGAAGTCTATCGGCATGCCAACGGAGGACGCATGCACCTCGCCGACGTCCTCCCGGGCGAGCACTTCGGCGAGATTGCTCTGCTCGGCAACGGCGTGCGCAGTGCCAGTGTAGCGGCGGTGGCCGACAGCGTGGTGCTGCGGTTGCAGAGACAAGCGCTGTTCGAGCGACCGCAGATTGCGGTCCAGCTTCTGCGCAACATGGCCAAGATGCTCGCCTCGCGGCTCACCGATGCCGACGACGAGATCATCCTGCACCGGAGCAAGGCGCTGCAGGCCGAAGCCGAGGCCAGGGCGCAGGCGGAGCGAGAGGCCGCCGCAAGCAACCGAAAAGGCCCGCAGCGCCGGTTCTTCGGGTAGGCGAACGGCAGGACTCCGGACGCAGGCCGTAGCAACCGCGTCTCGCCCATCCGATGTCTGCGCTGTCAGGAGCAGAGATCCCTCTCATCTGCTCTCGAGCCATCTCTTGGCTCGCGGGGCTGGCTCCGTCCTGCGTCCTCCGTCCACGTCCTGTTGTTTTTTGGCACCGTTCTTGCGACCTGCGTGACGTCTGTCCTGGCTGTCGCTCCCGGGAGGGCCGATGTCTCAATCCGGAGACGCGCTGCGCGGGCTGCTCGTGAGCCTGCTCGTAGTGCGTCGCTGCTCTTTGTAATATCCGCCGGCGCCAGCATCGCGTTCCTTATATCAACACGTCCGCAGCCCAGGAGTGAGATCGCATGGAAAAGCACGCACGTAATCCGAGCGCCGAACCCGAGCCGGTAGCGTCGCCGCAGGCGCGCCCCCGGCTGGTGTTGGTGAGCAACCGCGCGGACGCAACCGAGCCCGCCGCGCAGCGCCGGGCCGCCGCCAGCGCTGCCGAACAGCTTCTGAGCGTAGAGCTGCCGCCGCGGCCGGGCGTGCTGGTGGAGCTCGGCGCCGAGATGCAGAAGACAGAGCCGGACTTCGACCGCGTGAGCGAGCTGGTGACTGCCGATGTCGGCCTCGGCGCCGCAGTCGTCAAGACCGCGAACTCGCCGTACATCGGCCTCGGGCGGCGCGTGACATCGGTGCAGCAGGCCATCTACTACCTCGGGCTGGCCGAGGTGTCTGTGATCATCAGCGGGCTGTTGCTGCGCCGCGCGTTCCCCTCGGCGGACCCGAACATGGAGCGGGTATGGGAGGCATCCGCGCGACGCGCGGCGCTCATGGGCCGTCTCGGGCGCGAACATCGGGGACTGCCGCGCGATCGCGTGCATACCTGCGGCCTGTTCGAGAACTGCGGCATGGCGGTGCTGCTGATTTACGCGCCCGGCTATTCACGCAGCTTTGCGCAGATCGATGCCGCACCCAACCCGCAGGAGCTGGAACGGACGCAGTATGGACTCGACCACACGGTGATCGGCGAAGCGCTGGTCCGGACCTGGGGGCTCTCGGACGAGGTCGCGCTGGCCGTCCGCTATCACCACGACATGCGGCGGTTCGACACGTTGGACCTGCCGGCGGAGAGCCGGACGCTGATCGCACTATCGGCCGCGGTGGGCGAGATGCTTGCCCGCAGTTCGGGGCGCACGCGCGAGGAATGGGCCGCAGAGTCCGGCGCGGTGGCCGCGGTGCTCGGTTGGACGCCTCAGGATCTGGAAAAACGCATCGTCGCGCTGCTGGCGTAGCCCACTGCCTGTACAGCCACCGGCGTGAACCGCAGAGGTAGGAGGAAGACCCAACAAAAAGCCCCGCGGAGCGGGGCTTTGTCACCAGGAGTGGGCCGCGGCGACTACGCCGGGACGACGTCTTGCTGCGCAGGTGTGGGTGCAGCTTCCTTGGGTGGCTGGCTCGCCTGCTTGCGCCGTTGCTCTTCTTCCTTCCGTTGCCTGGCTTCCTCTTCCAGCTTGGCCCAGTAGAGATACTCGAACTCGAAACACATGGCGTCTCTCCTCGATGCTGTGACAACTGGGAGCGAATCTTGTGTTTGGACGAATGCTACTCCCCGGATCTGCCGTCCGCAATCTCTTCTCGTGCTGCGGTGCGCAAAGAAATCTGAGGGTCAATCCGAGGGTGCTGGCGGCGGTTCTGCGGTCGAGGCTTCGGGCTCGGTGGACACCCACTCCTGCAGCAGCCGGTAGCCCACGGCCAGCAGCAACGGGCCGAGGAACACGCCGATGATTCCGAAGGCAAGCGCACCGCCCAGAACGCCCAACAGAGTGAGGATGAAGGGCAGGCGGCTGCCGCGGCTGATCAGGTAGGGCTTGATGATGTTGTCGATGCCGCTGATGACGAAGAAGCCCCACAACGCCATGAACACCGCCCAGCCGATCGAGCCCTGATATACGAGCCACGCCGTCGCGCCGCCCCAGACCAGCGGCGGACCGACCGGGACCACTGAGAGAAAGAAGGTCAGCATGCCCCACAGCAGCGACCCTGGAACACGCGCGATCCACAGCCCGATCGCTGCGAGTATTCCCTGCGCGAGGGCGGTGCCGAGAATTCCATAGACGACACTGCGGATCGTGCCCCCCGCCACCGCGGTGAGTCTTGCCGCGCGCGATCCGGCGATGCGTTGGAGTGCCCGGGTGTAGGCCTGGGCGGCTGCGTCGCCGTCGCGGTAGAAAAAGAAGGCGAGCACGACGCTCAGCACGAGATAGGCAAGGCCCTGGCCGATCTTCAGCCCGCCGCTCAGCAGCCAGGACCTGAAGGGATCCACCAGGCGGCGGATCTCCTCGCCAAGCTTGACCCTGTTATGCGCCAGACCGGCCCAGTATGCCTCCACGCTCTCGCCGATCAGCGGCAACTGCGCAACCCACGGAGGCGGATCGGGCGGTCCGCCCTCGAGCCATCCGCGGATGGCTTCGATGACCGGCGCAACGCTGTCCCCGAGGCTCACCCCGAGGATGGTGACCGGCAGAACCACGACGAGCGTGAGCAGCCCGGTCATGGCCGAGGCGGCGTAGGTGCTGTTGCCGCGCAAAACGCGCCGGATGGCCTCGAATACCGGCCACGTCGAGTACGTGAGCACGATGGCCCAGAGCACCGACGATACGAACGGGCGGAGCACCAGCAGCATCCCAACGACGAGAGCGGCCAGGGCGAACAGGCCCACCATTCGGTCGAAGCGGCGTTGGTAGGGGGTCATCTGCGGGGCACCCGGGAGGTCGGTGCCCCATTGTAGTGAAAGCGCGCGCGCTCGGGACGCAAGAGATTGGCCTCAACCCTGAACACCCAACGCAGAGGCGCAGAGGACGCAGAGGACGCAGAGTGCCGCAGAGAAGAACGAAAGAACGTTGGAGCTGGCGATCAACCACGGAAGTGGGGGCGTGGGACAGCGTGGGGTCGTGGCCCATCCGCCGGATGTCGAGTCAGGCCAACGCTGCCAGTGGAAACTCGAAGGGCTTTCCTCTGCGGCTCTCTGCGTCCTCCGCGCCTCCGCGTTGAGATGTGGGCGTTGAGTGGCCTACTCAGCCGGAAGCGGCCCCGGCAGATCGAAGCGCTGGCGGGTAGTGCAATAGCGCGTCCCAAACAGCCGCCCCACCGGGCGATAAGCGGCCTCCGACACGCGCTTGGTGGCGGGGTCGATCATCCCGTCACGGGCGTGCATGTGCACCACCTCTCCGAGGACGATATCGCGCACGGGACCGACCTCGATGCGACGGAACAGGCGGCACTCGAAGCTTGCCGGCGCCTCTGCGATGCGCGGGTGCTGCACGACACGGCAGCGGGCGGGAGTGAAGCCAGCGGCATCGAACTCGCTTTCCTCCTCGGCGTACTCGGAGGACGAGATATGCATCCCGTTTGCGATGCCTTCGTCGACCAGGTTAACCACGAACTCCCCCGTGCGCAGGATGTTTGCCAGGGAGTGCTTGCGAACTCCGTCGGAGCGCAGGTTGAAGCTCAGCACCACCAGCATCGGGTCCTCGCACACCGCGTTGAAGTACGAGTAGGGCGCGCAGTTGGCGACGCCATTCTGGCTGCGGGTGGAGACCAGTGCGATGGGGCGCGGAAAGACCAGCGCGGTGAGCAGCTTGTAGCGCTCCTGCAGCGCCAGACCGGCAACTTCGAGCTCCATGGTCAGGGTGCAATGCGCGTGTAGACCGTGCGTGTGCGTGTGTCCAGGTATTGCAGCGCGGTGTCGAAGTACTTTTTGAAGTGAGGCGTCTGCTGGTGGACCTGGAAGGCGGCCTCGCTGTCGTAGACCTCGTAGAACAGGATTTTCGTCGCGTCCTGCGGATCGACCACCACGTCGAACTGTCTGCAGCCAGGCTCCGTCTCGCGGGTGGCCTTGGCGTTTTCCAGGGCCGGCGGCATGAACTTGTCCACCGCGCCGGGTTTGATCTGCAGGTGCACCACCAGTACAAATGCGCTCACTTGTCCTCCTTAATGGCCGTGTTGTTGCCCAAGTCAACCAGATCGACTACCACTCACCACGCAGACACGAAGGCACGAAGAAATACGCAGAAGAAGTGTTCGGGGTCGCTCAGCGCACCCTCGACAGGCGGTGCCAGACTCACCGCTCGGTATACGGACGCGTTGCCTCGAAAGTATTGGCTTTCTTCGTGTCTTCGTGGTGAGAGGTAGAGCCCTAGCCGGGCCAGATGGCATTACCCGCGGCGACGAAGCACCGCCGCGAGGATCTCGATCATCGCATCGATCTCCTCCCGCGTGACATTGAGCGCGGGCATGAAGCGCAGCGAATCGGGCCGCGGCGAGTTGATCAGCAGCCCCGCTTCGCGCGCTAGCGTGACGAGATCGCCGCCGATGGGCTGCCCCAGGTCCAGCGCGAGCAGCAGGCCGCGGCCGCGGACGGATCCCAGCCTGTGCGCAGAGGACAGCGTCTCCAGCTTGCTTGCAAGATAAGCCCCAACGCTCGTGACGGACTCGAGGAACGCGGGCTTCGACACCTCCTCCAGCACCGCCAGCCCTGCGGCGCACATCAACGGGTTGCCGTTGTAGGTGCCGCCCTGGTCGCCGTGCTCGAAACAGCAGACCGCCGCCTTGGCGAGCAGCGCCGCCAGCGGTACGCCACCGCCGATGCCTTTACCCAGGGTCATGATGTCCGGCTCGATGCCGGCGTGCTCGTAACCCCACAGCTTGCCGGTGCGACCCATGCCAGTCTGCACCTCGTCCACGATCAGAAGAAGCCCGCGGTCCACGGTCAGCTTGCGCAAATCGCGCAGGAACGCGTCCGTGGCCGGCAGCACGCCCGCCTCGCCCTGGATCGGCTCGAGCATCACGGCAACGGTCTTGTCGGTGATGAGGCGCTCGACCGACGCGAGATCGTTGAGCTGGGCTTTCGGAAAGCCGGGGACCTTCGGCTCGAACAGCGCTTCGAACTGCGGCTTGCCCGAGGCCGACATGGTCGCCAGCGTGCGGCCATGGAAGGCGCCCTGGAACGTGACGATCTCGTAGGCGCCTCTGCGATGCTTGGCGCCGAACTTGCGCGCCAGCTTGATTGCCCCCTCGTTGGCCTCCGCCCCGGTGTTGGCAAAGAACACCTGATCGAAGCAGCTGCGCTGGGTAAGCGCTTGCGCCAGCCGGATGCTGGGCGCGTTGTAGAAGGCCGGGCTGGGGGTGATGAGCAGCTTCGCCTGCTGCGCCAGCGACTCCGCCAGCACGCGCGGGGAGTGGCCGAGGCAGTTCACCGCCCACCCCTGCACGAAGTCCAGATACTTGCGCCCCTCATGGTCCCACAGCCAGGAGCCTTCGCCCCGCACGAACACGATGTCGGGCCGGGCGGTGATCTCCATCAGCACGCCGACCGGGTAGTCCTTCGGATTCATTCTCGATCTCCCTTGGAATGCAAAAAAGGCCACAGGATTGCCTGTGGCCTTCGGGTCCAACGTACGCTGCCTGTCAGCGGTTCAGCGTCGTCGGCGGGGGCACGGCATCCTGCGCATCGTATCAAATCGACGTCGCAGGGCCGTGGCGGGATTGGTCGCATTCATGGCGGAAGCATGCCGGCCCGCATGGCGCCTGTCAATGCCACAGCGCAGGTTGCCGGTGATTGGCTCCTCACCCCTCGCGCCTCACTCCTCATGCATCTTAGTACTTGTACTTCACCGAGCACCCGTAAGGGGCCGCCGCCGGCACCGCGACTGCCTTGCCGGCAATGCTCTCGTCCAGCGCGGCCGCCACGTAGTTCCTGGCGCCCTGCACGTCGGCGACGCGGAAGGTGGGTTTGTCGTCGATTCCGCCCGCGTAAACGACCTTGCCCTGCGGGTCGACCACCCACATGTGCGGGGTGGTGCGCGCGCCGTAGGCTTGTCCGACCTTGCCCTCGGGGTCGAGCATCAGCGCGGCCGAGTTGATCTTCCACTCCTTCACGATCTGCTGCGAGCGTGCCGGGTCCCGGTAGTTGCTGCTCTCCGGCGTGGTGGAGTTGATGGTGAGCCACACCACGCCCTTCTCGCCGTACTTCTTCTGCAACCCTTGCATGTTGCTGCTCTCGTAGTGCTTCTGCACGAACGGGCACTCCGAGTTGAACCACTCCAGCACCACGTACTTACCCTTGAAGTCGGATAGCGAGTGCTTCTTGCCCTGGATGTCCGTGAGCGTGAAGTCGGGTGCAGCCTGGCCGGCGGCAACGGCGGCCAGCGCCACGGGTGCGGCGAGCCCAACAGCTGCGGCAATTGCGGATGCGGCGAACGTCTTCATCATGGCGACTCCTTTTTCGCGAGAGAGGATCTGGCGGGTTCGGAACTGATGGCGTAACGGGGCGCCGCGCGCGGCGCGGCCCTCTGCAGGGCGTCGAGCACGACGCTGCGCGTTAGGACCTCAGGCAGCAGGAGAGGTTCGCGCTGCGCCGGGGAATACAGCGCGTAGACGGGGACGCCGATGCGGTTCAGGCGTGCCAGTGCCGCGGTGATCGCGCCGTCCCGGTTGGTCCAGTCGGCACGTAGCCGAGTCACCCCCAGCTCCACGAAGCGCTGCTCGACGTCCGCGGCGGTGAGCACCAGCCGTTTGTTGACCTGGCAGGTGACGCACCAGGCAGCGGTGAAGTCCACGAAGACGGGCTTGCCGGCCGCGAGCGCGGAGCTGACCGCACCTTCGGACCAGGGTTGCCAGGCCCCCCCAACGCGCGCCTCGGAGCGCGGGCCGGGCTGGCCCTGCGGCCACGCCAAGACGAGCGCGCCGCCCATCAGAATGAGTGCAGCCACCCGGACGGTCATCCGCGCGC
>DAIQQA010000095.1:14561-19862 GCA_036787045.1 Burkholderiales bacterium | reverse complement strand
CCGGGCCACCACAAAAAATCACGATTTGTTGTCAGAGACCCGATCCGGCCTTTAGGATGGTCATAAACCGCGAAGACTCAAGGATACCGGTGGGAGGGCGTGTGGGGATGCGTTCGACAGGGCTGAAAACGGGCATCGTGCTCCTTGCCGGTGCCGCAACCGCCATCGTGTTCTGGTCTGACGGCCCCCCCTTGCCCGGCGAGGCCGGGGTGGCCGCGCTCAGCTACGAGCAACTCACCGGTAGCTTGTACGGTCCGTCGCCCAAGGATCTGTTCCGGGCGCCGCAAGTGCGGGAGCTTCAAGTACCACGCCCGTCAGACGCCACCAGTGTCTGGGGAGCAACGGGACGCGACCCTGCGGGACACATCTGGGTGGGGGTGTCGGCGCACTCGTCTGGGATGAGCGCACATCTGCTCGAGTACGATCCGGGCGCAGACACCTGGCACAATCGAGGCGCTGTAGTCGATCAGCTCAAAGCCGTTGGGGTGTACCGCGAGGGGGAGGGTCAGATCAAGATCCACTCGAAGATCATTACGGCCGACGACGGCTGGCTCTACTTCGCTTCGACGGACGAGGAAGGGGAGAGCCCCGATGGCGGGGTACTTCCGCGTTGGGGTGGACACATCTGGCGAATCGACCCGACCAGCAAGCGTTGGGAGCACTTGTCCACGGTCCCCGAAGGCCTGGTCGCGGTCAACGGCGTCGGGCGTTACCTATATGCCCTCGGGTATTGGAACCACGTTCTGTACCAGCTCGATACGTCGACCCGCGCGTTGCGACGCACGGTCGTCGGTGCCGCCGGCGGCCATGTGTCGCGCAACCTTCTGGTCGATGCACGCGGGCACGCTTACGTGCCCAGATTGGGCAGCTCGTCGGACCGAGGCGCGACTGTTCAACTCGTCGAGTACGACACCGATCTTCGGGAGATTGCGGCCACACCACTCGAGTTCTACCTTGGCAAGGGATCCGCGCGTGCGAACCACGGCATCGTTGGCCTCACATTCCTGGCCGACGGCCGCGTCCTGTTCACCACCCATATCGGCTATCTGTATCTGATAGAGCCAAAAGGGGCGGGGCCGGCCACAGTCACCCCGGTCGGCTGGTTTCACCCGGCTGGCGAGGCGTATGCGCCGTCGCTGTTCTCTCTGAATAGAAGCAGCATGATCGCAGGTGTGACTTCTCGCGGGGGCCGCTTCGAGTGGGTAGTGTTCGAGCTGCGCTCGCGGATCTCCGCTGCCTACCCTCTCCCATTGGGTGATCTCGAGAAGGTTCTGCTCTACGGGTCGATCAGTCGCGACAACTCGGGGCGCGCCTACCTGGTTGGCTGGGCAGCGGACGGCACTGGGGGGCAGCGCCCACTGGTGCTGCAGGTCGGGGCTGCTGCCCCCTAACAGGGTGCTGAGAAGCGCAGGCCCGGACGTCGATTTTGCCGATGGCTTTGGGGATGAAGCTCGCCATCGACGGATTGCGTCACCATCTCGACGAAACGGCGGCCTGAAGCACCGCCGCACAGAGGAGGGTGGGAACCTGCGCTATCATCTTGTCGGATGCGGCTGGCACCGGATCGGATCGGGGCCCGAAGCGTCGCAGCGGATCCAAAGGTCCGAAGGCGTCTTTCAGACATGCAAGTAACCAGCTCCGACCTGCGCGGCGACCTGGCCCTGGCTATCGCGCGTGCCCTGCTGGAGGGCTTCAACAAGCACTACCGGCTGTTCCGGCAATCCAGCCGCGAGGCCAAGCAGCGCTTCGAGAGCGCCGACTGGGCGGCGGTGCGGCGTGCACACGCCGAGCGCATCCTGTACTACGACGAGCGCGTGCGCGAAACGGTCGAGAGACTGCAAACGGAGTTCGAGACCGAATCCCTACCCGACGCGCTGTGGCAGGACATCAAGCTGCAGTACGTGGGGCTGCTCACCAATCATCGCCAGCCCGAGCTCGCCGAAACCTTCTTCAACACGGTGAGCTGCAAGATCCTGCACCGCACGTACTATCACAACGACTTCATGTTCGTGCGGCCGGCGGTGTCCACGGAGTATCTCGAGGGAGACCCGCCATCGTACCGTAGCTACTACCCATTGCAGAACGGGCTGCGCACCGTCCTCCGGCAGATACTGCACGACCTGGACCTACACCTGCCTTTCGCAGACCTCGATCGTGACCTGCGGTTCGTGCTGCGAGCGGTGCGCGCCCAGCTTCCGCGGCGCATCCGGCTGGAGGCGAACCATCAGATCCAGGTCCTCACCTCGCTCTTCTTCCGCAACCGGCGCGCCTATCTGATCGGCAAGATCATCAACGGCAACCTCGAGCAGCCCTTCGCGGTGCCGGTCGTGCACGAGGGGGAGGGCCGCAGCCTGTGCCTGGATGCCATTCTGCTCGACCCGCGGGAGATCGCCGTCCTGTTCGCCTTCAACCGCGCCTACATGATGGTGGACATGGAGGTGCCCTCGGCCTATGTGGAGTTCCTCGCGAGCCTGCTGCCGGGCAAGCCCCGGGCCGAGCTGTATACCGCACTCGGTCTGCAGAAGCATGGCAAGACTCTTTTCTACCGCGACTTCCTGCATCACCTGAAGCACTCCACCGACGACTTCGTGCTGGCGCCGGGAATCCGCGGGTTGGTGATGATCGTTTTCACGCTGCCTTCCTACCCGTACGTGTTCAAGGTCATCCGCGACACAATTGCGCCGTCCAAGAACATCGACCGGCAGACGGTCAAGGACAAGTACATGCTGGTGAAGCGCCACGACCGTGTGGGACGCATGGCCGACACCCTGGAGTACACGGACGTGGCCTTCCCGCGCGCGCGGTTCACCCCGGAACTGGTGGCGGAGCTCAAGCGCGAGGCGGCCTCGCTGTTCGAGGAGGACGCCGACACCATTGTGCTCAAGCACCTCTACATCGAGCGGCGCATGACGCCGCTGAATCTGTATCTCGACCAGGCGCCCGCTCCGCAGGTCGAGGCGGCGGTGCGGGACTACGGCAAGGCGATCAAAGAGCTGGCGTCGGTCAACATCTTCCCCGGCGACATGTTGTTCAAGAACTTCGGCGTGACCCGCGGCGGGCGTGTGGTGTTCTACGACTACGACGAGATTACCTACATGACGGAGACCAACTTCCGCCGCATCCCGCCGCCGCGCACACCCGAGGACGAGCTCGCCGCGGAACCTTGGTATTCTGTGGCGCCCAACGACGTGTTCCCCGAGGAGTTCGGGCCGTTTCTCCTGTCGGGCAAGAAGACCCGCGACGTGTTCCTGGCCTTGCACGCAGACCTGCTGTCGCCGGACTACTGGAACGAGGTGAAGGAGACGGTGGCGCAGGGGCAGATCGCGGATGTGTTTCCGTATCCGGAATCGGCGCGCTTCGCGCGGCGCTTCTCTTGACTGAGGTTTCCGGACAACTTCAAGAGCTGAACCACGGAGGACACGGAGGACACGGAGGGAGTCACAGCTCGAGAGACACACGCCAACGGGCGGATCGGCACGTCGACTGTAACCCGAGCAGGCATCGACGTTCTCTCTACCCGGCACCGGGTAGAGAGCGATGAAGGCATCTTGCCCCGGGCCTTCCGTGTTTTTTCCTCCGCGTCCACCGTGTCCTCCGTGGTTCATCTTTTCGCTAGGAGGGGGCAGCAATGAGCCAGCAAGGCCCGGTAGTGATAGTAGGCGCAGCGCGCACGCCCATGGGAGCATTCCAAGGGGAGCTGAGGGACTTCGCGGCGGCGGAGCTGGGCGCGGTGGCGATTCGTGCAGCAGTGGAGCGCGCCGGCATCAAGCCGGAGGAGGTCGAAGAGGTCATCATGGGCTGTGTGCTGCCGGCCGGCCAAGGCCAGGCGCCGGCGCG
Organism: Burkholderiales bacterium; assembly: GCA_036787045.1. Lineage (GTDB taxonomy): Bacteria > Pseudomonadota > Gammaproteobacteria > Burkholderiales > SHXO01 > SHXO01. The sequence continues at coordinate 16,025 of DAIQQA010000095.1, read as the reverse complement.
GCAGGCGAGCCTCGGCGCCGGGTTGCCGTTCGCAACCGGCTGCACGACCGTGAACAAGATGTGCGGCTCCGGGATGAAGGCCGCCATGCTGGCCAACGACCTCCTGCTCGCCGGCACCAATCGCATCATGGTGGCTGGCGGCATGGAGAGCATGACGAATGCGCCCTACCTCCTGCCTAAAGCGCGCGCCGGCTATCGCATGGGTCATCAGCAGGTGCTCGACCACATGTTCCTGGATGGCCTCGAGGACGCCTACGACAAGGGCCGCCTGATGGGGACCTTCGCCGAGGAGTGTGCGTCCAAGTACGCCTTCACCCGCGCGGAGCAGGACAAGTTCGCCATCGCTTCCTTGCAGCGAGCGCAGAAGGCCAACAACGAGGGCTGGTTTTCGTGGGAGACCGCTCACGTGGCGCTGAAGTCCGGCACGGGCGACCGCTTCCTGGACAAGGACGAGCAACCCTTCAAGGCCAACTTCGAGAAGATTCCGCAACTCAAACCCGCATTCCGGAAGGACGGCACGGTGACCGCGGCGAACTCCAGTTCGATCTCCGATGGCGCCGCCGCCATGGTGCTCATGCGCCGTCCCGAGGCAGAGAAGCGCGGCCTGGCGCCGATCGCCACGATCGTCGGCCACAGCACCCATGCCCAGGAGCCGGGCTGGTTTACCACCGCGCCCGTGGGCGCCATCCGCAAGCTGTTCGAACGGACCGGCTGGAGTGCGAAGGACGTCGATCTCTATGAGATCAACGAAGCTTTCGCGGTCGTGACCATGGCGGCGATGAAAGAGCACGGTCTGCCGCACGAGCAGGTGAACGTGCATGGCGGCGCCTGCGCCCTGGGGCACCCGATCGGCGCGTCCGGCGCGCGCATCATGGTGACGTTGCTGGGCGCGCTGAAGAAGTACGGGCTGAAGCGCGGGGTTGCATCGCTGTGCATCGGCGGCGGAGAAGCGACGGCGGTCGCCGTCGAGCTTGTCGAGGGCTGAACGCGCGGAGGCTTGGACCGCAGAGAAATCCTGCTGGGAGCAGCGCGGAGGCGTGAGGAAGGTTGACTGCGTTAGTGCGACTCAGTGGACAGTTTGAGAAGGTGGCGCTTGCATCTGTTGCCTTGGTACCAACGTTCGTCCGGTCACTCTTGGCGTGGAGCTCATCTCGTCTCAGCGGACCTCTGCGCCTCCGCGCCTCTGCGGTTATTGTGTAGGGAGTAAGTCATGAGCAAGCGGATTGGTTTCGTAGGCGTGGGCCTGATGGGCCATGGGATGGCGAAGAATCTCGTCGAGAAGGGCTCTCCGCTGACGGTCCTGGGTCACCGGAACCGTCAGCCCGTCGAGGACCTGGTCAAGCGCGGCGCGAAGGAGGTGAAGGACGTCGCCGAGCTGGTCGGCGGCTCGGACATCGTGTTCCTCTGCGTCACGGGCTCGCCCCAGGTCGAGGACCTGGTCTACCGCAAGGGCGGCATTCTCGA
>DAIQQA010000095.1:0-14461 GCA_036787045.1 Burkholderiales bacterium | reverse complement strand
GAAAGCGGGATTTCCGGGCCCATGAGCGCAGCGACCATGCAGACCATGCTCAATGCGATGAATCTCGGCTTCGGCGAGCCGCAGCATCTGGTCGCGTCGCTGGTGCAGGCGCAGGCGAAGCTGAACGGCGTCGCGTTTCCACCGAAGGGCAACCGCTAACCACGAACACACGAGGAAAGAAAACGTGAGGAACAAAGCAGCACGGCTTCGTCACCTAGCCCTTGCTGCCGAGCCTTCAGACAGGGTTGGTCTTCTTCGTGTCTTCGTGTCTTCGTGGTGAGAGGTAAGGGTTAGGCAATGAGCGAACGAAAACTGATCTCCTCCGGCTCGAGCTTCGAGAAGCTCGCCGGCTTCAGCCGTGCAGTAGTAGACGGCGACTGGGTATTTGTCTCCGGCACCACCGGCTACGACTACACGACGATGACCATCTCGCCCGACCTGGAGGCGCAGACACGCCAGACCTTCGCTAATCTCTCGGCTGCGCTGGCGCAGGCGGGCTGTACGCTGGACGATGTCGTGCGTGTTCACTATTACTTGACCGACCAGTCGTACTTCGAAAAGGTCGGGCCGATCTTCGGCGAGTACTTCAAGAACGCACGGCCCGCGGCCACGGCGCTGGTGTGCGCACTGGTGACGCCGGAGATCAAGGTCGAGATCGAGGTGACTGCGCGGCGTCACGGCGCGGCCGTCAGTTCACGTGGAGCGCGGGACACCTATCCCCCGGGGCGAACCTGAGCGCAATCTGAACCACGGAGGACACGGTGGACACGGAGGAAGAGCAATTTCGGCTATTTGCTGACAATGCAAACGACCCGCACGGAGGGCTGGGCCGGGCGCGTCCGCATGGCTCATTACCTGCGCGTATATTACCGGGCACCCCTTCAATGAGCGCCTTTCCTCCCTGTCCACCGTGTCCTCCGTGGTTCGCTTCTCCTGAGAGCTAGCAATGGCCAGTCCAATCGAGTTCTACTTCGACTTCTCCTCGACCTACGGCTATCTCGGCAGCCACCGCATCGACGAACTGGCGGCGAAGCACGGTCGCGACGTGGTCTGGAAGCCGATCCTGCTGGGCGCAGTGTTCAAGGTCACGGGCCTGCCGCCGCTGCCGTCGGTGCCATTGAAGGGCGACTATGCAAAGCATGACGTGCTGCGCTGCGCCCGCTTCTACGGCATTCCATATCGGCATCCGAGCGTGTTTCCCATCTCCACCCAGGCTCCCGCACGGGCCTATTACTGGGTCCAGGCACAGGATCCGGCGAAGGCCAAGGCCCTCGCCCAGGCGCTGTACAAGGCGTATTTTCAGGAGGACGTGAACATCTCCAACCCCTCCGACACCGTAGCGGTGGCAGCCAGACTCGGAATCGATGGCAACGCCTTGGCAGCTGCGCTCAACGATCCTGCTGTAAAGGAAAAGCTCAAATCGGAGGTGGATTCCGCAATCGAGCGGGGTGTCTTCGGCTCACCCTTCGTGTTCGTCGACGACGAGCCCTTCTGGGGCGTGGACCGCTTCGATCAGATCGACCGCTGGCTCGCGCAGGGCGGGTTCTGAGTCAAGAGACGAGGCGCGAGGCACGAGGCGCGAGAGCCGATGGAAGAACACCCACGTTCCCGTCGGTTCGAGCGCGTGTGCGTCTTCTGCGGTTCGAGCGGCGGTGACGACCCGGTGTACCGCGACGCCGCGCGCGCAGTGGGGCGGTTGCTGGCGCAGCGCGAGATCACGCTGGTGTTCGGCGGGGGCCACGTCGGATTGATGGGTGCTGTGGCCGAGGCCGCCCTCGCGGCGGGGGGTGACGCGATCGGAGTGATTCCCGAGGGACTGAAGCGCAAGGAGCTGGCCTACGACGGGCTCACCGAGCTGATCGTCACGAGCACCATGCACGAGCGCAAGCAATGCATGGCCGACCTCTCGGACGGCTTCATCGCCCTGCCCGGAGGCTTCGGCACCTTCGAGGAATTCTGTGAGATCCTCACCTGGGGGCAGCTCGGCCTGCATGAAAAGCCCTGTGGGCTGCTCAACGTCAAGGGCTACTACGCACCGCTGCTGGCGCTGTTCGACCACGCGCAGAGCGAAGGTTTCCTCAAGCCCCGCCACCGGGAGCTCGTGATCACCGAGGACGACCCGGAGCAGCTGCTGGCGGCGATGCAGCGCTACCGGCCGCCGGCCCTGGAGAAATGGCTCACGCCGGAGACGGCATAATACGGGTCAGCAAGGACCCAACCCGGAGCCGCACCATGCCGATCACGAAAGGCAGCAAGCAACTGGTGGAGGAAGCCCGCCAGAAGATCCGCACCATCAGCGTCGAAGAGGCGATGAAGAAGCACGGTGATCCGAACGTCGTGTTCGTCGACCTTCGCGACGTCCGTGAGCTGGAACGCGAGGGGATGGTCCCGGGCGCTTTCCATGCGCCGCGCGGGATGCTCGAGTTCTGGGTCGATCCTGCCAGCCCCTACTACAAGGACATCTTCGGCAGCGGCAAGGAGTTCGTCTTCTACTGCGCCTCGGCATGGCGCTCGTCGCTGGCCACTGCGGCGGTGCAGGAGATGGGGCTCGCGCCGGTGTGCCATTTCGAGGGCGGCTTCAGTGCTTGGAAGAAGGCGGGCGGGCCGGTTGCCGAGCGGCCGCACAAGCCTCCTCACTAGCGTGGTACATCTCAACGCAAAGGTGCGAAGGACGCAAGGGACGCAAAGGAAGCTTGAGTACACTCGTCGCGACGGGTAGGGGTGTGGGGTAGCCTCCGCGCGCGACCCTTCCAGCGCGTCCGTTCCCCAAAGACACTCTGCGGCTAAGCAATCGACGACCTTGCATCTGGGCTGCCATCGAAGCTGATCGATCATGTTGAGGGTTTTCTTTGCGTTCGTTGCGTCCTTCGCGCCTTTGCGTTGAGATGTAGTCAGCCGCAACCATGACCCAGATCCGTTCCAACCTCAACCCACGCTCACCCGCACCCGAGTTCCAGGCCAGCGCCACTGCCATGGCCGCGCTGGCAGCGGACCTGCGCGAGAAGGTCGAAACCATCAGCCAGGGCGGTGGCCAAGCCGCGCGGGAGAAGCACGTGGCGCGCGGCAAACTGCTGCCGCGCGAGCGGGTGCGCAATCTGCTGGACGTCGGTTCGCCGTTCCTCGAGCTGTCGCAGCTCGCCGCCTGGAATATGTACGACAACCAGGTCCCCTCCGCCGGCATCATCACGGGGATCGGGCGGATCAGCGGGCGCGAGTGCATGGTGGTCGTGAACGACGCCACGGTGAAGGGCGGCACCTACTATCCAGTTACCGTGAAGAAACACCTGCGGGCGCAGGAGATCGCGCAGCAGAACCGCTTGCCCTGCATATACCTGGTCGATTCGGGCGGGGCGAACCTGCCCAACCAGGACGACGTGTTCCCCGACCGCGAGCACTTCGGCCGCATCTTCTTCAACCAGGCCAACATGTCGGCCGTGGGCATCCCGCAGATTGCGGTGGTGATGGGCTCGTGCACAGCAGGCGGGGCGTACGTGCCGGCCATGTCCGACGAGTCCATTATCGTCAAGAACCAGGGCACCATCTTCCTGGGCGGCCCGCCGCTGGTGCGGGCGGCCACCGGCGAGATCGTCACCGCCGAGGAACTGGGCGGCGCCGACGTGCATGCACGCACCTCGGGTGTGGCCGACCATTACGCGCTGAACGACGTGCATGCGCTGCAGATCGCCCGCCGAATCGTCTCGCACCTGAATCGAAACAAACAGATCGGACTCTCGATGCGCGAGCCGCGCGAGCCCGCGTTCGATCCGTCGGAGCTGCACGGGGTCATCCCGACCGATCCGCGCAAGCCCTTCGACGTGCGCGAGATCATCGCCCGCGTGGTCGATGGCAGCGAGCTGGACGAGTTCAAGCCCCTCTACGGCACGACCCTGGTCACCGGCTTCGCGCACATCTACGGCTATCCCGTAGGCATCGTGGCCAACAACGGGATCCTGTTCTCCGAATCGGCACTCAAGGGCGCGCACTTTATCGAACTGTGCAGCCAGCGCGGCATTCCCCTCGTATTCCTGCAGAACATCACCGGCTTCATGGTGGGCAAGAAGTACGAGGCGCGCGGCATCGCCAAAGACGGCGCGAAGATGGTCACCGCGGTGGCGACCTCGAAGGTGCCGAAGTTCACCGTCATCGTCGGTGGCAGCTTCGGCGCCGGCAACTACGGCATGTGTGGGCGCGCGTACTCGCCGCGTTTCCTGTTCATGTGGCCCAACGCGCGCATCTCGGTGATGGGCGGCGAGCAGGCCGCCAGCGTGCTGGCTACCGTCCGGCGCGAGGGTCTGGAGAAGGCAGGCAAGTCCTGGAGCAGGGAAGACGAGGAGGCCTTCAAAGCGCCGATCCGCCAGCAGTACGAGCACCAGGGACATCCGTACTACGCCAGCGCGCGGCTGTGGGACGACGGTGTGATCGATCCCGCGGACACCCGGCGCGTGCTGGGCCTGAGCATCTCCGCCAGCTTGAACGCGCCGATCGAGCCGACCACGTTCGGCGTGTTCAGGATGTAGCGGGCGTCACTTCCCTCCTCGGGCAGGCTCCCACCACCCCCTCACGCTGCGCGTGCCACCCCTCCTCGGGCAGGCTCCCACCACCCCGTCACGCTGCGCGTGCCACCCCTCCTCGGGCAGGAGGGGAGTATTCTCTCTCTCCGCCTCTCACGAGGCGGGGTGCCAGCGCAGCTGGCGGGGCGGTGTGGGGTTCGCTGCCATCACGAGTTCCATCACGCGCGCACGCCGGGCATCTTAAGGGGAGCCCGGGACATGGACTCGGACTTCTAGTCAGGGCTATTGCAGATAGCCGTGCTCCCGCCACAGGGCGTAGTCGGCGCGGAACTTCGAGTAGGACTCGTAGATCCGTTTGAAATTGGGGTTCTTGGCCGACTCCTCGGCGACCACCTCGTTCCAGGCTTTCTCCATGGCCTGCATGATCTCGGGCGGCCAGCGCATGATCTTCACTCCGTGCTTGTCGCGCATCTCCTTCATCGCCTTCCACTGCGTGGCCTCGCCCTCGGCGATCATGTCCTGGATCATGTCGCCGCAGGCCAGTTCGATGACCGCCTTGTGCTGATCGGAAAGCGAGTCCCATCTTTTCTGGTTGACGCTCAGCACCAACAGGGATGTCTGCTGGTGCCAGCCCGGGAAGTAATAGTACTTCGCCGCCTGGTAGAAGCCGAACTTCTGGTCCATGGAGGGCATGGCGAACTCGGTCGCATCGATCGATGGTGCCCAGCTGCAACGCCTGAAAGATATCGCCCGGGGCGAGCAGCTGGGTGGATACGCCCAGCTTGTCCATGACCTTCGCGCCGAACCCGAAGAAGCGCATTTTCAGGCCCTTGAGGTCCTTGACCGACTTGATCTCCTTGCGGAACCAGCCGGACGCTTCGGGGGGCGTCATGGCGCAGGGGACGGCGTGGATCCCGTGCTTGCCGAACATCTCGTTCATCAGCTCGATCCCGCCGCCGTAGCGCATCCATGCCAGGTACTCGCCCAGCCCCGGGCCGAAGGGAATGCTGGTGAACATGGCGAACGCCGAGTCCGTGCCGGTGAAGAAGCCGGAGGGAGACCAGGCAGCGTCCACCGAGCCACGCGAGACCGCCTGGATCGCTTCCAGCGGTGGAACGATGGCTCCCGGCTCATGGAACTTGAACTCGAGTGTCCCGCCCGAGGCACGCAGCACCCGCTGCGCGAACTTCGGCGCGGCTTCGCCGACCAGCGTGAGGCTGCTGGGGAAAGCGCTGGCCAGGTTGAGGCGAACCTTCTGGGCCGATGCGGCAGGCGCGAACATCAGCGCCGACAGGCAGGCCAAGGTAACAACGACGCGAAGCTGGCACATAGTCTCTTCCCGCGACAGGTGGAATCGTGCGCCGGTAGCCATCCGCCCGGCGCAACTCGCATTACAGGCGCACCGGTCGCGGTTGTCCAGTCCGGACGCCGGTCGATGCGCTGTGTCGAGTGAGATCGCTCGTACAGGTGTCGGGACTCACCCCGTCTGCGAACCTCGCCGCACGGCGTGGTGGGAGGCCCGACGCCTTGGCTATGGCCCGATCGTGGCGATAAAGCCCTTCGTGCCTGCGGAGAACGATAAAATAGGGGATCCGACAATCAACCGGCAGATCCGGTAGGGCCACCGTCGCGAGCACGCGCTCCTGGCTTCGCCGGGCCTGCAACTGCCGCCCGATACCCGCGCATAACCTCGCGCCCTTGTGAGAAATGCAGGCCTAGAGCCATGGACCTCAGCCAGTCCAGCAGCGCCGAGAGCGTCTACATCACCAGCGAGCACCTCGCCCTGCGCGAGCAGGTGGCGCGCTTCCTTGCAAAGGAAGTCGAGCCGAACGGCGGGCGCTGGGAGGAGCAGGGTTGGGTACCGCGCGAGGTGCTACGCAAGATGGGCGCGATGGGCCTCTTCGGGATCACCTACCCACAGGAGTATGGCGGCGCGGAAGCCGACGCGCTGACTTCGCTGGTGTTCGCTGAGGCCCTGTCGCGTTCGACTTTCGGTGGCTTCGTGGTTACTGTGCTCGTCCACACCGACATGGCCTCGCCGCACCTGGTTCACGCGGGAACCCGCGAGCAGCTGGAGCGCTATCTGCCGGGTATCATCCGCGGCGAGATCATCACGGCAGTCGGAATCACGGAGCCGGACGCCGGCTCGGACGTGGCGGGCCTGCGCATGCGGGCGCGACGGGAAGGTGGCCGCTGGGCGCTGAATGGCGCCAAGATGTTCATCACCAACGGCGTGCATGCGGACCTGTACATCATCGCGGCCCGCACCGACCCCGATGCCAAGGGCTCGCGTGGGGTCTCGATGTTTCTCGTGGAGAGAGGCACGCCGGGGTTTCGCGTCGGCCGCGCGCTCAAGAAGACCGGCTGGCTGTGCTCGGATACCGCCGAATTGGTATTCGACGATTGCAGGATCCCCGAGGAGAATCTGCTGGGCGAGGAGAACGCCGGGTTCTACGCCGTGATGAAGAACTTCCAGACCGAGCGTATCGCGCTGGCGGCGATGGCCGTGGGCCACTGCATGACGGCGCTGGCGTTGACGCTGGACTATGTGCGCACTCGCAAGGCCTTCGGGGCAACGCTCTACGATAAGCAGGCGATCCGGCAGCGGCTGGCCATGCTGCAGGCCAAGACCGAAGCGGCGCGCGCGTTCATGTATCACTGCGCGTGGCTGGTGGCCCAGGGCCGCGACTGCGTGAAAGAGGTGTCGATGCTCAAGGCGCTGACCGGGGAGCTGGCCAACGAAGTCCTGTACTCCTGCCAGCAGTTCCACGGAGGCATGGGCTACATGCGCGAAACCCCCGTCGAGCGCCTGACGCGCGACGCACGCGTGCTGGCCATCGGCGGCGGCGCGACCGAGGTTATGCTCGAGGAGGTGGCGAAACGCTCATGAGCGAGGCAGGCATGCAAAACGACAGCGAGCATCCGATCCAGCTAAGCATCGATGGCCAGGCCGTGGCCACGCTCACCCTCAACCGGCCGGAGGTGCACAACGCCTTCGACGATCACTTGATCGTCGGGCTGACGACCAGGCTGCGGGAGCTGGACCATACTGCCGACGTCCGTGTGGTCGTGCTGGCCGCCAACGGCAAGAGCTTCTCGGCGGGTGCCGATCTGAACTGGATGAAGCGCATGGCAGGCTTCTCCGAGGGTGAGAACCTGCGCGATGCGGTGGCGCTTGCCGACCTCCTGCACACTCTGAGTGCGCTCAGCAAGCCCACAGTGGCGCGTGTGCAGGGCGCCGCCTACGGTGGCGGCGTGGGTCTGGTGGCGGCTTGCGACATCGCGGTGGCGAGCATGTCTGCGTCGTTTTCTTTGTCGGAAGTGCGGCTGGGGCTGATCCCCGCCGTGATCAGCCCCTACGTGATTGCCGCCATCGGCGAGCGCCAGGCGCGGCGCTATTTCTTGACTGCGGAGCGCTTCGACGCGCAGGAGGCGCTGCGCATCGGCCTGGTGCACATGGCGGTGGAAGAGGCCAGGCTCGACGAGGCCATACGCGGCATCGTCGGCCACCTGTCGAAGGGCGGTCCCAGGGCGCTGGCCGCCGCCAAGAATCTTATCGCCGCGGTCACCAACCGCCCCATCGACCGCAAGCTGGTCGAGGACACGGCAGATCGCATCGCGCGCATCCGCGTCACCGCCGAGGGGAAGGAGGGTATCGCTGCTTTCCTCGAGAAACGGCCTCCGGCTTGGACTACACCCAAAGAATGAACCGCCAAGGCGCCAAGGACGCCAAGAAAACCCAGATGGGCCGCCAAGACGCCAAGACGCCAAGAAGAACGCTTCGAGTTCGAAGTGGCGGCCGCGATCTTGCTTTGCCGGTCAGACATCTGACACAGCGCACCCGTGTTGCGTCGACACGGTATGTTCTGGCTTCTCTTGGCGTCTTGGCGTCTTCGCGGCCATATCCGGTTTTGACCTGTGCGTCCTACCCTTGCGCGCTGGCGCATGCCCGAGGCCCTCGCTTCGCTTTCCTTGGCGCCTTGGCGGTTCAAGGGCATTAAATGTTCGAGAAGATCCTCATAGCCAACCGAGGCGAGATCGCTGTGCGCGTCGCGCGTACCTGCAAGCGCCTGGGCATCCGCACCGTTGCGGTCTACTCCGAGGCCGATGCCAGCGCGCTGCACGTGAGCGTGTGCGACGAAGCGCATCTGATCGGCCCGGCTGCTGCGCGCGAAAGCTATCTGCGCGCCGACCGCATTCTGGAGGTGGCGAGGCGAACCGGCGCACAAGCCGTGCATCCTGGCTATGGCTTCCTGTCGGAGAACGACGACTTCGCGCAGGCCTGCGAGCGGGCCGGTGTCGTCTTCATCGGTCCGCCGGCGAGCGCAATCCGCGCCATGGGCTCCAAGAGCGCGGCCAAGCAGCTCATGGAGAAAGCCGGGGTCCCGCTGGTGCCGGGCTTTCACGGCGAGGCGCAGGACCTCGACACGCTGGCGCGGGAGGCCGACCGCATCGGCTACCCTGTGCTGATCAAAGCCTCCGCGGGAGGCGGCGGCAAGGGCATGCGCATCGTGGAATCTGCCGCGCAGCTGAAGGACGCGCTGGCTTCCGCCAAGCGCGAGGCGGCAGCTTCCTTCGGCGACGATCGCGTGCTGATCGAGAAGTACCTGACGCGCCCGCGCCACATCGAGATGCAGGTATTCGCCGACACCCACGGCAATGCCGTGCACCTGTTCGAGCGCGACTGCTCGGTGCAACGGCGCCATCAGAAGGTGCTGGAAGAGGCGCCGGCGCCGGGGATCACCGCCGCCAGGCGGCGCCAGATGGGTTCGGCCGCGGTGGCCGCCGCACGCGCGGTGGGGTATGTGAACGCCGGCACTGTCGAGTTCATCGCCGACGAACACGACGACTTCTACTTCATGGAGATGAACACCCGGCTCCAGGTGGAGCACCCTGTGACAGAGCTGATCACCGGGCTCGACCTGGTGGAATGGCAGCTGCGCGTCGCCTCCGGGGAGACGCTGCCGCTTGCGCAGGAGCAGCTCGCCATCAACGGTCATGCGATCGAGGCGCGCATCTACGCGGAGGACCCTGCGCGCGACTTCCTACCCGCTGCCGGGCGCATCCAGCACCTGCGTGTCCCGCTGGAGTCTGCGCACGTGCGGATCGACAGCGGCGTGCGCGAAGGCGATGAGATCGGTGTGTACTACGATCCCATGATCGCCAAGCTGATCTGCTGGGACGTCGACCGTGACTCTGCTCTGCGGCGCCTGCGCGCCGCGCTGGGACAGTATCAGGTCGTCGGGCTTGCCACCAACCTGCCGTTTCTGTCGGCGGTCTGCGCCCATCGCGCCTTCGCGCTGGCGCATCGTGAGCCCGGGCTGCTGGACACTGGTCTGATCGGCCGCTACAAGGCGGAGCTGCTGCCCGAGACGCAGCCGGCTTCCAACCAGATCCTGGCGCTCGCGGTGCTGGCGGAGCTGATCCGCATCGACGCGCAAGCCGATGCGGTTGCGGCAGCCTCCGGAGATCCGTGGTCCCCCTGGAACGCTCGCGACGGCTGGCGTCTCAACGAAGACAACCATCACACCTTCACCTTCAAGGATGGCGAGCGCGAGGTGGCGGTGACGGCGCACTACCGCAGGACAGGGTACCTGCTGGATCTCCCCGCCCAGTCGGTGATGACACGCGCGGAGAGCGCCGACGGCGGCAACCTCGTCGCGGACCTCGACGGGGCCCGCGTGCACGCCAGCGTCGTGCGCTCGGGCAATGCTCTGACCGTGTTCGCCCTCGGCGTCAGCCATCGCCTCGAGCTGAAGGAGTTCGAGACCGTGGCCGATGAAGATGCCGGGGGGCGGCTCACCGCACCGATGCCCGGCAGTGTGGTCGATGTGCTGGTGAGCGCCGGGCAGAAGGTCGGCAAGGGTCAGCCCCTCATGATCATCGAGGCGATGAAGATGGAGCACACGATTGCGGCGCCCGTGGCAGGTGTCGTGGCCGAGGTGCTGTTCGGAAGAGGCGATCAAGTCAGGGAAGGCGAGCAGCTTATCCAGTTCGAGACGGAAACCCCCTCTCCCCTCGCGGGAGAGGGTCAGGGGTGAGGGGGGTACGATGCAAGCGTTGCCGAGGCGGGTGAAGATGGTCGACGTCGGGCCGCGCGACGGGCTGCAGAACGAGCCGGGTGTGGTCTCCACCGATGCGAAGGTCGAGCTGGTTGATCGCCTGAGCGATGCCGGGCTGCCGGCAGTGGAAGCCACCAGCTTCGTGTCGCCCAAATGGGTGCCGCAGATGGCCGATGCGCCAGAGGTGATGGCGCGCATCCGGCGCAGGCCGGGCGTGAGCTATCCGGTGCTGGTGCCGAACATGAAGGGGCTGGAAGGCGCCATGGCGGCAGGCGCGAAAGAGATCGCCGTCTTCGGCGCGGCGACCGAGTCGTTCTCACAGCGCAACACGAACTGCTCGATCGCGGAGTCCTTCGAGCGCTTCGAACCTGTCTGCAAGACCGCGCTGGACAACGGTATCAAAGTGCGCGGTTACATTTCCGTCGTGCTGGGCTGCCCCTACGAGGGCGAGGTGGCGCCGAGAGCCGTCGCAGACGTCGCCAGGCGCCTATGGGCCATGGGTTGCTACGAGATTTCGCTGGGCGACACCATCGGCGCGGGAACGCCCGGCAAGGCCCAGCGCATGATCGAGGCGGTCGCGGCGCACATCCCGGTCGAGAAGCTCGGCGGTCACTACCACGACACATACGGTCAGGCGGTCGCAAACATCCTCGCTTCGCTCGAGATGGGTGTAGCGAGCTTCGACAGCTCGGTGGCCGGGCTGGGCGGATGCCCCTATTCTCCGGGCGCCACCGGCAACGTGGCCAGCGAGGACGTGCTGTATCTGCTCGACGGACTGGGCATCGAAACTGGCGTGAGCATGGATCGTCTGCTGGAAGCGGCCGAGTACATCTGCGGGGTGCTCGGCCGTCCGACGAACTCCCGCGCCGGGCGGGCGATCCTGGCGAAGCGCAAGCGGGAGATCGCGAAGCAGCCAGCATGAGCCTCCCACCCGACCACGTTGCTTCGCCTTGCGTAAAGGTCTGCGCGCTGGACCCCATCAGCGGACTGTGCCGCGGCTGCTTTCGTACCCTTCAGGAAATCGCCGACTGGCTCGAAATGACTGCCGAGGAGAAGCGTGCGACCTTGGAGCGCGCCGCCGACCGCAGCCGCTCCTTCGGCACACCCTAACCCTTACACCCAGCGCAAAGGCGCAGAGGACGCAAAGAGCGCAGAGAAATGCTCGATGCAGATATTGCCGAGGCAGGGCAGATGGATCAATCGTCTTGCTTGATCGAATGCCAACTGTTCAGTCGCCTTCTCTGTTTTCTATTCGCTTTCCTTTGCGTCCTTTGCGCTCTTTGCGCCTTTGCGTTGAGACGCTGACTTTGACTTGGCTTCGAGAACCAAATGCCGCTGACCAACCCAGCCCCCCGCAAGCCGATGCACACCCGCACAGTCGAATGCCGCGGCTATCTGAGAGACGACGGCCTGTGGGACATCGAGGGACATCTTACCGATACCAAGCCGTTCCCCATCCCCAACGAGGACCGCGGCGGAGAGATCCCTGCCGGTGAGCCTCTGCACGAGATGTGGATCCGTCTGACGGTCGACACCGACCTGGTCGTGCACGACGTCGAGGCATGCACCGACCACAGCCCCTATTCGATCTGCGGGAACATCGTCGAGAACTTCAAGGCGCTCAAGGGCCTGACCATCAAGGCGGGCTGGACGCAGAAGACACGCGAGCTGCTGGGCGGCACCCGCGGCTGTACGCACCTGGTCGAGCTGCTCGGGCCGATCGCTACGACTGCCTTCCAGACCGTGTATCCGGCGCGCGTAAGACGCGACAGGCGCGAGCCGCTCAGTCATCGGCCGGGTCTGATCGATTCCTGCCACGCGTACGCATCCGACGGGCCGATCGTGCAGCGGCGCTGGCCGCAGTTTTTCACCGGCTCTGACTAGCTAGGGCCTACACCCAACGCAAAGACGCAAAGAACTCAAAGGACGCAAAGGACGCAAAGGACGCAAAGGACGCAAAGAGGGCCCGGTAGTATTCTCGGCGCCCTGGTTGAGCAGTCGCGGGCCGGCTCGGTGAAGTCGATTCCCGTTCATCAGCATGTCTGCATCGAGCTTTTCTTTGCGTTCTTTGCGCCTTTGCGTCGAGGCGCTGTCTTTGACGCTGAATCGCGCCTTAGGCCTCTTGATCTGAGCCGGTGAGGCGCGCATCATCGCGACCTTGGGCCGTTCGCATCTCGGTGCGTCGGCTCTTTTCCCATCTGGACGAGGAGGAGCGCGATGAGCGAAAAAACACCAACTAACGATCCAGCGGTGAGCCGGGATGACAGCGGCGAGGAGAAGAACGTCCGGCGAGCCTTCCTGAAGGCCGGCACTGCGGCGGGCGGCGCCTTCCTGCTTGCGGCGCCCTACATCCGCAACGCCGAGGCTGCCGCGGGACAGGTGTGGAAGATCCAGTCCACGTGGGACGCAGGCACCACCGGCTACAAGCTGTTCGAGGAGTGGTGTAATGGCTTCAAGGAAAAGTCGGGCGGCGAGCTCGAGCTGAAGCCGTTTCCCGCCAAGGCGGTCGCAGCGGACAACAACGCGCTGTTCGACGCCGTGCGCACCGGCGTCCTACAGGCGATGAACCCGTTCACCCTGTACTGGTCCGGCAAGATTCCGGCGTCGGTGTTTCTCTCCTCCTATCCTGCCGGCCCGGACCAGCCCAGCCAATGGGACACGATGTTCTACGGTCTGGGGATGCTCGACATCACACGGGATATCTTCGCGAAGTTCGGGCTGTTCTACGTCGGCCCGATCCAGCACGATGCGAACATCATCCACTCCAAGAAGCCGGTGACCAACCTCGAGCAGCTCAAGGGCATGAAGGTCCGACTTCCGGGCGGGATGGTGGCGGAGGTGTTCGAGAAGTTCGGCGTGAGCACGACCAGCATGCCCGGATCGGACATCTACCCGGCGCTGGAGAAGGGCACGATGGACGCGGCCGACTACGTCGGCCCGGCCGTCAACTGGGACCTGGGGTTCTCCGAGGTCACCAAGTACATCATCTGCATGGGTCCTCCCGGCCAGACCTCCTTGTATCAGCCGGTCGACCTGATGGATCTCACGGTGAACATGGGCGTCTGGAAGCGCTTGTCCAAGAAGATGCAGGTCTTCGTGGAGGAGCAGGTGCAGACCTACTCGGTCCACCACTTCGTCATGATCCAAAAGGCCAACGTCGTCGCGATGGAGCGCTTCCTCAAGGCCGGGACGACGATATCGCGCCTGTCGGCCGACGACGTTGCCCGGTTCCGGCGCGCGGCCATTCCGGTCTGGGTCAACTGGGCAAAGAAGAACGCTGACGCGACGCGCATATTCAAGCTTCAGCTTGACTTCATGCTCAATCCCTACATGGGCTACCTGTCGCCCGACGACGTGAAGGGCATCAAGCTGTAGACAAGGCTGGTGTGGGCGACACAGGGTGGCGCCCGCGCCTGCATAGACCCAGACGTCGAGGGGGGTTCCCGCAGAGCACGCAGTGCCCTGCGGGGGGCGTGCCTGCCTTGGGTCGGGTCGCGCGAATGGGACCCCGCGGTTCTGCACAGGGATTTCCGTTAACCTGACGCCCTCGCTGGAGGAGCGATGAGCACCTATACGAATTTCGTTCTACCGCACTGGCTCTACTGGGGATGGCTCGCGGTGATGCCGCCGGTGTTCATGTGGCTCACGCGCGGCGCGAGGGAGTCAATTACGCCCGACGAAGAGACCGCCGTCAAGGTTCTGGCCGAACACGACCCGGCGCTGCATGCGCCCGGCAACGTATTCACCCGGGTGCTCGACTGGCTGTCCGAGCAGTCCGGGCTGTTCGTGTCGCTATGGACGGTGAATGCGGTGTGCGTGTACTTCTTCGAGGTGGTATTGCGATAGATCTGGAACGCTCCGATCATCTGGGCTCATAAGGGTTCTTAT
>DAIQQA010000094.1:0-19904 GCA_036787045.1 Burkholderiales bacterium | reverse complement strand
ACGTGTTCGCGCAGGCCGGCGTCGCGAAGAGAAAAGCCGCATGAATCCGGAACAGCTGATCGAACGATGGTTGCAGGCCCGTCTGCCGGCGGCGACCGCCGCCTGGCTGCAGGAGAGCGCGCGCAAGCTGCGCGGCGGGAGCGACAAGGACCTGTACCTGGCGGTGAGCTTCGTGCAGCGCAAGGTGGGCAAGGACGATCTGGCGCCGACGCAACAGGAGCTGCACCAGGCCGGCGCGGCGCGCGCGGGCTGGGACCCGACCGACTGGAGTCTCGATCAGGCCGCGCGTATCTATCTCTTGCTGAGCACGCATGCCGAAGGCGCCGAGTTCGCCCGCCGCCTCGATCAGCTGTGCGTGACTGCGGATGTGGGAGAGCTGGTGGCCTTCTATCGCGGGCTGCCCCTCTACCCCGATCAGCCGCGCTACGTGCTGCGCGCAGCCGAGGGTGTGCGCACCAACATGAAGGCGGTGTTCGAGGCGGTGGCCCACCGCAACCCGTATCCGTCGGAGCAGCTGCCCGAGCCGGCCTGGAACCAGATGGTGCTGAAGGCGCTGTTTGTCGGCAGCCGTCTCGAGCCGGTCGTCGGTCTCGACCAACGAGCCAATCCGACCCTGGCACGCATGTTGTGCGACTACGCCCACGAGCGCTGGTCCGCGGGCCGGCCCATCAGCCCGGAGCTGTGGCGCTGCGTCGGCCCCTTCGCTACGGGCGCGATGCTGGACGATCTGAAGCGGGTCCTGGACAAAGGCACCCAGCCTGAGCGTGCTGCCGCAGCCCTGGCCCTCTCGCGCTCGCAGGACCCGGCCGCCGCAGCGCTCCTGAGTCCCCATGCAGACCTGCAGCGCGCGCTCGCCGACGGGCGGTTGAGCTGGCGCGCGCTTGCGCCCACGAATTGACAGCGGAGAAGGAGAGCATCATGCGATTCATCGATCCCCACATCCACATGAGTGCCCGCACCACCGACGACTACGAGCGCATGGCCGCTGCGGGGATCGTGGCGTTGATCGAGCCGGCGTTCTGGCTGGGACAGCCGCGCACGCAGGTCGGCACTTACATGGATTACCTTTCGAGCCTGGTCGGCTGGGAGCGGTTCCGCGCTGCCCAGTTCGGCATACGGCACTACTGCACGATCGGGCTGAACAGCAAGGAAGCCAACAACGAGGCGCTGGCCGAGCAGGTGCTCGAGATCCTGCCGCGCTATCTCATGAAGGAAGGCGTGGTCGCGGTAGGCGAGATCGGCTACGACGATCAGACCGACGCCGAAGACCGGGCCTATCGCGCCCAGCTCGGCCTGGCCAAGGAGCTGGACATGCTGGTTCAGATCCACACGCCGCATCGCGACAAGAAGCGCGGCACGAGCCGCAGCATGGATGTCGCGGAGGAGATGGGAGTCGCGCCCTCGCGCGTCATCATCGACCACAACAACGAGGAGACCGTGCAGGAGGTGCTCGATCGTGGCTTCTGGGCCGCCTTCACCATCTACCCGCACACCAAGATGGGCAACGAGCGCATGGTCGAGATCGCCCGCCAGTACGGCTCGGAGCGCATCTTCATCGACTCCAGCGCCGATTGGGGTGTCTCCGATCCGCTGGCCGTGCCAAAGACCGCACGCCTGATGCTCGAGCGCGGCATCCCGACCAAGGACGTGGAGGCGATCTGCTACGGCAACGCGCTGGCCGCCTTCGGTCAGAGCGGGCAGATGCGCGAGGAGCACTGGCTCAACCCGGCACCCATCGATCAGCGCGTGCTGTTCGAAGGCAACTCGGTGCTGCGCGGCCAGCAGCCGAAGGTGGGCGAGCTGCCCCGGATCCCCGAACGGGCCGACGAGATCGTCTTCAAGTAGGCAGGAGAGCGAAGTGACTGTCGAGCCGAGCAAGATCAGCGCCCTGCCGGAGACGCGCGCGGTCTACCATCAGGAGTTCTCGGTGCGCTACGACTACCCGGTGTACTTCACCGAGAACCTGTTTGCGCCCGACAACCCGGTGTTCGCGCAGGCCTTGGCACGGCGCGAACCCTCCAAGCGCCACCGCGTCGTGGTGTTCGTGGACGCCAACGTCGCGGCCGGGTGGCCCACGCTGGTGCACGAGATCCCGGCCTATGCACAGGGGCACGGCGACTGCATGGAGCTCGTCGCGCCGCCCGAGCTGGTGCCCGGGGGGGAGCACATCAAGAACGAGCCCGCCCAAGTCACCCGCCTCCAGCATCGCCTGATGGAGTTGGGCATCGACCGCCACGCGTTCGTGGTAGGGGTGGGCGGCGGGGCGTTCCTGGACCTCATCGGCTTCGTCGCCGCCACGACGCACCGCGGGGTGCGGCACATCCGCATCCCGACCACGGTGCTGGCGCAGAACGATTCGGGCGTGGGCGTCAAGAACGGGGTCAACGCATTCGGCATCAAGAACCTGCTCGGGTGCTTCGCTCCGCCGTTCGCCGTGCTCAACGACGCCCGCTATCTGCGCACGCTGCACCCGCGGGACAAGATCGCCGGCATCGCCGAGGCGGTCAAAGTCGCACTGATCCGGGACGCGGTGTTCTTCGAGTGGCTCGAGGCGAACGTCCAGGGGCTGCGCGACGGTGCACCCGCCGCCATGTCACGCATGATCCGGCGCTGCGCCGAGCTGCACATGCGCCAGATCGCCCACGGCGGCGACCCCTTCGAGAGCGGCAGCGCGCGGCCGCTGGATTACGGTCATTGGGCGGCGCACAAGCTCGAGGCGCTTACCGCCCATGAGCTGCGCCACGGCGAGGCGGTCGCCATCGGGCTCGCACTCGACACGCGCTATTCGGTGCAGGTGGGCATGCTGCCCGCGGGCGGCGACGAGCGCGTCTATCGGCTGTTGAAGCGGCTCGGCTTCTATCTCTGGCATCCCGCGATGGAGACACATGACAGCGAGGGCCGCTGGCTGTTGCTGCGTGGCCTG
Source organism: Burkholderiales bacterium (assembly GCA_036787045.1). Lineage (GTDB taxonomy): Bacteria > Pseudomonadota > Gammaproteobacteria > Burkholderiales > SHXO01 > SHXO01. Next base: position 16,981 of record DAIQQA010000094.1, on the reverse strand, counting down.
GAGGAGTTCCGTGAGCACCTCGGCGGAGAGCTGACTATCACGCTGCTGCGCGACATCGGCCGCGGCGAGGAGGTCCACCACATGGACCCGGACGAGATCCTGCGGGCCGTGGCCTGGCTGCACCGCCTGGAGACCGGGCAATGAACCTCGGCGAGGGCGTTCATCTCACCTACTGCACCAACATCCATCCGGGCGAGACCTGGGCGGAGGTCCGGCGCAATCTGGAGTACTACGTTCCGCGCGTGCGTGACGGTTTCGCGCCAGGGGCGCGCTTCGGTATCGGCCTGCGCCTGTCGTACGCCGCGGCGCGGGCGCTGCGCGACGCCGAGGCCATGGCCGAGTTCAAAAGCTTTCTGGACGCCAACGACTTTTACGTCTTCACGCTCAACGGTTTTCCGTACGGCCGCTTCCACGACACGCCGGTGAAGGCCGACGTGTACCTGCCGGACTGGCAAAGCGAGGACCGGCTGGGGTACACCGACCTCCTGGCAGATCTGCTGGCGGAGATCCTGCCCGCGGACATGGAAGGCAGCGTCAGCACCGTGCCGGGCGCGTTCAAGCCGGTCGCAAAGGTTCCCGGTGCGCATGCGCGCATGACGGACCTCATGCTCCGGCACGCGGCCCACCTGGTGCGGCTGCATCAGCAGACCGGGCGCGTGATCGGGCTCGCGCTGGAGCCCGAGCCGTGCTGCTTCCTCGAGACGGTGGAAGAAACAGTGACTTTCTTCAAGGGCCGACTGTTCAGCGAGCAGGCTGTGGAGCGTTTGATGAGGCTCACCGGGCTCGGACGCGAAGCCGCACAGGCGGCGTTGCGCCGCCATCTGGGCGTCTGCCTCGACCTGTGTCATGCCGCAGTCGAGTTCGAGGATCCGGTCGCATGTCTCACGCACCTGCGGGAAGCCGGCATCCGTGTTCTCAAGCTGCAGCTGTCCGCCGGCCTGAGTGTGCCCGGCGTCGATGCACGCACGGTGGATCTGCTGCGTCCGTTCGACGACCACGTCTATCTGCATCAGGTCGTGGAGCGCTCTGCGCTGGGCTTGCAGCGCTACGTCGATCTGCCCGAGGCCTTCACGGCGCTCGCCGGCCGCGGCGATGAGCGCGAATGGCGCGTCCACTTTCACGTCCCGGTGTTCCTCGACGACCTCGGCGCGTTCCGCTCCACATCCGGGTTCATCCGCGAGACGCTCGCGCTGCACCGCGAGCAGCCGATCAGCGCACATCTCGAGGCGGAGACCTATACGTTCGGCGTTCTGCCCGCGCACTTGCGCAGCGACCCGGTGGACCGCGCCATCGTGCGGGAACTGTCATGGCTGCGGGAACAGCTGCAGCCCTGAGCTGGTCGGCCGCGCTGCGGCTGGGACGCGTCTCGAACCTGCCCACGGTGTGGAGCAACGTCCTGGTCGGCATGGTGATCGCCGGCGCCAGCCCGGCCGACCTGCGGCTGCCGCTGCTGCTGGCCGCGCTTTCCGCCGCGTACGTCGCCGGGATGTTCCTCAACGACTGGTTCGACCGCCACATCGACGCGCGCCAGCGGCCGGACCGGCCCATTCCTGCGGGTGAGGTCGACGCGAGCGTGGTGCTCGCGACCGGGCTGGGCCTGCTTGTCATCGCTCTCGTGCTGCTCGCCTGGGCCGGCTACGGCTTCGCGGGCGGCACTGGCTGGCGACCGGTCGTGGCCGGGATCGCGCTGGCCGGCGCCATCGTCTTCTACGACTGGCATCACAAGGGCAACGTCTTCAGCCCGGTGGTGATGGGCGTGTGCCGCATGCTCGTGTACGTCACCGCGGGATTCGCGGTGAGCGCCGATCCACCGGCGCTGCTCTATGTCGCTGCGCTGCTGATGCTGGCATACCTCATCGGGCTGACCTACACGGCCAAGCGCGAGCATCTCAACGAGCTGGGCAGCCAGTGGCCGCTGCTGTGCCTCGCTGTCCCCGCTCTTTATGCTGCGTGGGCAGCACTCGACTCGCCGGGAGTTTGGGTGTTCCTCGCGCTGTTCGTCGCCTGGGTGGTCCACGCGTTACGGTTGCTGGTGCGACGGGCTGCTGGCGACGTGCCGCGTGCGGTGGTCAGCTTGATCGCCGGGATCTCGCTGCTCGACGCGATGCTGCTGAGCGTGGTGGGAGCGCTGGGCGCTGCGCTGGCGGCAGTCGCCGCGTTCGCTTTGACGCTGGCTCTGCAGCGGCGGGTTGCGGGGACCTGACCGGTATCCCCGGCCAGCCCCGATCGTCACTCCGCTCGGCGAGCAGTTCGACGGGCAGACGCGCCCAGCCCCGTCAGTTGTCGATCTCTCCTCCAGCCGCGGACTTGCCCGCCCGCCCGAACGCATAGCGCACCCCCACGTAGAAGGAGCGCGGTGCGCCAGGTGTGCGGAACTGGTCGTTCGTCACCGCGGTGGCGTCGAAAGTGTAGCCAGGGCCGTTGAAGAAGTTCTCGCCCAGAACGCCGAACACTTCGTAGTCGGTGTCGAACACGTTGTTCACGCGTCCGAACACCTGCAGCCGGTCGGTGATCTGCCAGCGCGCATCCGCGTTCACGACGAAATAGTCGGGAACCGTCCCGTGGCTGTCTTCGTTGTTCTCGTCGCCCCGCGCGTACTGCTCGCTGGCGTAGACCAGGCTCAGGCCACCGAAGATGCGCGGTGTGAACGCATAATCGGCGCGCAGCTTGAAGTTGTGCTTCGGGATGCCGGGGATCGTGTCGCCCGACTCGACCTGGATGTCGTCCGTCACGGGGTCGGCGGAGGAATTGGCTGGGCTCGAGACGGAGAATGGATCCTGGAACGTTGCATCGATGTAACTGTACGCGCCCTGGACCTGCAGCTTGCCCCAGCGCGCCTGCATGCCCAACTCGAGCCCCTGCCTGCGCGTCTTGCCGACGTTCTGAAAGAAGCCCAGCGTGCCGCTCCCGCTGGCCGAGACGAACTGGATATCGTCGTGCAGATCGGTGCGGAACAGGCCCGCGCTGTACGAGACCGCTTCGCTGATCGCTCCGCGTGTGCCGAGCTCGAAGGTCTTGGCCACCACCGGCAGCAAGGGCGGGTCGGCCAGGAACGCATTCGGGAGCTTGCAGGGGGCATTCGGGTCGGCGCAGGTCAGCTCCGACGGGGTCGGGGTGCGCAGCCCTTCGTTGTACCCGATGTAGGTGTTGAAAGTGCGGTTCGGGTTCCAGTTCAGGCCGATCGCCGGGTTGAAGCGATGGAAGCTGTGATCCCCGTTCAACTGCGGCTCGGTCCCGGTGTTGTCGCGAATCTTGATATCCGCCTGGTTGTAGCGCCCGGAGAGCGTGAGGTGCGTGATCTCGTTGATGGAGAAGGTGTCCGTCACGTAGAAGCCGTAGTAGTCGTTGGTGGCATCGATGTCGGTTTCCAGCTCGAACGGCTCGGTGGCGATGGTGCCGCGGTCGGCCGAGAAATCCGCCTCCTGCTCGGACTGAGTGTAGCGCGTGTCGCCGCCGTCGTAGGTTGCACCGAACGTGAGCTTATTGTCGCGACCGGCCAGACGCGAGAGCAGGCTGAGCTGTACGGTGCCACCATAACCATCGGTGTCGATCTCGCTGGTGTCGTTGGAGCCTTGCGGGTCGCCGCTTCCCGCCGCGCAGAAGGTGGGAAGGTCCGTGCACTCGTCGTTCACGTTGCTGCTGAAGTTGTTCGACTTGTACTTCCGGTAGTAGACATTGCCCCCCAGGATCTTGTCCGTCCCGAACACTTTGGACAGCCGGAGGTTGAGGAAGTCGAGCCGGTTGTCGGTGATGTCGGGGAAGGTGTAGGGTGCGGCCCGATCGATGGCCAGCAGGGACTCCGGAGAGGTCTGCGTGCCTTGCAGCTCATTGTCCCCGAAGGTGTAGGAGAGGTCGGCATCGAAGTCCGAGGTCTCGTAGCCGATCTTGCCGAACACCTGCTGCAGCAGGCTGGAAGAGTGGTCGCGCCAGCCGGCCTCGTCCAGGTAATTGCCGGCGATGAAGTAGTCCCACGCGCCGGACTGCGCACCGTATTCGACGCTCCCCTGGAAGCGCTCGAACGACCCGCCCTGAAGCGTCACGGCACCGCCCGGGTACTCCTTCCCGCTCTTGGTGTTGATCGAAAGCGCGCCCCCCAGGGTATTCAATCCGAATACCGGATTCGATCCGGGCATGACGTTGAGGCTGGAGATCGACACGTCGGGGATCAGGTCCCAGTTGACCGTGTCGCCGAACGCCTCGTTGACGCGCACCCCGTCCACGTACACCGAGATGCCTTGCGGCAGGCCTAGGAGGTGGGAGCCGGTGAAGCCTCGGAAATTGAGGTCCGGCTGGAACGGATTGGCTTGCCCGTTGTTGATGCTCACGCTGCCGAGGTTGTCGTCGAGGAACTGGGGCAGGCTGCTCGCCTGCTGGTCTTCGAGGGTCTGGCCGGTGATGGCCTGGACGTTGCTCGGTACCTGATTGATGGGGACGCCGACACCGGGCAGCGGTGTCGTGCCGACCACCTCTACACTGGGGGCTTCGAGCACGGCGGCAGGGTTCTCCTGCGCAAACGCGGCCGACGTCCCCGCCAGGATGCCGGCGGCCAGCAGGGCGCGGCTCATGGCAGTAAGGGTGGGGCGAGTCATGGGGTCTCCTCCCTTTCGACGAGGGTTCTTTGAGGTATGGAAAACAACGCCGCCGCGCACGGCGGCGTCAGGGCAGGCACGCCTGGACAGAATCTTGACTGTCCGAGCGGGTGCCGCTCAGAGTGTTTTTCCCGACGACCCTGGGAATTTTTCCCGAGTCCGGGTGTGGTTATCCCTGGTGGTCAGGGTGGAATTCCCGAGCGCACCGGGCCCCATGCACGGAAGCATCGGGGCGATCCTCGGTAGCTGCCCCGAGGTGGGCAACGCTACGGTAACGGTGCGGGTTCGAAGCACGCTCGTGAACTCGTCGAAGCCCGCTCGGTCGGCGAGTCGTGGAATCTCCCAACTCGGCGCCGGTGCCCCCGGCGCCTTTCTTCGTTGGCGACTCGCGCTGATGAAGCTCAGAGCGGCCGGCGGTCGATGATGTAGCGCACTCCGATCCAGCCGGCCCTCGGCGCACCGGGTGCGAAGAAGGTTTCGCGCGCCCAGTCCTCGGAGTTGGTCTGGAACGCTCCCGCCGCATTGAACGGATTCTCGGCCAGGATCGCACCAGTGGCGTACTTCTCGTCGAACACGTTGTCCACGCGTGCGAACACCTCCCAGCGCGGTGTGAAGCGATAGCGCGCGGTGAGGTTGAGCAGCGCATAGCCGTCCGCTTTGCCCGAGCCCAGGAACGTGCGCGTGTCGCCGAAACGATCGGTGAAGGTGCCGGCCCGGTGCTGGTTGTTCTCGTTGCCCCGGGCGTACTGGTCCGAGTAAGCGAGGATGCCTGCGCCGATCGACAGCTTCGGGGTGACGGCGAAGCTCAGGTTGAGGTTGAGCTGATGCTGCGGGATGCCGGGGATGCGGTCGCCGGACTCGACGCGGATCTCGTCGTCGGACGGGCAGGCGGTGGAGGTGCCGCGCGAGCTGTTGTTCTCCGACAGCAGGCAGGCGCCGCTGCGGAACGTGGCATCGATCCACGCGTAGTTGGCGCCCCAGGTCAGCTGGCGCCACTGGCCGCTCAAGCCCAGCTCCACGCCCTGGCGCAGGGTCTTGCCGAAGTTGGTGAAGTAGCCGGCGCTGGTGGACGAGCTGACGAACAGGATGTCGTCCTTGTTCTGGGTGTGGAACCCTGCGGCGCTCCACTGCAGCCCGCTGGCCAGCCGCCCGCGGGCGCCCAGCTCGAAGGTCTGCGCGACGACCTGTTCGAGGAACGGGTCGGAGGCGAGCGCGTTGGGCAGCGTGCAGGGGTTGGCGGGGTCGGCGCAGCCCAGTTCGATGGGCGAAGGTGCGCGGTTGCCTTGGCTCCAGCCGGCGTAGGTCTCCACCGCCGGGCTGATGTTGTAGTTGACGCCCACCGCGGGGTTCAGCTTGTCATAGGTGAAATCGCCGTCCAGGTTGGGCGGCGTGGGGGTGATCCGGTCGTCTGTCTTCACCCGGGTGCTGTTGAAGCGCGCCGAGACCGTCAGGAACAGCTTGGGCGTGAGGGTGAACGTGTCGGTGGCGAACACGCTCCAGGTTTGCGTCGTGCCGTACAGAGAGTTCTCCAGCTCGTCGTCCTCGGTCGTCACCACGCGCCGGTCGGCATCCAGCACGCCTTCGGCCGACGATTGCGTGAAATCCGAGCGGGACTTGTCGAGGCTGGCGCCCAGGGTGAGGCGGTTGCGCTCGGTGAGGTTGCTGAACTGCAGCCCCAGCCCGTAACTGGTCTGCTTGGTGCGCGTGCGGTTGTTCACCCCGGTATCGGCGTTGAAGCCCAGGCCTCCGTTGGCTCCGGCAGCGCCGTCGTTGGGCCCGTCTTCGAAGTCGTCGTTGGCGTCCCCGTTCAGGGTGTTCGTCCGGTTCGCGCGGTAGTACACCAGTCCGGACAGCAGATTCTGCTCGCTCAGCCGATGGCTGCCGGACAGGTTCAGCATCGCCATCTCGTTGCGGGTGTTGTCCGGCACCGTGAACACCTGCTCGCGGCGCTGGTCGAGCATGCTCTCGGGCGCAACCCCGTTGCCGGTGAGATCGGTGTCGCCCAGCGTGAGGCTCAGGTCGAGATCGGTGGTGTCGGTCTGGTGCCCGATCTTGCCGAACAGCTGACCGACTTTGGAGGGGGAGAAATCACGCCAGCCGTCCTCCTCGAACCAGGTGCCGGCGAAGTAGTAGTCCTTGTTGTTCTCGGTATAGCCGCCGTGCTCGGCCTGCACCGACCAGCGGCCCCAGGAACCGCCGTAGGCCTGCAGCTCGGTGTTGGGGTAATAGCGGCCGCTCTTGGTGCGCACCGACAGCGCGCCGCCCAGGGTGTTCAGGCCGAACAGCGGATTGGAGCCGGGCACCAGGTTGATCGTGGAGATGGCGGCGTTGGGAACCAGGTCCCAGCTCACCACGTCGCCGAACGGCTCGTTGATGCGCACGCCGTCCTGAAACACCGACAGGCCCTGCGGCTCGCCCAGCAGAGGCGAGGCCGTGAAGCCGCGGTAGTTCACGTTCGGTTGATACGGGTTGCCTTGGATCTCGTTGACGCTCACCGACGGCAGCGCCTGCTGCAGGATCTGCGGCAGGTTGACGGACTGCGTCTCCTGGATTTCCTTGCTGGTGACCGCCTGCACGTTGCTCGGCACCTCGTTGACCGGCAATCCCAGCCCGGGCAGCGGGGTGGTGCCGATCACCTCCACGCTGGGCGCCTCGAGGTCCAGACGCGGGGCCTGCTGCGCATGGAGCGCCGGCGCGCCGGCGAGAACGCCTGCTGCCAGCAATGCGCGGGTCATGGCGGTGAGATGCGGATGGGTCATGTGGTCTCCTCCCTGAAGTCTTTTCGGGTGTCGAAAGGGCCGCCGCCGCGCAGGCCGCGCGCCGCGGCACCAGGGGAGGGGAGCCCGGGAAGAATCTTGACTGCCGGTTGGGCAGTCACTCAGAGTGTTTTTCCCGACGACGCTCAGGAGTTTTTCTCGAGCCCGGCCTGCCCGTACTCGTCCCGACGTCGGCCGGGGTGCGCCAGAACCAGCGCCAGCCCGGCTACCAGCGTGATAAGGTAGGCGGCAAGCAGTGGAGCGATGAGCCCTTGAGCGAGAAATGCGAGCATGAACGTTCCTATCGACGGTACCCACACTAGCGCCGCGCGGATGGCGTATGCCACGGAGGCGGTCCCGCTTGCGCCGGGAAGCCAACCCGGCCCGGGCCGTGAGGCCGGCTCGGGAAAATCTCCCTTGCCCGGTCCGCTCGGGGCGGGCCATGATGCGCTCGACGGCCCCCAACCTGCTGCGCCGGCAGCCCAATCCGAACCCATGCTGCAAACCTTCCTCCCGATGCCGGGCGCAGCCGCGACGCCCGCGCTCAGCCAGCGGGTCCGCCTCGATCTGATCGTGGTCGTCGCGGTCACACTCGGGACCTTCGCGCTGTCGGCAGGGCTCGAGCTGCGCGAGTGGCTCACCGAGATCACCCATCCGCTCGAGCACTACCAGATCGACGAGCTGCCGCTCACGTTCGCCGCGCTCGCTCTGTCGCTCGCCTGGTTCTCGTGGCGGCGCTGGCGGCACGCGGAGGACGAGCTGCGCCTGCGCGTGGCCGCGCAGCGCGCGCTGGCGGAGCGCGAGGAAGACAACCGCTTGCTCTCGCAGAAGTGCCTGATGGTCCAGGAGGACGAGCGGCGCAGCCTCGCGCGCGAGCTGCACGACGAGCTGGGACAGTGTCTGAACGCGATCAAGCTGGACGCGGTCGCGATTCGCAGCATGACCCACGGCAAGCAGCCGGAGATCGAGACCAGCGCCTCCGCCATCGTCGACCTGTCGGGCCACGTCTACGACGTCGTGCGCGACATCATGCAGCGGCTGCGCCCGGCGGCACTGGATGCGCTCGGATTGCAGGACGCGGTGGCGCACCTCTTCGGGCAGTGGCGGCGTCGCAACCCCGCCGTCGAGTGCAGCTTCGTGGCGAGCGGCGACCTGTCCGGGCTGGGCGAGGTCATGAACATCACCGTGTACCGGCTGGTCCAGGAGTGCCTGACCAACATCGCCAAGCATGCCGGCGCCACCCGCGTCACGGTGACCCTCGCGCGGCGCGGTGGGGAGGTTCTGGTGGCCGTGTCGGACGATGGCCGCGGGATGGATCTGCAGGCCAAGCGGATCGGCCTGGGCCTGGTGGGCCTGCGCGAGCGGGTGGAAGCGCTGCACGGCCACCTGCAGCTGGCCAGCGAACCCGGCAAAGGGCTGGAAGTCCAGGCGCGGCTTCCGATCCCGGGATCTCGATAGCGATGGGCCAGACGGTGCGGGTGCTGCTGGTGGACGATCACGCCGTCGTGCGTGAAGGCTACCGCCGGCTGCTCGAGCGCACGCCGGAGATCGAGGTGGTGGCCGAGGCCGCTACCGGCGAGGATGCCTATCGCGTGTTCTGCGACCTCAATCCCGACGTCGTGGTGATGGACATCAATCTGCCGGGCATGAGCGGAATCGAAGCGGCGCGGCGGATGCTGGCGCGCGAGCCCGACGCCCGCGTTCTGGTGTTCAGCATGCACGAGGACGCGCTGTTCGGCTCACGCGCGCTGCAGGCCGGCGCGCGCGGCTACGTGACCAAGGCCAGCGCGCCCGAAGTGTTGGTGGAGGCGGTTAAGGCGGTCAGTGCAGGGCGCCTGTACATTAGTCACGACATGGCGCAGGAGCTGGCGCTGCAGACGGTGCCCGGACAGGACCTGCCGCTCAACGCGCTGTCGCCGCGCGAGTTCGAGGTGTTCCGGCTGCTGGCGGAGGGCAAGTCGGTCGCGGACATCGCCCGCATCCTCTCGCTGAGCCAGAAGACGGTGGCGAACTACCAGTCGCTCATCAAGCAGAAGCTCGAGGCCGACACCTCGGCGCAGATGGTGTGGATCGCGCTGAAGCGCGGCCTGGTGGGCAACGCCGCAGACTGAGGGAACTCCTGCGAGCGCGACCTTGTCTCTGGCGAGATACCGGGGTCGCCGGTCGCGCGTCTGGACAGACTCTGATCGAGTCCTCGGGTGTCGTTCGAGCGGAGGCGGGAACCCAGGCCGTTCGAGCACTTCTGGATCCCCGCCTGCGCGACGCCTGCTCGGGGATGACGATCAATCGGATGTTCCCCGGCTCGGGAGGCTGGATGGCATCGTCGTATTCGCGCTGCGCGTTCTTCGCACTTCTGCTGTGCCTGATGGGCCTTGCGCCCGTGCATGCGGCCGGCGACCTCTCGCGCCAGGAGCCGGTGAGCGTGACCGTGCGCCTGGGCACGCCCGAGGGCGGCCACGGCTTCTTTCCGCCGCTGCCGCGCTTCGAGACGGGCAAGCTGTACCGGCTGCGCCTCGAGAACCCCAGCCCCAACGACTACTACTTCTATTCCGCCGGTCTGGCGGACTCCATCTTCAGCCGCAAGGTTTCGGTGCTCGACCGCAGCGGAGGCGTACTGGCCGAGGTGTACGGTCCGGTGCGCCGGCTCGAAGTGAAGGCGGGCGCAGCGGCGGAGTGGTGGTTCGTTCCTGTGCGCACCGGCAAGTTCGACGATCTCATCTCCACCCGCAGGCTGGCCGAGGCCGGAATGCGCGGGCAGGTGGAGATCGAATGACGCTGCGCCGGTATTCGGTAGCCGCGAAGCCTGCCCCGGCATCCGATCCGGGTTCGCGATGGCAACGAGCTGAAGCAGGCCCTGCTTGCCGGCATCGAACGGCTCGACAAAGCGGGACAGCCGTTTCCCGGCGGAAGAGGCGTGCTCTTGCGCGTGAGCGAGCTGACTCGCTCGAGTCGGCTTGGGGTGCGATCGTGATGTGCCCGCCGCCTCAGTTGAACCCGCCAACCGCTATGCGCTGAGTCTTCGGATTGTTGTCCAGCAGCCGCCAGCCCGGACAACTGTTGCCGCTGCACGGGCCGCCGACGTAGCGCCAGATCCTGCCGTCCTGGTGCCGCTGATACAGATGACCTCCCGTGGCGACGATCTCGCGGGCGTTGGGGTTGTTGTCGAGCCGCTCCCAGCCGGGGCAGCTGTTGCCGCTGCAGGGCACGCCGGTGTAGCGCCAGATCGCGCCGTCGTTGTGTAGCTGGTAGAGCTGATTGGCCCCTGCAACGATCGCCACCGTCTTCGGGTTGTTGTCCACGGGCTGCCATCCCGGGCACGAGCTGCCCGTGCAGGGTGTGCCGGTATGGCGCCAGATGCGCCCGTCGTTGTGCAGCTGGAACAGCTGATTGCCGGCGGCCGCGATGCTCTTCGTACGCGGGTTGTTGTCCAACTGCCGCCAGCCCGGACAGTTGTTGCCGCTGCACGGCACGCCGGTGTAGCGCCAGATCGCGCCGTTGTTGTGAAGCTGGAACAGGCTGGTGGCCGTGGCCGCGATGCCGGCCGAGCGCGCATTGTTGTCGAGCCGCTGCCAGCCGGGGCAGCTGCTGCCGGTGCAGGGCACCCCGGTGTGGCGCCAGATCGCGCCGTCGCTGTGCAGCTGGAAGACCTGGTTGCCGCCTGCGACGATCGCGCGCGCCTTCGGGTTGTTATCGAGCAGCCGCCACCCGGGACAAGACTCGCCTTTGCACGGGGTGCCGAGGTAGCGCCAGATGCGGCCGTCCTTGTGGCGCTGGAGCAGTTGCCCGCCCGCGGCGACGATCTGCGCCGTCTGCGCATTGTTGTCGAGGCGCTCCCAGCCGGGACAGAACTCGCCGTCGCACTCGGTGCCCGTGTAGCGCCAGATGCGCCCGTCGTCGTGCAGCTGGTAGAGCGGATCGACGTGCAGTTGATAGACGTGGTCGCCCGAGCCCACCATGGCGGGATCGCCCGCTGCGATCATTCCGCTGCGCGGATTGTTGTCGACCTGCTGCCAGCCGGGACAGGCGTTGCCGCTGCAAGGCGTGCCGGTGTAACGCCAGATGCGCCCGTCGACGTGCATCTGATACAGCCCGCTGTCGGTGGCCGCCAGCGCCACCGTCTTGGAGTTGTTGTCGAGTCGCTGCCAGCCGGGGCAGCTGTTGCCGCTGCAAGGCGTGCCGGTGTAACGCCAGATCCAGCCGTCGTTGTGCAACTGATAGAGCTGGCCGCCCGCCGCAACGATGCCGACGGTCTTGGAGTTGCTGTCGAGCCGTTGCCAGCCGGGGCAACTGTTGCCGGTGCAAGGCGTGCCGGTGTAGCGCCAGATCCAGCCATCGTTGTGCAGTTGATACAGATGGACCCCCGCCGCGGCAATGGCGACGGTCTTGGAGTTGTTGTCCAGCCGCTGCCAGCCGGGACAGCTCTCGCCGCTGCAGGCCGCCCCGGTATGCCGCCAGATCCAGCCATCGTTGTGCAGCTGATACAGATTACCGCCCGCTGCGGCGATGGCGACGGTCTTGGAGTTGTTGTCGAGGCGCGTCCAGCCGGGACAGCTGTCGCCGCTGCATGGCGTTCCGGCGTAGCGCCAGATCCAGCCGTCGTTGTGCAGCTGATACAGATAATCTCCGGCCGCTGCGACCGAGAAGGTCTTGGGGTTGTTGTCGAGCCGCTGCCAGCCGGGACAGCTGTCGCCGCTGCAGGGCGTGTTCGTGTAGCGCCAGATCCAGCCGTCGTTGTGCAGCTGGTAGAGCAACTGGTGGTGATGCGAGCCGGCGGCAGCGATGGCGACGGTCTTGGGGTTGTTGTCGAGGCGCTGCCAGCCCGGACAGCTCTCGCCGCTGCACGCCGGGCCGGTGTAGCGCCAGATCGGTGCGCCCGCCACTCGCGCGATTCCAACCCGCGTCCAGCACGCCACCGAAGGCACCCAGCGCTTGAATCCGGACCGGGCGTTCGGTCGCAGGGCGAACAGCATGTAGTCGCCGGGCGGGGCGGCGGCGGCGACGTAGGGCGAATTCACCGTGACGGCGGAGCCGGTCACGGCCGTGACGTCCAGCTGAATGAGGCGCTGATCGGTGTCGAAGGAGTGCGTCACGCTGGCCGCACGCATGAGCACCACGCGCTGCACCGCTGCGCCTCTCGAAGGGGCGATCCCGATCGAGAACGGCCTGCCATCCGCGACGATCTCCGCCGGGCAGCTGGTCACGACGGGGCGAGCGACGTGGTAGTACCAGGGCGTGAAGATCTCTACCCTTTCTTCGGTCCTCTCCGGCGCGGCCGTGTTGCACACCGGCCCGCACTGCGAACCGGAGTGGTCCTGGCTGCCGCTGGCCGTCCACACGCGGCCATCCGGCAGCAGCAACGCGACGCCGTGGTAATTGCGCGCGACGCTCGCCGGCGCCGTCAGCAGCCAGCGGTTTACCTCCGGGTCGTACAGCTCCGCCTTCTTGACTGCATGCGCATCGTGTTCGGGCGGCGCGACACCGCCCGTCACGAGCACCTGTCCGGTCGGCAGCAGGGTCGAATTGGCGTAGGCGCGCGTGGGCGGCGGCGAACCGAGCTCGGGAGGACGGATCCCCATGGGCTGCCAGACGGGACTGGCTTGCGCGAGATCCTTCACGTGCGCTTGCACGCCGTTGATCATCGCGAAGCGCACCTGCGGGTAGGCATTCAGGCTAGGCACCAGCGGCAGCAGCACTGCGGTGCCCTTCCAGCTGTTGGAGGAGCCGTGAACCTCCCACGGTTGGCTCTCCGGCACCACGTCCGCACCCGCAGGCGCGATCGTGCTCGAGACCGGATCGAACGTGTAGTTCTTCCGGTCCGCCGCGGACGGCGAGGCGACGAACAGCCGGCCGTCGGGCAGCAGGCTGACGCGGGGATAGGTTCCGAGCGTGGGCATCGCCACGTCCGTCGTCACCCACGACGTTGCACCGTAGGCCAGCGTCTGAATCCGATCCCCCGCCGCCGTCTTGGGAGGGAGCTGCGTGTTTACGCCCGGGAAATTGAAGGTGTGTGCCACGCCGGCGACCAGCGTGGGGTACCAATGTGCCGCGCCACCGGTGATGGAAGTGAAGGTGCCCGTTGCCGGGTCGTAGCGGGCCGACTCCTCGACCCCGTGCCCGTTGTGCTCGTAGCTGTGCAGGCCACCCTGAAAGATCACGTTGCCCGCGGCGTCCTGGGAGTGCCCGCTGCAGAACGCGTCCCTGTCGCTGCCATAGGGCGCAGGCGAGGTCAGCGCGGCGCTCCACGAATCGGTGGCGATGTCGTAGAGACGCGCCTCCTCCATGCCCCAGGTGTAACAGCAGTTGTAGCTGCTGCCGCCCACGTTGAGGATCTTGTTGTTGCGCAGCAGGGTCGAGTGCGCCGCGAGGAAATGTCCCGGCACCGTCGCTCCGCTGCTCCAGGTGCCGAACGTGGCGTCCTCTTCCGCGCTGGCCTCGCGAACGAAGCCCAGCGAGACAACGAGCGCAGCAAGTAAGCCGATCGGCATCACGTTCTTCGCCATCGCATCCATGACCGCCTCCTCCATTCCCCGCGCACGGATAGGATATGCAACCGTATCACGCGCCGCGGGAAGACTCCATGACATTTTCCCCTCCGCCGCGCGCTGTGCGGGGCTCCGGATGCGCGTCATCGCCTTCATCGCCGAGGCGCCTGCCGTCAACACGATCCTGGGGCAGCCGTTCCGCGACAAGGGATACGGTCGGAATTTCTATCGGTATCGAACACTGTGTCTATCTGTGCGACGATTCATCGTCGTTCGCTCCCGTTCGCGCCCGGATGTTCGACGATCTCATCTTCACCCGCAGGCCGGCAGGCGTGGGGAGATCGAGATCGAATGATGCATGGGCTCCCCGTCGCGCACCGACCGCAGGAGATACTCCCGGCGCGCCGCCACGCTTTTCCCTGTCGGCGCCCTCCGCTGCAACGTAAGCTCCTCCCCGCACGATCGCTGTGCACGGTAGTGGTTTGTTTGAACGACCTCCTAGTTTGCGGCCGGCCCTCGTGGCCGGCCGTCTCTTCTCGTCCCTTCCTTCCCTTTGCTAGACTGGCGTGTTCGCGCGGTTCTTGGGCCCGCGCAGGGGGAACTATGCAACCGGTCGGCTTCGTCGGTCTGGGCCTGATGGGTGGCCCGATGGCCGCCAACCTGCTGAAGGCGGGCTTCGAGCTTTCCGTTTACAACCGCAGCGCGGACAAGGCGCGCACCCTGGGCGATGCGGGCGCACGCGTGGTGCCGCTGGCGCGTGAGGTCGCCACACCGGGCGGGGTGGTAGTGACGATGCTGGCGGATGACAAAGTGCTGGAGACGCTCACCACCGGTCCCGACGGCTTCGGCGAACGGCTCGGCGCGGGCGGACTGCATCTGTCGATGTCGACGGTCTCACCGGAAACGTCGCGCCGGCTGGCGCACTGGCATGCGCACCGAGGCAGCCAGTACGTCGCCGCGCCGGTGTTCGGGCGCCCTCCGGCCGCGGCGGCCGGCAAGCTGTGGGTGGTCCAGTCGGGCGAGACGGCGGCCAAGGCGCGCGCGCAGCCGATTCTGGCGGCGATGGGGCAGGGGGTGTTCGACTTCGGCGAGGATCCGGGCGCGGCCAACGTCGTGAAGCTGGCCGGCAACTTCCTCATCGTGTGCGTGCTCGAGGCATTTGCCGAAGCGCAGACGCTGGCGCAGAAGAACGGCATCGAGCGCAAGGCGCTGTCGGATTTCCTCACGCAGACCATCTTCGCCTGCGGCGTGTTTCAGAATTACGGCCCGGTCATCGCAGCCGGCCGCGCGGACCAGATCGGGTTTCCGCTGCGCCTGGGCCTGAAAGACGTGAGGCTGGTGCAGCAGATCGCGGAGGGCAGCCAGACGCCCATGCCGTTCGCGGGCATCGTGCACGATCGGCTGCTCTCGGCGGTGGCGAAAGGACGCGGCGAGATGGACTGGACCGCGTTCACGCTGAGCGTGTCGGAGGATGCGGGGGTGGCGCCCAGCGCGTAGGGTGGGAGGCGGAGGCTACCATCAGCCGAGAAAGATCTCCCTCTCCCTCGCGGGAGAGGGCTGGGGCGGGCCTTCCTCGGCGTTTGCTTCACCCTCCCCCGACCCTCTCCCATCGAGGGAGAGGGGGCGGTTCGTCAATCATCCACGTCAGGGAATCCGTGAGAAGATAGGGTGATGCAGCAACGTGGTGTCATACTGTCCCGCCGGGACTTCATCCGCTCGGCGCTGGCCGCTGGCGTGCTGCTGCCAGGCGGGATCGGCGGGCTGATCGCCGAAGCGCTTGCCCAGGGGAAGGGCAGGCCGGGTGTCAACCGGATGCGCGGCGACGTGCGGGTCAACGGCCAGCCGGTGAAGCCGGGCAGCCTCATCAAGCCGGGCGACACCGTCACTACCGGGCCGAAGAGCTACGTCACCTTCGTCGTCGGTCAGGACGCATTCCTCATGCGCGGCGACACGAAGCTCGAGCTGGGTGGCGCCGCCGAGACGCTGGTGAATCTCGCGCGCGTGCTCACGGGCAAGCTGCTGTCGGTGTATTCCAAGGGTCCGCCGCGCAAGATCGAGGGCGTGACCGCCACCATCGGCATCCGCGGCACCGGCGCCTACATCGAGGTCGAGCCCGAGCGCACCTATTTCTGCCTGTGCTACGGCGAGGCCGAGATCGTGCCGGTCGCCGCGCCGGACGCGAGCGAAGTCGTACGCACCCGCCACCACGAATCGCCGCGCTACATCTACGGCAAGGGCCGCGCGCAGGTCATGGAGAAGGCGCCCGTCATCAACCACCGGGACGAGGAGCTGATCCTGCTCGAGTCCCTGGTCGGACGCATTCCGGCGTTCCTGCAGAACCAGGTTCTGGAGTTCGGGCCGAACTATTGAGATGCGGCCGCTCGCCGGAGAGAACGCATGACGCGCCCGCGCCACACATGAGCGTCGGGAGTGTCCCGCGGAACCGCGCGGGGGGCCTCCCTCCCTTGCGTCCGCAGGACGCGGGGGAGGGGCGGGGAGGGAGCGGTCGGAGACGAGCAGGGCGATCTGGACCTTGGTGCCAGCCAACCTGAAGCTTTGCCGTCAGCCATGATCGGCCGCCTGGCGCCTCATTGGCCGCGACCGCCGCGACTCAGCCGGCCAGCATCCGCGCCAGCTCCCCGCTGTCGATCAGCGCGCGCAGCTCCTTCGCTCCGCCCACCAGCACACCCTTGACGAACACCATCGGAAAGGTCGGCCAGCCGGTCCACATTTTGAGCGCGTTGCGGCGCCGCCAGGGACCGAAGTAGCTGCCGTACTCGAGGTACTTGTACCGCACACCGGCTGCATCGAGCGCACTGCGCGCCCGTCGCGGAAACGGGTTCTGCGCCATGCCGACCACGACGATGTCGTCGGCTGCGATCGCCGCCTGCACCTCGCGCACGATGTCCGCATGGTTGCTGGCGATCTTGTCGCGGATCGCGGGGTGGATGTGGGCTTCGTCCAGAATGCTGCGCGGCATGTGCGGTTTCGCGATATCCAACCGGCCGTTACGCCCCACCCGCGACCCGAGGCCGAAGCGTGATCGCCTGCTCGGGGCAGGCCTTCACGCACAACCCGCATGCGTGGCAATCCGCGGGACGGACCACGAACGCCTGACGGGTGCCGTGCGCCCACGCCTTGAGCTTCCCGCGCA
>DAIQQA010000237.1:0-6107 GCA_036787045.1 Burkholderiales bacterium | reverse complement strand
GTGGAGGCAGCTCGAGTCGTCCGTCCTGGCCGCACGCGACGCAGCGATGGGGTCAGGCCTATACTTTATAGCTCACGCGACGAGCTACCAGCGCGACGGCGTCGTACCGGTCGGTGCCGGCGGTGCCTGCTGCAGTGCAGTGGTGTCGCGTCTATGCCGCCTTCGACTGCGCCTCGACCGGCTGGTCGGCAAAGAATTGCCAGTCCAGCAGCAGCTTGACCGAGCCGTCCGGATTCGTGAAGGCCACGGGGCCGTGGTTGGTGAAAATCAGTTCGCTGTCCTCGGTGAACTGCGTGCTCTCGTGGAACACCCCCAGCGGTTCATAGCCGTAGTCCCCGGCTCTTGCAGTCCCCATGCGATAGGACATGACACCTTTCATCAGGAAATACTCGCCGGCGCCGTAGTGGCGGTGAGGCGGAAACCCGGAGCCCTTCGCGCAGCGGAACAGGACGGTCCACGTGCCGGTCTCCGCGCTGGTGCGCAGGACCTTGTGGTCGATGCCCGGGGCGAACTCGATCCATTTCATCTGATCGGTATGCAGCATCACCTCGTCACACAGCTCTGCGGCCATGGTCTTCTCCTCCGTCGTTGACTGTCGCGGTCAAACGCGTGACGATATGATGCTGATGCCGCGGGCCGCCGTCTTGCCGGACCGTGCCTGCATACTTGACTGAAAGAGAAGCGCGCCGCAACGGCCCACAGGCCGCTGACGGTGGCGCCGGAGGAGGGGCGGTATGGATCCCGGACAGCCGATGGTGAGCTGGTCGACGCGGACGCTGAAGCCTTCCAGGTAGTTCGACGGGTTTCGCGAGGCGGTGAGCGAAACCCATCTGCCCTGGGATCTGCCCAAGCGGCGCGAGCCTGCCTTCACCGGTGACATCCGGCAGCAAGGCTTCGCGGGCGGTCGCGTCATCGAGTGCACGTGCGAGCCCTGCGACGGACGGCGCGGGCGCTTCGAGATCTCTCGCTCCGACCAGGCTTGCTACGGCGTGCTGTATGTCCTGCGCGGTCGGGAGCTTATCCGTCAGGGCGGCAGGGAGACGTTTCTGGGCGCCGGCGACTTCGCGCTCTGGGACAGCACGCGCGCTATCGACTTCGCCATCGGCGCCGAGCTGCACAAGATCACCCTGCTGGTGCCCCAGGCGCTGCTCGACGCGGTGCTGCCGCAGGCGCCCGATCTGGTCGCGACCGCGATCTCCTCGCGCAAGGGTCGAGGGGCGCTCTTCGCCAGCCACCTGCGCATGCTCGCCCGGGAGCGGCGCCACCTCGCGGCTGTGACTGTGCCCGGTCTGTTCTCAGCGACCTTGGATCTGCTTGCCGCATCGCTGCAGCCGGAGGAGCCGGCCGTTCGGGTGACGGCGTCCGCCCGTCTGCGATCGCGCATCGAGGAATACATCGACTCGCACTTGGCCGACCCCTCGCTCGCACCAGCGTCGATCGCACAGGCGCATGGCATATCGGTCCGCCAGCTCCACCGGGTGTTCGCAGACACCGAGTTCACGGTCGAGCGCTGGATCTGGAGCCGGCGTTTGGAGACCTGCCGGCGCGATCTGCTGCAGCAGCCCAACGCATCCATCTCGCAGATCGCCTTCGCCTGGGGCTTCAACGATGCCGCTCATTTCAGCCGTGCGTTTCGCGAGCGGTTCGGTATATCGCCGCGCGGGCTGCGCAAGATGGCGCTGGGCGGGAAGCGGGAGTAGAGATCCGTTCCCAGATTGACACGTCTCCGGGTGCCGCAGCGCTGCGGCGGTCAGTATCTGCACCGCAGGCGCCAACGCTGAGGGCGATTCCGATCAGGAGCGGAGCGAGGGCGTCAGTCAATAGGTCCGGCTTACCGGCCTACCGGCCTAGCAGCCTGCGCGAGCGTCCGCGGACGCAACCAAGGCTGCCGGCCTAACCCGCTCAGGTGCTTGGGCTCTGCTCGTCGCGCCAGAGCACACTGAGTGGCTCCGGATTATGGATTCCACAGCGGAGTGAGGTCACTGGCGACCTCCGCGCAGTTGAATCCACCTCATTTTTTCATTCACGGAACCGATGCCCGGTGCGGCCTGACTAATTGAGTCTTGGCGCCCACGAACGATCGAGGACGCGTCGCCCGCATGAGTCGTCGCGGTCGGGCAACATCCGAGATCGAATGCGTTCCTCGCGCCATGGCCATCTGCGCGTCGGACCGGACTAGTGGACTGTAACAGGCCATTCGATAGTACCCCAGCCCACTACCGCAGGGGGAAGGGAATGTGCTCTGAATTGCGTTATTGCAGTCCACTGGGGCTTGAACGCATAGGGCTTGGTCGCAATCGGCGGGTGCAGCACGCGGGTTTAGCTTCAGGAGGAGGCCAATGAGCAGAGTAGTGTTGTCCAGGCTGTGGTACATCTTCCCGGCAGACGACCAGAATCTACGCCCCGACCAATTCGCTCGGAAAGTGAAGAGCTACGTGCGCACGCTCTCTCCCGGGGAGAAGCGGGTGTTGCTCGAGTTCCTGGTGGTCCAATACGAAGCGT
This sequence comes from Burkholderiales bacterium, assembly GCA_036787045.1. Taxonomy (GTDB): domain Bacteria; phylum Pseudomonadota; class Gammaproteobacteria; order Burkholderiales; family SHXO01; genus SHXO01. Next base: position 3,605 of record DAIQQA010000237.1, on the reverse strand, counting down.
TCCAGAAGCAGCTGGAACTGCTGTTCGCGCACGCGTCCGTCACGGACCAGGAGTACCACGAGCGCGCCGAGCGGCTGGCTCGCTATCTCGATCACCTACACGCTTTCCTCCGGTCGCCCGACCATGACGTGCATGACGTGCAACGCGAGATCCCACAGAGGGTGCTTGCCTTCGAGCAGGACAGCGTGTTGGGGGGCGATCCCTTAGCGTAACTCACGCGTGCCGTGCCCTGGTCCCGCAAACCGTCACGCGCTCGGGCGGCGCCGCAGGAAGAACTCGGTGCGCACACTCCACGTCATGCCTTCGTCCGTCGAGTCGCGCGCAACCCAATGAAAGGAATCGGCGGTGATCTCGGTGAACAGCCACTGGCATCGAACGCCCTGGTCGCTGCGGTACTCCTGCACGATGTTCTCGCCGACCTTGCGGCCGGTCATCCGGTTGAATGCCTGCTTGACGGGATCGATCCAGGTGATGTGCCAGACATCGTTCTGCGGATCGTAGACGCGCAGGGTCGTGCCGTGCATGCGGTCCTGGTCGGTCGGCTGCCGCCCGTTACGCGCGGGGGCAATCCAGACGTCCTGGACCGCCCGCCCGGCCAGCACCCAGCCGAAGTGGACCTCGGATGAGGACTCGCGCCGGGTGCCGTCGGCGTTGTGGACCACCACTTTTCCGTCCCACGACCCGACCAACTGGCCGTAGAGCATCATTTTCTCGGCGCGATCCGCGGCCGGGCCGGCGGCGTGAAGAACATCGCCGAGAGCGGCAGGTTGGCTGTGCATGATGACCTCCATCGAGGGGAGGCCATCTTATCGCGCGAGCGCGAGCGGCACTATCAGAATCCTGCGATCGCGTCGGGCCGGATGCTCCGTCGGGATGGTGATCCGATGTACAAAGTATAGACCTGACCCCCTATCTGGGGTCAGGCCTATACTTTATAGCTGTCGTGCATACAAGAACCCGCTTTCTCGCGATACTCGAGCCGCAGACGCGGCAAATTGCAGTAGTATCGCGGCCTTTCACGGAAAGGATCCTTCATGAAACCCATTGTATGCTGCCTTTCGGCCTTGTTCTGTATCGCGTTCTCCAGCGGGCGAGGGGCCGCCGCCGAGCTTACGACCGACGAGCAGAAAACCCTTTACGCGCTCGGCGCCGCGGTCGGCCAATCCCTGGGCCAGTTCGCACTGAGCGAGTCCGAGCTGGAGATCGTGAAGGCGGGCATCTCGGATGGTGTCCTGAAGCGCCCGCTCCAGGTCGATATGCAGACCTTCGGACCGAAGCTGCAGCAGCTGGCGCAGGCGCGCGCCGCGGCTGTGGCCGAAGGGGAAAAGAAGGCTGGCGCCGCGTATCTGGGGAAGGCTGCCGCGGAACCCGGCGCCACCAAGACCGCGTCGGGTGCAATTGTCCAGACCTTGAAGGAGGGCAGTGGCCCGACGCCGACTGCGGCTGACACCGTGAAGGTGCACTATCACGGAACGCTGGTGGATGGCACGGTGTTCGACAGCTCGGTCGCTCGCGGTGAGCCGGCGACGTTCCCGCTGGACGGGGTGATCCCGTGCTGGACCGAAGGCGTGCAGCAGATCAAAGTCGGTGGCAAGAGTCGCCTGGTGTGCCCGGCGGAGATTGCCTATGGCGACCGCGGATCGCCGCCCGTCATCAAGCCTGGCGCCACACTGATCTTTGAAGTCGAACTGCTCGAGATCGTTAAGCAATGAGGGTCTGAAGAAGGGTCGGAGCAGGTTGCGGGGGGCCACACCCCCCCGGCTGTGCCGGCTCCGCTCTTTATCGGGTCTTCCGGCTTCGGGCGGGAACCCAGGCCCGTCCGCTGCCGGATCCCCGCCTGTCGCGAGCATGACGCTTCAGCAGAGGTGGGAGCAGGATTAGTCGCGTCGACACGCGCGTCGCGCTCCGGCCTCAGCCTACTGGATTTGGAACTCGATCAGGAAAGGCCCGCGCCGGCCAGCGCCGGCTTTGAAGGCGTCGGCGAAGCCCTCGAGTGTCTCCACACGCGTGGCCTCTACGCCCATGCCGGCGGCCAGCTTGGTCCAGTCCAGCGCGGGGCGGGCAAGGTCGAACAGCTCGTTGGACACGCGGCCAGGCTGTGCCCCTACGGCGAGCAGTTCGCCGTGCAGGATCTTGTAGATGCGGTTGGCGAAGATGACGTTGATCACGTCGAGCTTCTCACGCGCCTGCGTCCATAGTGCCTGCAGCGTATACATGCCGGCGCCATCTGCCTCCAGGCAGACCACCTTACGTCCGGGGCAGGCCAGGGCGGCGCCCGTGGCGCACGGAAACCCGTGACCGATCGCGCCGCCTGTGATTTGCAGCCAGTCGTGCGGAGCGGCACCGAACGTCGGGGCGAACAGGGCGCGACCGGAGGTGACGGCGTCCTCGGTGACGATGCAATTCTCCGGTAGCAGGGCGGCCAGCGTGCTGGCGAAGGCTTCGGGCTCGAACTTGCCGCGGACGAGCTGCGGCTGAGCGCCACCGTCGGGAATCGGGGCGTTCTTCGGCGCACCCAGTTCGTCGGCCAGCCATTCGAGCGCGGTGATCGCGTCTTGCTCGGGGCGGGCGAGGACATGCATCACGGCGTCGGACGGCGCGGTGAGGCTCGGTTTGCCGGGATAGGCGAAGAATGCGGTTGGTGGTTTCGCGCCCACGAGTATCACGTGCCGTGTACCTGCGAGCACCTTGAGCGCATTGTCGACGACGTACGGAATGCGATCGACCGGCGCGCACCCGCGGCCCCGCGCCATGCGCGAGACTTGCGAGGGCGTGCGCAGTTTCGCACCGCTGACGTGCGCGACGCGGTGGGCTGCGATCAAGCCCGGTTCGGACAGAGCCTGGCCGGCCAGAATGAGCATCGCCGGCTCGCCGCTACGCAGCGTTCGCGCGATGGTGCCCAGAGTGTCGGGCGCGACGGTTGGACGGGCGGGCACCGGCAAGGGCGCGCCGACCGCACCGCCTTCGTTCCACGCCGTGTCCGCCGGCAGGATCAGGGTAGCGATTTGCCCGGGCGAGGTCATTGCCGCCTGCACCGCTGCCGCGCCGTCGGCACCCACCTGCGTGGAGGAGGTGCTGGTGCGTACCCAATGCGATACCGCACGTGCGAGCCCCTCCGTGTCGGCAGTGAGCGGCGCATCGAACGGGCGATGGTAGGTGGCGTGATCGCCGACGATATTGACCATCGGCGCATTCGCCCGGCGGGCGTTGTGCACGTTGGCGAGGCCGTTGGCGAGCCCGGGCCCGCAGTGCAGGAGCGTGGCGGCGGGCTTCGCGGCCATGCGCGCGTAGCCGTCTGCGCAGCCCGTCACCACAGTCTCCGCCAGACCAAGGATGCAGCGCATCCCTTCGACCTTGTCGAGCGCCGCGACGAAGTGCATCTCGGAGGTGCCGGGGTTGGCGAAACAGGTGTCGATGCCGCTGGCGAGCAGTGTGCGGACGAGGCTTTCGGCGCCGTTCATGGCGAGGATCTCATAGGGAAGGGGAGAAAGCGAACCGTACCACACCGCCGCGGCGCGGCCCATGCGGCCGCTCGAAAGGGGGAATGGGGTCAGGCCTATACTTTGTAGTATCCGGCCTCAAGGCCATGCCCGAGTTGGCGCCTT
>DAIQQA010000093.1:4198-19932 GCA_036787045.1 Burkholderiales bacterium | reverse complement strand
TGGGCATCGACCGGCTGGTCATGCTGCTCACCGACAGCCCGAGCATCCGCGACGTTATCCTGTTCCCGCAGATGCGTCCGGAGTAGCTACTGCACCATCTCAACGCCTTCGCGTTGAGTATTTTTGGGTTAGCCCGGAATGACGAGAGAAGCCCCCATCCCGCTCTGGCAGCCCTCGCCGGAGCGCATGCAGCAGGCCAACCTGACCCGCTTCGCGGCGCTGGTGAACCGGCGCTGGACCGCCGGCGCGACGGATCACGCATCGCTCTACGACTGGTCGATCCGCCACCCGGTGCAATTCTGGGAGTCGATGTGGGACTTCGGGGAGGTGATCGGCGACAAGGGCAGCGCCCCGTATCTCGTCGAGGGCGACCGCATGCCCGGTGCGAGGTGGTTCCCGCAGGCCCGGCTCAACTTCGCGGAGAACCTGCTGCGCCGGCGCGACGCCGACACCGCGATCGTGTTCTGGGGTGAGAACAAGGTGCGCCGCAGGCTCACGTTCGCCGAGGTGTACGACCAGGTCTCGCAGCTGGCCCAGGCCCTGCGTGCGATGGGCGTAACACCCGGCGACCGCGTCGCCGGGTTCCTGCCGAACATGCCCGAGGCGCCCATCGGCATGCTCGCCGCCAGCAGCATCGGCGCGATCTGGTCATCGTGCTCCCCGGACTTCGGCGTGCACGGCGTGCTCGACCGCTTCGGCCAGATCCAGCCCAAAGTGCTGCTTTGCGTGGACGGGTACTATTACGCAGGTAAGACCATCGACACGCTCGGCCGGATCGAGGAGATCGCGCGCCAGCTGCCCGCGCTCGAGAAGGTCGTGGTGGTGCCCTACATCGCGGCGGAGCCGCAGATCGGGTCGATCCCCAAGGCGGCGCACCTGGCCGACTTCCTGGCGCCCTTCCGTCCGCGCGACATGGCCTTCGAGCGCCTGCCCTTCGACCATCCCCTCGCCATCCTCTACTCCTCGGGCACCACGGGCGTTCCCAAGTGCATCGTGCACGGCGCGGGCGGCACGCTTCTGCAGCACATGAAGGAGCACCAGCTGCACACCGACCTCAAGCGCGGGGACCGGTTGTTCTACTTCACCACCTGCGGCTGGATGATGTGGAACTGGCTGGTGTCGGGTCTCGCCAGCGGCGCCACCTTGCTGCTCTACGACGGGTCGCCGTTCTACCCGAATGCCAGCGTGCTGTTCGACCTGGCCGACGCCGAGGGAATGAATGTCTTCGGCACCTCGGCGAAGTATATCGACGCACTGAGCAAGCTCGACGCGCGGCCGCAGCAGACCCACCGGCTCGCGGACTTGCGCACGATGACTTCCACCGGCTCACCGCTGTCGCCGGAATCCTTCGAGTACGTGTATGCCAGCGTGAAAGGGGACCTGCTGCTGTCCTCCATCTCGGGCGGCACCGATATCGTGTCGTGCTTCGTGCTGGGCAGTCCCTGGCTGCCGGTGTGGAAGGGCGAGATCCAGTGCCGCGGCTTCGGCCTGAAGGTGGAAGTGTATGACGACGAGGGCAAGGCCGTGGTCGGGCGGAAGGGCGAGCTGGTGTGCTCGGCGCCCTTCCCCTCCATGCCCGTGGGCTTTTGGAACGATCCGGACAGCGCCAAGTACCATGACGCCTACTTCGCCAAGTTCCCCGGCGTGTGGTGCCACGGCGACTACATGGAGATCACGCCCCGCGGCAGCGCCATCATCTACGGCCGCTCCGATGCCGTGCTCAACCCGGGCGGCGTGCGCATCGGCACCGCCGAGATCTACCGGCAGGTGGAGCAGCTGCCCGAGGTGGTGGAGAGCCTGGTAATCGGTCAGGACTGGGAACGGGACGTACGGGTAGTGCTGTTCGTGCGGCTGCGCGAGGGGGTTACACTGGACGAGGCGCTGGTCAAGAAGATCAAGCTGCAGATCCGCAGCAACACCACGCCCCGCCACGTCCCTGCCAAGATCATCCAGGTCGCCGACATCCCACGCACGAAGAGCGGCAAGATCGTGGAGCTGGCCGTGCGCAATGTGGTGCATGGACGCCCGGTGAAGAACCGGGAAGCGCTGGCGAACCCCGAGGCCCTGGACCTGTTCCGAGGGCTTCCCGACCTGCAGCGGTGAGTTCCTGCAGCCGAGGTGTCTGCGACCGGCGCAGCAGGCCGTCCGGCAGAGCCGGGCCACCTGCAAGGACATGGCCAGACTCTGCCGTCGCCTCGTCGTCATCTCATCCAGAGGCGCTTGGCCAGCAACCTTCCGGACACCAGAGGATAACGGCACGGGCGTGCGTAGCTTGAGACCAATGTCATGCCCGATCCGCTTCGGCGAAAGCAATAGGCCGCGGCCGCGGATAACCCTACCCACGACTGGCACTTCCATCGCGCCCCCGCGGCCCCATATACGATGCTGGAGCATAATCCGACGAGACCGGCCGTCCCTGCCGGGGGCCGGGCTCGAGGATAGACCTTTCCAGCTATGCGCATGAACGATCCCGATCCTGCACCCACCGGCCACGCGCACCTCGAGCTGCCCGTTTCGGGCATGACCTGCGCGGCGTGCGCAGCGCGCATCGAGAAGGTGCTGAACAGACTCCCCGGCGTGCGCGCAGAGGTCAGCTTCGCCGCTGAGCGCGCGAATGTCAGCTTCGATCCCTCCCGCAGCTCGCCGCAGAGCATCGCCGAGGCGGTCGCGCATGCCGGCTATGCAATCCCGGAGCAGACAGTGGAGCTCTCGGTGGCTGGCATGACCTGCGCCGCCTGCGCCGCTCGCATCGAGAAGGCGCTCAACCGGCTGCCGGGCGTGCAGGCGAACGTGAATCTGGCCACGGAGCGAGCTCGTGTCCGCTATGTTCCCGGAAGCGTAACGCCAGAGCTGTTGATCGCCGCGGTCGAGCGTGCGGGCTACGGCGCAGAAGAGGTAGCGGGAGTGAGCCGCGCTGCCGACCAGGCTCGGCGTGCGGCCGACTATGCGCACCAGCGGCGGTTGTTCTGGACCGCCGCCGCCCTCACCGTGCCGCTGGTGGCGCAAATGGGCTGGATGTTCGGCGGCCAGCACACCGAGATGCTCCCGCGCTGGCTCCAGCTCCTCCTGGCCACACCCGTGCAGTTCTGGATCGGCAGCCGGTTCTACGTCGGTGCATGGCATGCGCTGCGCGGCGGTGGCGCCAACATGGACGTGCTGGTGGCGATGGGCACCAGCGCGGCCTACCTGTTCAGTGCGGTGGTGACGCTGTTCGGCTTGCACGACCAGCACGTGTACTTCGAGGCGAGCGCGGCCATCATCACGCTGGTGCTGATGGGCAAGCTGCTGGAAGCGCGCGCCAAGAGCCGCACCTCCGCCGCGATCGAGCAGTTGCTGCGCCTGCAGCCTCGGCACGCCCGGGTCGAGCGGGCCGGCGGCGTTGAGGAGGTGGACGTGAGCCAGGTTCGCCTGGGGGACGTGTTTCAGCTACGCGCAGGCGAGCGCGTGCCGGTGGACGGGGAGGTGCTGGAGGGCAGCTCGTCCCTGGACGAAAGCATGCTGACGGGCGAGAGCCTGCCGGTCGAGAAAGGCCCGGGTGCAAGGGTGTTCGCCGGGACCCAGAACCAACACGGCTGGCTGCGCTGCCGAGCCATGCGCGTAGGCAGCCACACCCAGCTCGCGGAAATCGTGCGGCTGGTGGGTGAAGCGCAGGGCAGCAAGGCGCCGATCCAGCGGCTGGCCGATCGGATCTCGGGCCTGTTCGTTCCGGCCGTCCTGGTCGTGGCCCTGATCACCTTCGCGGCGTGGTGGTTGGCGACCAGCGCGTTCACCGCCGCTCTGATTCCTGCAGTCGCGGTCCTGGTCATCGCCTGTCCTTGCGCGCTCGGCTTGGCTACCCCCACCGCGATCATGGTTGGGAGCGGGCGCGGCGCGCAGTCGGGCGTGCTGGTGCGCAACGCGGCGGCGCTGGAACGAGCGGGCCAGATCCGCACCTTGGTGGTCGACAAGACCGGCACACTGACGGAAGGACGCCCGCAGGTGGTCGAAGTGGTGCCGGCAGCAGGATCAGACGAAAGCGAGGTGCTCGCGCTCGCCGCCAGCCTGGAGCAGGGCTCGGAGCACCCCCTGGCTCGTGCGGTCCTCGCGCGCGCCCAGGGCGCCGGTGTGGCTCCGCGCGCCATGGCCGGTTTCCGCGCGGAACCGGGCAAGGGGGTCAGCGGTGAGATCGCCGGCAAGTGCTACCGGCTCGGCTCGCCCGAGTGGATCGGGCAGCAAGGGGACGCCTCCGATCCTGCAGTGGTGCAACGTCTGCGCGCGGCCGGTAGCTCGGTCGCAGCACTGGCCGGCCCGCAGGGAGTGGTCGGATATCTCGCTCTCGCCGACCGTCTGCGCCCGACGTCGCGCGAGGCGGTTGCACGGCTGCAGGCGCAGGGGATAGAGGTGGTCATGCTGACCGGCGACAATGCCGCAACGGCAGCGCATATCGCAGCTCAGGTGGGCATCGCGAACTTCCGCTCAGGCGTGCTGCCGCAGGCCAAGGCAGCCGAGATCGAAGGCCTGCGCGGGCAGGGCATCGTCGGGATGGCTGGCGACGGCATCAACGACGCACCGGCCCTTGCCGCGGCCGACGTCAGCTTCGCCTTTGGAGCGGGATCGGATGTCGCCATCGAGGCCGCCGACGTGACGTTGATGCGCAACGATCTGGGCGGCGTGGCCGACGCCGTATCCCTGTCACGCGCGAGCGTCCGTAAGATCCGTCAGAACCTGTTCTTCGCCTTCGTCTATAACGTGCTAGGCATCCCGCTGGCGGCAGCGGGTCTGCTCAACCCGGTGGTCGCGGGGGCCGCCATGGCCTTGTCGTCGGTCTCGGTGGTAACCAACTCCCTGTTGCTGCACCGCTGGAAGCCATATTCTTGACCCGAAGCCACTGCAGGACGCAGACAGGATCCGGATCGAGCGCACGAGGAGAACAGGTGGAAACAGTCACGCTACGAGTCAACGGCATGACCTGCCAGGGGTGCGTGCGCAGCGTCACGCAAGTGCTGCATCGCGTCCCCGGTGTGCGCCATGCGGAGGTGTCGCTCGAGCGCGCGGAGGCCACGGTGGAGTTCGATCCGGCCCAGGCATCCGCTGCCGTGCTCAAGCAGGCGATCGAGGCCGCAGGCTACGAGGCTGCGTAGCCGCCGCAACGGCTGCCGCGCCTCGCACCGCTACCAGAACTGGTACCAGCGCTTCCGGTACGGGCCCGCGAGGGAGTACTTGGTATCCGGGAAGTTGAGCTTGAGCGTACGCTCGGCGTCGTCGCGCAGCTCGTTCAGGCCCATGGCGTCGTAGGCCTGAACCATCACCACCAGCGCCTGCTCCACCGCGGGTGTCTGCGGATAGGTGGTCAGGACGTACTGGGCGCGGTTGACGGCGGCGATGTAGGCTTGGCGGTGCATGTAGTAGGTCGCCACACGCACCTCGTTGTTGGCCATCGAGTTCACCAGGTAGCGCATGCGCGCATAGGCGTCGGAGGCGTAGCGGCTGTTTGGGAAGCGCGTCACCAGCTCGCGGTAGGCCTCGAACGACTCGCGCGCGCCGCGCGGATCGCGCTCGCTCATGTCCTGGTTGGCGAGGTCGCCGAACAGGCCCAGGTCCTCGTTGAAGTTCACCAGACCCTTGAGGTAGTAGGCGTAGTCGACGTTGGGATGGTCGGGGTAGAGCTTGATGAAGCGGTCCGCGGCAGCGAGCGCGTTGGCGGGTTCCTGGTCGCGGTAGTAGGCATAGCCGAGCTCGAGCTGCGCCTGCTGCGCGTAGCGGCCATAGGGATAGCGCGCCCCCAGCTTCTCGTAGTAACTGACGGCCTTCTTGTAGTCGCCGCCGAGGAGCTCTTCCTTCGCCTCCGTGTACAGCCGCTCGGCCGACCAGTCACGCGTCTCGTCGTAAGCGCTCTCCCCCGTGGACTTGCATGCCGTCAGCCACTGCACGCCGCCAACGAGTAGCAGCGCCCAGGCCAATCCCGCTAAACTACGAATCATCATGACCCTCGTCACGCGCTCGGTGGATTATAGCGCAACGCGCCCAGCGCCTCCCCGCCCATCCGGCGACCCGCCGCGCCCGCTCACCTTGCAGGTTCCGGCTAATCTGGCCGGCCTCAGACTCGACCAGGCCCTCGCGCGCCTGCTCCCGGATCATTCCCGCAGCCGTCTGCAGGACTGGATTCGACGCGAGCGTGTTCTGGTAGACGGCGCGACTGCCCAGCCACGCCACAAAGTCTGGGGCGGCGAGCGCATCGACATCCATCTGGAGCGTAATCCTGCCGACAACGCCGACCTGCCACAGGCGCTGCCGCTCACCGTGGTGTTCGAGGACGACGCCATCCTGGTGCTGGACAAGCCGGCCGGAATGGTTGTTCACCCCGGCAGCGGCAACCGCGATCGAACCCTGCTCAATGCTCTGCTACATCACGCGCCTGAGCTTGCTGGCGTGGCACGGGCAGGTATCGTGCACCGTCTCGACAAGGACACCAGCGGGCTGCTGGTCGTGGCCAAGACGCTGCAGGCGCAGACCAGCTTGGTGCGCCAGTTGCAGGCACGCAGCGTCAAGCGCGACTATCTCGCAGTGGTGCTGGGGGTTCCGGCCCGCACAGGAAAGGTCGAGGCGCCGGTGGGACGCCATCCGGTCCTGCGTACGCGCATGGCCGTGGTCGCGACCGGCAAGCCCGCGGTGACCCACTACCGGGTGCTGTGTGCAGGCGCAGGCTGGAGCCTGCTCGAGTGCAGCCTGGAGACCGGGCGCACCCATCAGATCCGCGTGCACCTGGCCTCCATCGGTCACCCGCTCCTCGGGGATCCCACCTATCTGGGACGTAGCGGCAGCCGCGCGGTCCCGCCTCCCGCACGCACCTTCCCGCGCCAGGCACTGCATGCCACGCGGTTAGCTCTCACGCACCCGGTGAGCGCCGCGCGCCTGACGTGGGAGTCGGCGGCACCGCCCGACTTCGCCGCATTGGTCGCGTCCCTGGAAGAGCATGCACCTGCCGGTTGACTGGATCGTGCCGGACTGGCCGGCGCCGATGCGCGTGCGCAGCCTGATCACCACGCGCAACGGCGGCGCGAGCGCGGCTCCTTTCGACAGTATGAACCTCGCCGCACACGTCGGCGACGATCCTGCGGCCGTGGGCACCAATCGCGGGCGTCTACGCCAGCACCTCCCTGCCGAGCCGTGCTGGTTGCAGCAGATGCATGGGACGAACGTGGTGGAAGCCGGCACGGTCACAGATGCCGTGCAGGCCGACGCATGCATCGCGCGCAGCCCGGGCAGGGTGTGCGCAGTCATGGTCGCCGACTGCCTGCCGGTGCTGCTCTGCGATCGGGCGGGCAGCACGGTCGCGGCGGCGCATGCCGGCTGGCGCGGCCTGAGTGCGGGCGTGCTGGAGCGCACCGTTGCGGCCATGGACCGTGCGCCCGCGCAGCTGATGGCGTATCTCGGACCGGCCATCGGGCCGCGGGCCTTCGAGGTGCAGGCCGACGTGCTGGAAGCGTTCACCGGCCTGGACCCGCGCGCCGCACAATGTTTCCGCGACAGGCCGGTCGTGGCGGGCATGCCGCGGAAATGGCTGGCGGACCTCTACGGGCTGGCCCGTCAGCGGCTGGCTCACGCAGGCGTGGAAGCGGTGTACGGTGGATCCGCCTGCGCGTTCAGTGAACCCGCCCGCTTCTTTTCCCATCGCCGGGATGGGCGCACGGGCCGCCAGGCCGCGCTGGTCTGGCTCGTTGCCTGAGCGCAGGCCGGCGGCATCCCCTCACAGCACATGACCCCATTCGGCTGGATCGTCGCCGCATGCCTGCTCGGCGGGGTGCTCAGTGTCGCGGCGGCGGCCGCGGTCGCCCTGCGTGCCGATCCGTCGCGGGTGCCGATGCTGATCAGTTACGCCGTCGGCGCGTTGCTCGGAGCGGTGTTCCTTGAGATCCTGCCGCATGCCTTCGAGAGCGTCACCTCGTCGCGCTCGCTCGGCGCCACCATCCTGGCTGGCATTCTGGTGTTCTTTCTGCTGGAGAAGCTGGTGCTGTGGCGCCACCAGCACGCGCCGCAGTGGGGGGAGACGCCGCGCAGCGAACTGGAGCACACCCACGAGCACGATCACGGGCGCAGCGGCATGATGATCATGGTCGGCGACACGGTGCACAACTTCGTGGACGGGGTGCTCATCGCAGCCGCATTCCTGGCCGACGTCCAGCTGGGAATCGTCACGGCGCTGGCCATCATTGCCCACGAGATCCCCTCGGAGGTGGGGGATTTCGTGATCCTGCTGCACTCGGGCTACAGCCAGCGGCAGGCGTTGGTCGTGAACCTGGTGTCGAGCCTGGCGATGCTGGCCGGCGGTCTGCTTGGCTACGCGATGCTGTTGGCCGTGCAGGGCTGGATCCCGTCACTGCTGGGATTTGTCGCGGCGAGCATGATCTATGTCGCCGTCGCCGATCTCATTCCCGGGTTGCATCGCCGGCCCGAGCTGCGCGCCACCGCACAGCAGGTCCTGCTGATCGGCTTGGGCATCGCGACTATCTACGTCGTGGGTGCGCTCACCGGGCATGCGCACTGAGCTGCCGTGACGCAGGCGCCGGGCCACGTATGCGAGCAGGAGCACTGGCAGCAGGCCCACGCCAAGGAAGATACTCGGGCTGCCGGCACCCAGAGCGAGCATACCCACGACATAAATCCAGCCGATGGCGATGATCTACACGGCACGTTTCCTGTGAGTGCAGCCCGGCGCGCTCAACAGGCGCGGCTGAGTTGGTTGCGCAGCCACCGATGGTAAAACCCGATCCGGCAGCGGAGCTCGCCCGCGCGGCGCAGCGCCAGGTGGAGGACTTCCTGACCCGCTTGCCACCACCCGAGCGCCTGGGCCTGCCCGAGCTCCTGCGGGCGCTCGTCGCTCACCCGGAGCGCGTGGCCGAGATCCAGCAGCGCTACTACCGGGAGCAGCTCGCGCTGTGGTCCAGGATCACCCTAGCCCACGAACCGCCCGCCGAAGCGCCGCCGGCCGACCGCCGGTTCGCTGCCGCAGAGTGGAGCCGGCTGCCTTACTTCCGGCTGCTGAAGGAATCCTACCTGCTCCACGCACGCTGGCTGCAGGAGCTGGTGGAGGCGGCACAGCTGTCGCCTCCCATCGGTCCGCGGCTGGCCTTCGCGCTGCGCCACTATCTGGACGCACTTGCGCCCACCAACTTTCCCGCCACCAACCCCGAGGTCCTCCAGCTCGCGGCCCGCACCGGCGGCGCCAGCCTCGCCGCGGGGCTGCGCAATCTGCAGGCCGACACGGCACGTGGCCGCATGCTGATGAGCGACGAGCGGGCCTTCGCGGTCGGGCGCAACCTCGCGATCACGCCTGGGGCCGTGGTCTACGAGAACGCGGTCGCGCAACTCCTCCAGTACATGCCCCGCACACCCACCGTGCATGCGCGGCCCTTGCTGATCGTACCGCCCTTCATCAACAAGTATTACATCCTGGATTTGCAGCCGGAGAATTCCTTCGTGCGCCACGCGCTGGACCGTGGCCATCAGGTCTTCATGGTGTCGTGGCGCAACGCCGGGGCCGGGTTGGAGCATGCGACCTGGGACGACTACGCCGGGCAAGGCGTGCTGGCGCCGCTGAAGGCGGCGCTGGAGATCGCCGGCGCGCGTCGGCTCAACGTGCTGGGGTTCTGCGTCGGCGGCACGCTGCTCGCGTCCACGCTCGCGGTCATGCCACAGCCTGCGCGCATCGCCAGCCTCACGCTGCTGGCCACAATGCTGGACTTCTCGGACGTAGGCGAGATCGGCGTGTATATCGATGAGGAGTTCGTAGCCCGCTGCGAACAACAGTATCGCGACGGCGGCCTCATGCCGGGCCGGCAGCTCGCACACGCCTTCGCCAGTCTGCGCGCCAACGAGCTGATCTGGCAGTTTCACGTCGACAACTACCTGAAGGGCGCGACGCCGGCGGCGTTCGACCTGCTGTTCTGGAACGGCGACAGCGCGAACCTGCCGGGGCCTCTGTACGCCTGGTACCTGCGCAACATGTACCTGGAGAACAGCCTGCGCGCGAGCAGCAAGCTCACCGTGCTCGGCCGCCCGGTGGACCTCGGTGGCATCCGGGCGCCCGCCTATGTTCTCGCGACCCGCGAGGACCACATCGTGCCGTGGAGATCGGCCTTCGCAGCGACCCACCTGCTTGGCGGTAGAATCGAGTTTGTTCTCGGAGCGAGCGGGCACATTGCGGGAGTGGTCAACCCGCCGGAACCTGGGCGCAGGAGCTTCTGGCACACAGGTCCGGTAGATCGCAGCGCCAGCGACTGGGTGGCTGCCGCCCGGCGGGAGCCGGGCAGCTGGTGGCCGCACTGGAGCAGCTGGTTGCAGCAGCATGCCGGCCGCCGCGTGCGTGCGCCACAGGAGCTCGGCAGCGAGCGGCACCGGCCGATCGAGGCGGCACCCGGGCGCTACGTGCTGGACAAGGATTGAGGGTGGGATCAGCAACCGCTTTGGGCAGCGAGCAACGCCTGCATAACGACTGAAACGAGGAGGCATCGGTGAGCAAGACTGCATACGTCACAGGAGGCATGGGCGGTATCGGCACGGCCATCTGCCGCAAGTTCCACAGCATGGGGTACAAGGTCATCGCCGGGTGCGGCCCCACCCGCGACCACGCCAAGTGGCTGGCCGAGCAGAAGGCGGCCGGCTACACCTTCTATGCCTCGGTGGGAAACGTTGCGGACTGGGAGTCGACCAAGGCGGCTTTCGACAGGTCCAAGGCCGAGCACGGCACCATCGACATCCTGGTGAACAACGCGGGTATCACCCGCGACGGGGTGTTCCGCAAGATGACGCTGGAGGACTGGCGCATGGTCATCGACACCAACCTCAACAGCCTGTTCAACGTCACCAAGCAGGTCATCGACGGCATGCTGGACCAGGGTTGGGGCCGCATCATCAACATCTCGTCGGTGAACGGGGAGAAGGGCCAGTTCGGGCAGACCAACTACACGGCGGCCAAAGCCGGCATGCACGGGTTCACCATGTCGCTCGCGCAGGAAGTAGCGAGCAAGGGTGTGACCGTGAACACGGTCGCGCCGGGCTACATCGCCACCGACATGGTCATGGCGGTGCGCGAAGACGTGCGCGAGAAGATCATCCAGACCATCCCCGTCAAGCGGCTCGGTAAGGCCGAGGAGATCGGATCCATCGTCGGCTGGCTGGCCACCGAGGACGCGGCATTCACCACTGGCGCGGAGTTCTCGGTCAACGGCGGTTTGCACATGGGTTGAGTGCCTGTGCGCTCTGAAGGCGCGGAAGCAAGCACAACCTTGCTGCGACGTCCCGGTCGGCCGCAATACCAGCGCACCAAAAAAAAGCCCCGGTTCCGAGGAACCGGGGCGAACCTTTGGTATAAGGCGAAACCTTATACAAAGGGGGAGGAGACTTGACCATCGCGCGGGCTCCCCTGCCCGCCTGGAATTCTGTCTGCGCCACCCCGCTGCTGCGCCTTTCGTTGCCAGGTGGCTTTGTTCGCTGCGACACTGCAGCTGGTTCGAGATATCGGGTCGATCCCGATGATTTCAAGCCGCTCCGCTCCCCATGGCTGGCTTTCGGCCGGCCAGAGATGCTGCAATGCACAACCCCAATGTTAACGATGCTGCGTCGCCATGTCAAGGCCCCGCTTGCGCGTCGCAGCAGAATTTGATTGCGGCTACTTTTCAATAGGTTAAACTTCCATATCAGAAGGGTTCGACAGACAGGCGCCAGCAGCATGGAGAGCGTCGCAACAGAACCCGGGCCTGAAGCCGAAACGCGGAGCCGGAGACCCCATGAGCGAAGAGATCCGACTGATAAAAAAGTATCCGAACCGGCGGCTGTACGACACCGCCACGAGCAGCTACATCACCTTGGCGGATGTGAAGAAGCTGGTGCTCGAGCAGATCCCATTCAAGGTCGTTGACGCCAAGACCAACGACGATCTGACCCGCAGCATCCTGCTGCAGATCATCCTCGAGGAAGAAAGCTCCGGCGTCCCGATGTTCTCCTCCGACATGCTGTCCCAGATCATCCGGTTCTACGGCAATGCCATGCAGGGCATGATGGGTACCTACCTGGAGAAGAACATCCAAACCTTCATGGAAATCCAGCGCCGGCTGCAGGAGCAGTCGCTCGGCAAGTTCAGCGACAACCCGATGCTCAACTCGGAGTCCTGGGGCCAGTTCGTCAAGATGCAGGGTCCCGCCATCCAGGGCCTGATGACCAGCTACCTCGAGCAGAGCGCGCAGGCCTTCCTGGAGATGCAGCAGCAGCTGCAGAAGCAGGCGCGCAATCTGTTCGGCGCGTTCCAGTTCCCCAACTTCTCGGCCCCTTTCCCACCCGCCACGGAGGATGCCAAGTCCACGGGCGACGAGGCCGGCGAAGGCTCCGAGCGCAAGGGCTGATACGCGCTTGGCAACGTCGCGACGCCCCCCCGCGCCGACGGTCGGGTTCGTATCGCTCGGCTGTCCCAAGGCGCTGGTGGACTCGGAACGCATCCTCACGCGGCTGCGCGCCGAGGGCTACATCATTTCCCCAACCTATGAGGATGCGCACCTCGTAGTAGTGAACACCTGCGGTTTCATCGACACGGCGGTGGCGGAGTCGCTCGATGCCATCGGCGAAGCGCTCGCCGAGAACGGCCGCGTTGTCGTGACCGGTTGCCTGGGTGCGAAGGGCGACGTCGTACGGCAGGCCCACCCGCACGTGCTCGCCGTCACGGGCCCGCAAGCGACGGAGGACGTGATGGCCGCTGTGCATGCGCACCTGCCCAAGCCGCACGATCCGTTCGTGGACCTGGTGCCCCCCCAGGGCATCAAGCTGACACCCAGACACTATGCGTATCTGAAGGTTGCCGAGGGCTGCAACCACCGATGCACTTTCTGCATCATCCCGTCGATGCGCGGCGCCCTGGTCAGCCGGCCGGTCGGTGAAGTGCTGCAAGAAGCGGAGAACCTCGTCCAGGCCGGCGTCAAGGAGCTGCTGGTGATATCGCAGGACACCAGTGCTTATGGCGTGGACGTTAAGTACCGGACCGGCTTCTGGCACGGCCGCCCGGTGAAGACCCGCCTGACGGAGCTGGTGCGCCAGCTCACCGAGTTGGGCGTGTGGGTGCGGCTGCATTACGTCTATCCCTATCCCCATGTCGACGAGCTGATCCCGCTGATGGCGGAAGGCAGGCTGCTGCCGTACCTCGACGTGCCCTTCCAGCACGCCAGCGCGCGCATCCTCAAGCTGATGAAGCGCCCGGCCGATAGCGAGAACACGCTGGCGCGCATCCAGGCATGGCGGCGTAGCTGCCCCAGCATCACTATTCGCAGCAGCTTCATCGTCGGCTTCCCCGGCGAGACCGAACGCGAGTTCGAGGAGCTGCTCGCGTTCCTGGAGGAGGCCCAGCTCGACCGGGTGGGCTGCTTCGCCTACTCCGCGGTCGAAGGCGCAAGCGCGAACGCGCTCCCCGACCCGGTTCCCGAAGAGGTGAAGGAAGCGCGTCGCGAGCGCTTCATGCGGCTGCAGGCGCGCATCAGCACGCACAAGCTCCAGCGCAAGATCGGCCAAACCCTGAGCGTTCTGGTGGACGAGGTCAGTGCAGAGGGTGCGGTGGCACGCAGCGGCGCGGATGCCCCGGAGATCGACGGGCTGGTCTACATCGAGGACGGACAGGGTCTCGAGACTGGGCAGTTCGCCAGCGTGACCGTGCACCAGGCCGACGACCACGACCTCTACGCGACCCGTGCCGGATGAGGTGGTCGGGCGGTTACGTCGATGGGCCGCGGCACTCAAGCGCGACGTCCTGGCTCTGTGGTTCTGCTACCGCGACCCCCGCACACCGCTGGTCGCGAAGGTGCTGGCGATGCTCATCGTGGCCTATGCGCTCAGCCCGATCGATCTGATCCCGGATTTCATCCCTGTTTTGGGTTACCTGGACGACCTGATCCTGCTGCCCGCGGCGGTCTACTTCGCCCTCAGGCTCATCCCCTCGGCAGTGCTGGAAGACAGCCGGGTGCAAGCGGCCGGCTGGCTCGCGGCGCGCAAGGCGAAGCCGGTGAGCTATGCTGCCGCGGGCGTCATCGTGCTGACCTGGCTGGCGCTCGGCTGGCTGCTGCTGCGCCAGGTCGGGCGTCTGCTGTCGGACCACTGACCGATCGGCAGCGGCCGAGATAATCGCGCGGATCCCGACGACCAGACCCATCCGCATGCTCCTCCAGGCGCTCAGGCGCAACCGCGACCTCCTGCTTTTCACTGTCCCCGCCGCGCAGGCGCTGGTATGCGAGCGCGCGCTGGTGCGCGCGCGGCACAACGCAGGTTCCCGACTATGAGCCGATCCCTGCGCCGCGTCCGAGTCCCCGACCTGGCCCTTCTGCGGCTGCGCCGGGAAATCCGCATCGCGATCGCGCTGGCGGCAGTGGTGGTGATCGCTGCGTTCGCCGTCGCACTGCACTTTGTCCAGCCCGCACCTCCGGGCCGGATCGTGATGAGCACCGGCCGGACCGATGGCGACTATCACCGCTACGGCCTGGAGTACCGCAAGATCCTCGCGCAGCAAGGTGTGGAACTGGAGCTCGTTAGCTCGGAGGGGGCACTGGAGAACATCGGGCGCCTGATGGATCCCGCCACGCGGGTGGACGTAGCCTTCTTTCAAAGCGGCACCGGCTTCGCTGCCAACGCCCCGAATGTGGTCTCGCTGGGGACGCTCTACTATGAGCCCTTGTGGGTGTTCTATCGGGGTGCACCGATCACCGAGCTCCACGAGCTGCACGGCAAGCGCATTGCCCTCGGCCCGGAACAAAGTGGCACTCGCCCGTTGGCCCTGCAACTGCTGGCTGTCAACTCTGCCGTGCTGCCGCCTACCGAGCTGCTGCCCATCCCCGGCGAGCAGGCCGCCGGTATGCTCGAGAGCGGGGAGCTGGATGCCCTGTTCCACGTCGCACCGGCGGAGTCGCCGCTGGTCCAACAACTCATCGCTACCAAAGGTGTGCGGCTGCTCAGCTTCGACCGCGCGGACGCCTACATCAGGCGTTTCCCCTACCTCACTCGAGTTACGCTCCCGCGCGGTGTATTCGACTTGGTGGGTAACGTCCCTCCCCGCGAGGTGGTGCTGCTGTCACCTACCGCGAACCTGCTGGCGCGCGACAGCCTGCACCCGGCGCTCGCGTATCTGCTGATGCGCGCCGCAAGCACCCTCCACGGCGAGGGCTCGTTGCTCAGTGCACGCGGCGACTTCCCCGCGCTGCGCGACGCAGACTTCCCCTACAGCGAACAAGCCAAGCGCTACTACAAGTCGGGCCCGCCGCTGCTGCAACGCTATCTGCCCTACTGGGCATCGGTGCTGGTGGACCGGCTGTGGGTGATGGCGCTGCCGTTCCTGGCGGTCGTGGTGCCGCTGTCGCGGCTTCTGCCGCAGCTGTACGCCTGGCGTGTACGCTCGCGCCTTTACCGGTGGTACGGGCGGCTCAAGGAGATCGAGCTGGAGCTCGAGGATCGGCGAACCACGGAAGAGCTGGAAGGCATGCTGCAGCGGTTGGACGAGATCGAGTTGGCTGTGAGCCACATCCCCATGCCGCTGGCGTACTCAGAGAACCTGTACAGCTTCCGCGGCAACATCGATCTGGTGCGGGGCCGGGTGCGCAAACGGCTCGGTGACGGACGAGGCGTGACAGATGAGGCGTGACAGGGAAGGCGTGCTATCCATCTCCGCTAAGCTGCGCCGCATTATCTGTCACGGCGTTGCTTCAGCGCATCACCTGTAACGCTTTTTCTGT
>DAIQQA010000093.1:0-4098 GCA_036787045.1 Burkholderiales bacterium | reverse complement strand
CTGTAACGCTTTTTCTGTCACGCTCGTCTGTCACGCGTCATCTGTCACGCTTCACCCGTCATCAAAGAACGCCAGCACGTCGGTGAGCGCCCGGGTCCGCCGCATCGGCGGCAGGCTCTGCCAGATGCGGCGCCCGTAGGGTCGATCGACCAGCCGCGTGTCACAGATCATCAGCACACCGCGGTCGGTCTCGTCGCGGATCAGACGGCCGGCGCCCTGCTTCAGCGTGATCACGGCCTCCGGCAACTGGTACTCCATGAAGGCGTTGCGTCCTTCGGCGTTGATGCGGTCGATGCGCGCCGCAAGCACGGGATCGTCCGGTGGGGCAAAGGGCAGCCGGTCGATCATGACCAGCGACAGGGCCTCGCCGCGCACGTCGACGCCTTCCCAGAAGGACTGGCTCGCCACCAGCACCGCGTTGCCGAGCCGCCGGAACCGCTCCAGCAGCTGCGAGCGTGAGCCCTCGCCCTGCAGCAACAGCGGGAAGTCATATCCCTCGTGGGCAAAGCCGTCCTCGAGCAGTGCATGCGCTTCGCGCATCGCACGCAGACTAGTGAACAACAGGAACGCACGCCCGCGGCTTGCGGCCAGCGCCGGCAGCACGGCCTTGACCACCGCTTCCGTATAGCCTGCGCTGTTCGGCCCCGGCATGCGCTCGGGCACATACAGCAGCGCCTGCGTGGCATAGTCGAAGGGGCTGTCCCATCCGGCCGTGCGTGCCTGGCCCAGCCCCATCTCCTGCTGGTAGTGACTGAAGTCCTGCTTCACCGACAGCGTCGCCGAGGTGAAGATCCACGCCCGTGCACCGGCATCGATCTGGCGCCGGAACACATCCGCGATGGACAGCGGGGTCGAGTTGAGCTGAACGGCATGCTGGAATACCTCGACCCAGCGGACCCGGTCCTTGCCGTGCTCTTGCTGCTCCGCCTCGCGCCACCGCGCAAGCCTGCCGGTGAGGTCCACGCAGCGTTGCCAGCAGTTCCCCAGCCCGTCGCTGCGATCGGCCTGAAACTCGAGCAGCTTGCCCAGTGTCGCCAGCCGCTCGGCAACCGCATCGAGGCGCTGCCCGAAGTCGCGGTGGGCTTCGGCCTGCCGCGCGGTCTGGCGCCCACTCTCCTCCCCCGCCGCCAGGCGCAGGTCGCGTGCAGCCCGCTCCAACGCCTGCGCGGCTTCGGGCAACGCGACGAAGTCCCTGGCCGCGGCGGCTGCCTCCAGCCGGGTGTCCCGCACCAGCTCGAGCAGCTGGGCCGTGGACAGGCTCTCGCCAAAAAACAGGCTGGCGGTATCCGGGAGTTGGTGCGCTTCGTCGAAGACCACCGTGTTGCAGGCCGGCAGCAGCTCGGCCACGCCCTCGTCGCGCAGCGCTAGGTCGGCGAAGAACAGGTGATGGTTCACCACGACCACGTCGGCGGCCAGCGCCTGCTTGCGCGCCTCCATGACGAAGCACTCCTTGTAGCGGGGACAGTCTCCCCCCAGGCAGTTGTCACGGGTGGAGGTGACCAGCGGCCACACCCCGGCGTCCTCGGGCACCTCGGCAAGCCCGCTGCGGTCACCGGTCTTGCTGGTCTTGGCGTAGCGCGCGACCAGTTGCAGATAACCTGCGTCGGCTCGGCTGGCGAAGCGCCCATCCTGCAGATTGCGCTCGAGGTGATAGTGACAGACGTAGTTGGCGCGCCCCTTGAGCAGCGCCACCGTGACCGGCGCGCGCAGGGCCTGGCGCACCGTCGGGATATCGCGGTTGAACAGCTGGTCCTGCAGGGTCTTGGTGCCGGTCGACAGGATGACCTTGCCGCCGGACAGCAGCGCAGGCACCAGGTAGGCCACCGTCTTCCCGGTGCCTGTTCCTGCTTCGGCAATCAGCACGCCACGCGCCTGGATGACCTCGGCCACTGCCTGCGCCATCTCGATCTGCTGCCGGCGGACCTTGAACCCTGGGATGGCCTGGGCGAGTGGGCCCGCGGCCGAGAAGAGGTGCTCCATGTCGTTCACAGTGCTATTCTAAGTGGCCGAGTGCATTGCGAGACGCACCATGCATAACCCACCCGATCGCAGCAGCGTCGAGCCGGATTGGGCGAGGCGCGGCTACAGCTTCGGGATCTGGGTCGATCCACCCGGGCAGGAATGGCGCGACTTCGTTCATGCGACCGACGAGCTGGTCATGCTGGTCGAGGGCGAGCTGGAGCTGACCTGCGGCGGCCGCACCTGCCGCCCGGCGATCGGCGAGGAGGTGCTGATCCCAGCCCGCACGCGCCACACCGTGCGCAACGTCGGCGCCGGCAGGAGCCGCTGGTTCTACGGCTACCGCACGGGGCGCTGAACCTTTGCTCCGGCATCCGGACGAACCATCATGCAGCGCGTCCTGATCGTCGTGGGGTTGGTCTTGCTGGCGGTTGGCCTGTTATGGCCTTGGCTGGACAAGCTCGGCCTGGGTCGGCTGCCGGGTGACATCCGCATCGAGCGGGACGGCTTCGGCTTCTACTTCCCGCTGACGACCGGCATTCTCGTTTCGCTCGCCATCAGCATCGTCCTCTGGCTGCTGCGAAAGTAGCGTCAGGCGACCTGGCGCCTAAGCGATTCGCGTTCCCGCGCCAGCAGCGCCGCACAGTCCGGCGGCGGCAGCGGCTTGCTGAGCAGGAACCCCAGCGCTCTCGGTGACCTCCAACTCCAGATAGCGCGCATCCAGCCCCGAAACGCCCAGCGCGCGGTCGACCGTGTCGACGAAGTCGCCTGGCGGAACTGCACCGCCCAAATGTTCACCGATACGCGCAATCGGGGCAGGCCGGCGTCCTGCCAGGCGCGGTTCTGCCGGCAGGCTTCCTGTAGCACCCATTTCTCCGATCGGCAAGATGAGCCCGCTCTCTTCGGCGAATGGCATGAAGCGGCCCGGCGACATCAGCCCGTGCTCCGGGTGTTCCCAGCGGATCAACGCCTCCATGCCGACGACGCGGCCGCTGGAGATGTCGTACTGCGGCTGGTAATGCAGGCGCAGCTCGTCGCGCTCCAGCGCCCGCCGCAGACTGCGCTCCAGGGACAGCCGCTCGAGCGCACGGGCGTTCATGTCCTGCGTAAAGAACTGGTAGTTGTTGCGGCCGTTCTCCTTGGCGTGATACATGGCCGCATCGGCATTGCGCAGCAGGGTATCGACGTCAGTGCCGTCGCCGGGGTAAACGGCGATGCCCACGCTCGGGGTGGATACCAGCTCATGCCCGTCGATGTTGTAGGGGCGCGACACTGCATCGAGTACCTTCTGCGCCGCAACTGCGATGTCACCGGGATAGGCCATGTCCGGCATCAGAATGACGAACTCGTCGCCGCCCAGGCGACTGACGGTGTCGCTGGTGCGCATGCACAGCCTCAGCCGGCTCGACACCTCCTGCAGCAACTTATCGCCGACGCTGTGACCAAGCGAGTCGTTGACCGTCTTGAACCGGTCCAGATCCAGGAACATGACGGCCACGCGGGTGCGGTTGCGCTCCGCCAGGGACACCGCCTGCGTGATCCGGTCGGTCAGCAGGACGCGGTTGGGCAGGTCGGTGAGCGCATCGTGGTGAGCCAGATGCCGCACGCGCTCCTCGCGCTCCTTGCGCTCGGTGATGTCGGAGAAGATCTCGATGTAGTTGACCGGCCTCCCCTGCGTATCGCGCACCACGCTGATGTCAGCCACTTGGGAAACACTTCGCCGTTGCGGCGCCGGTCCCACACCTCGCCCTGCCAGTAGCCGTTGCGGTCGACTTCTGCCCACAGCTCGAGCTCGCGATCGGCACTGCGCACGCTCGGGCTCAGTGAGTAGGGAGTCTTGCCCACTGCATCCGCGGCAGCGTAGCCGGTGATATGGCTGAAAGCCGGGTTGACTGTCCGGATGCAGTGCTGCGCATCAGTGATGACAATCGCCTCGCCACTGCTTTGGAACACCTCTGCCGCGAGGCGCAGCTCGCCTTCCGCGCGCTTGGACAGCGTGATGTCGAGCAGGAAGCCCTGTAGCGTGCGGCGGCCGTCCGCCCCAATCACCACGCCGACGCGCTTCTCGCTTTCCAGCCTCAGGCGATCGAGCTCAGCACCGGCGCGCGCGGCGAACACGCCCAGCAACGTGCGGACAAC
>DAIQQA010000092.1:0-20039 GCA_036787045.1 Burkholderiales bacterium | reverse complement strand
GATACCTTCGATCTGACCGATCTGGGGGAGCGTGCGCTCGAGGGGAGGGCGGAGCCGGTACGAGTGTGGCGGGTGGATGCGGTCCGCAGGACGCAGGGTCGCTTCGAGGCGGCTCACGCCGCGGTGCCGCTCACGCCGCTGGTCGGGCGTGAGGAAGAGGTGGCGCTGCTGCTGCGCGCTTGGCGCCAAGCTCGCGAGGGAGAGGGGCGGGTGGTGTTGATCGGCGGCGAGCCGGGCATCGGCAAGTCGCGGTTGGTCCAGGTGCTGCGCGAGCGGATCGCAGGCGAGCAGTATGCCGGCTTCCGGTATCAGTGCTCGCCCTATCATCTCAATTCTCCCCTGTACCCGGTCACCGAGCAGATCGAGGCGGTCGCGGGTTTCGCACGCGACGACACGCCCGAGCAGAAGCTGGACAAGTTGGAAGCGCTGCTCCAGGGCGGCCCGGAGCCGCGTGCCGAGGCCGTCCCGCTGTTCGCGGCGCTGCTCTCGCTGCCCACTGAACGCTACCCCCCGCGCAAGCTTTCGCCGCAGAAGCAGAAGGAGAAGACGCTCGAGGCGCTGTCCGACCAGATCGAAATCGTGTCGCGCCGTGAGCCGGTGCTCATGGTCGTCGAGGACGTCCACTGGATCGATCCCACCACCCAGGAGGTGCTAGATGTGATGGTTCCCCGGGTAGAGGCCCTGTCCATCCTGCTGGTGATCACCCACCGACAGGAGTACACGCCCCATTGGTCGGAGGAAGCCCACGTCACCATGCTGGGTCTGAGTCGCCTGGTGCGGCGCCAGGGTGAAGAGCTGGTGGCCAAGTTGACTCGAGGCCGGGCGCTGCCGACGGAGGTTCTCGATTTGATCCTGTCGCATACCGACGGGGTGCCGCTGTTCGTGGAGGAGCTGACCAAGTCGGTGTTGGAATCTGGGCTGCTGCGCGAGGCCGGTGACCAATACCTGCTGCAGATGCCGTTGCCCGCGCTGGTCATCCCGACGTCGTTGCGCGACTCGCTGCTGGCGAGGCTGGACCATCTCGCGCCAGCGAAGAACATCCTGCAGGCCGGTGCCTGCATCGGACGGACGTTTTCCTATGAGCTGCTCGCGCACATCCCGGCGCTGTCCGACGCGCATCTCGAGGAGGCCCTGCGGAAGCTGACCGAAGCGGGGCTGATATATCGACGCGGTATGCCACCTGATGCCACCTACACCTTCAAGCATGCCTTGGTGCAGGACGTCGCATACGATTCGCTGCCCACCAGCAAGCGGCAGCAACTGCATGCCCAACTCGCGCACGCCCTGTCGGTCAACTTTGCTGCCCGTGTCGCCAACGAACCGGAGCTGCTGGCCCATCACTACACGCAGTCCGGCGATCTGACCAGAGCCATCCCTCTGTGGGGCGAGGCAGGCAAGCTCGCAGCTCGAAGAGTCGCCCTGCGGGAGGCAGCCGGCCATTTCCAGAAGGCGTTGACGTCAATCGAGCGTCTGCCCGCTTCTTCCGAGCGCGATGAGCTCGAGCTGTCGATCCGGGAGCCGCTCAATGGGGTCTGGACTGGATTGCGCGGCTGGGCGGCGCCCGAGGTGAACACGAACGCGGCAGCGCTCTTGGAGGTGGCCAAGCGTCGCGGTGAATCGCGGACTCTCGCGGTTGGGCTGTGGGCAATCTGGGTGAATACCATCACCCAGGGGCGCGTCGCGGACTCGCTCGCAGCCGCGCAGCAGCTGCTGACCGAGGGCAATCTAGCCGGTCACCTGGACTTGCGGATATTCGGGCATGGCGCGGCCATGATTTCGCACTTCTATCTCGGCGAGCTGGTGGAAGCGCGCGCCCACGGGAATCAGGTGCTGGCGCTGTACGATCCGCAGCATGCCGATCGGTGGATGCAGGTGACTGCCAGCGACTTCAGGACTCTGGTAGGAATCTGGTCGTGCCAGTGGACCTGGATGCTGGGGTATCCGGATCAAGCCGTGCGTTTGAGCGATGAACGAGATGCTTACGCGCAAGCCCTGGGAAACGCGTTCAATCGCGCCTTTGCACTCACCCTGGGCGCATATGTCTTCGACTACCGGTGCGAGCCCGAGCGACTGTTGGAGCATGTGGGCGAGGCGGAGCGGCTCGAGCGCGAGCAGAGTGTTCCATTCATGCACGAGGTGATGGTTCCGCAGGTCGAAGGTCTGGCGCGGCTGCGCGGCGGCCAGCTACCCGAAGCAGTCTCCTGCTTGCGCAGGGGCCTCGATGCCTGGAACAAGGGAGGTGGATACAGCCGCGTTCCTTACCTCAAGTCAGCTCTCGCAGAAGCTGTGGCGCTGCAGGGTGACCTGGACACGGCCCTCGGGCTGATCGCAGAGGTCCTGGAGCAGATCGAACGTCCTGGGTGGCAGGAACGCTCGCACTTGGCCGAGGTGCTGCGTCTTAAGGGTTGGATGTTGATGCGGCAAGGTCGGCGGGACGAGGCCGAAGCACCTCTGCGCGCCGCAGTCGACTGGGCCCGGAGGCAGCACGCCAAGTCCTGGGAACTGCGTGCCTCCACTACCCTCGCCGGACTGCTGGTCGAGCGCGGCCAGCGCGATGCTGGACGCTCGCTGCTGCTCCCGATCTATGACTGGTTCACCGAAGGCTTCGATACGCACGATCTGAAAGCAGCGCGCAGCCTGCTGGAGTCTCTGCGCTAAGAGACCACTGTCGGGAACCTCCCGACGGATGGGCGCAATGGCTCCGCGTGCTTTTTAAGTCCTGCGCTCACGCAGGAACGCCCCGAGCACGCCGGCAGTGTGTGAACGGTTTCCAGCCTCGGCTACTGCCTCCGGCGGTCCCTGTGCCACGACGCGCCCGCCCGCATGCCCACCCTCCGGGCCGAGATCGACGATCCAGTCTGCGTCCGCCATGACATCCAGGTTGTGCTCGATGACCACTACGCTGTTGCCGGCGTCGACCAGACGGTGCAGCACACGGAGGAGTTTCTCCACGTCGGCCATGTGCAGGCCGACGGTGGGTTCGTCGAGGACGTAGAGGGTGTGGTTTGGCCCCCTCACCCCAGCCCTCTCCCGCGAGGGGAGAGGGGGTGTTTGCCCGCGCACCTTCGACAGCTCGGTGACGAGCTTGATGCGTTGTGCCTCACCGCCCGATAGCGTCGGGCTCTGCTGGCCGAGTGTGAGGTAGCCCAGCCCTACGTCCTGCAGCAGCCGCAGCGCATGATGGATCGAGCGGTGGGCGGCGAAGAACTCAGTGGCTTCGTCGACGCTCATCGACAGCACCTCGCCGATGCTCTTGCCCTTGAAGCGCACCATCAGCGTCTCGGGCGAGAAGCGCTGCCCGCCGCAGGCCTCGCAGGCCACCTTTACGTCGGGCAGGAAGCTCATCTCGATCTTCTTCACGCCTTGACCCTCGCAGTTCTCGCAGCGCCCGCCGGCGCTGTTGAAGGAGAAGCGTCCGGGTGCGTAACCGCGCATGCGCGACTCGGTGGTTTCGGCGAACATCCTGCGGATCGCATCCCAGAAGCCCACGTAGGTTGCCGGGCAGGAGCGGGGAGTCTTGCCGATGGGGGTCTGGTCGACCTCCAGCACGCGGCCGATCTGCTCCCAGCCTTCGATGGCACGACAGCCGAACAGCCCGCCCGTGCGCTGTCGGCGCTGCTCTCCCACCACTTGCTGCAGATTGGCGTAGAGGATGTCGCGCGCGAGCGTGCTCTTGCCGCTGCCCGAGACGCCGGTGATTGCCGTCAGGCGGCCGAGCGGGATGCGGACATTCACGTCCTTCAGGTTGTGCAGGCTCGCGCCGCGCACCTCGATCGACGCTGTGCTGCGGTCCACCGCCCGGCGCGGCTGCAGCGGATGCTGGAGCGGCCGTGCGAGGAAGCGACCGGTGACCGAGTCGGGATTGGCCGTCAGCTCCTCGGCCGTTCCCTGCGCGACGATATGCCCGCCCTGCGTCCCGGCGCCAGGTCCCAGATCGATGACGTGCTCCGCTCGGCGGATGGTTTCTTCGTCGTGCTCCACCACGACCAGCGTGTTGCCCTTGGCCTCCAGCTTGGCCAGGGTGTCGAGCAGGATACGGTTGTCGCGCGGGTGCAGGCCGATGGTCGGCTCGTCGAGGATGTAGCACACGCCCCGCAGATTGGAACCGAGCTGCGACGCCAGCCGGATGCGCTGCGCCTCGCCGCCGGAGAGCGTCGGGGCGGCGCGATCCAGCGCGAGGTAACCCAGCCCCACTTCTTCCAGGAACGACAGCCGCGCACGCAGCTCGGCGAGAAGGTCGCGGGCGATCTCGCCTTCGCGCCCGCTCACGGCGAGCGCCTGGAAGAAGCGGGCGACCTCGGCCACCGGCAAGGCTGCCAGATCCGCGATCGAGCGGTCCTGGAAGCGCACGTGCAGCGCTGTCGGGTTCAGCCGCTTGCCCGCGCAGGCCGGGCAGGGTTCGTTCAGCTCGAGCCACTCGACCCACGAGTCGAGCACGTGGTCTTCGGTGCCGGACTTCTCGCGCTCCTCGTCCCACCCCACCTGCTCGATCTGCAACCCGGTCCCGAAGCAGCTCTCGCACCAGCCGTGCTTGGAGTTGAAGGAGAACAGCCGCGGGTCCAGCTCCGGGAAGCTGGTGCCGCAGGACGGGCAGGCGCGCTTGGTGGACAGGACCGTCTCCGTGACTTCGGCCTTGCCTTCCATCAAACCGTCGAGCGGCGCCACAACGTGCACTGCACCCTTGCCGAAATCCAGTGCGCGGGTGAGCGCATCGCGCAGCTCGCCCTCGGTTTCGGCGGACACGCGCAGGTCGGCCACCGGCAGCTCGATGCTGTGCTCCTGGAAGCGCGACAGCCGCGGCCACTTCCCGGTGGGAAGGAACTGCCCGTCCACGCGCAGGTGCGTGAAGCCCTTGCCTGCCGCCCACTTGGCGAGGTCGGTGTAGTAGCCCTTGCGGTTTACCACCAGCGGCGCGAGCAGGCCGATGTGCTGGCCGCGATAGTCGCGCAGCAGGCGCGCGGCGATCGACTCGAAGCTCTGCGGCTGGATCGGCACATCGCAGGTCGGGCAGAACTGGGTGCCGAGCTTGACGTACAACAGGCGCAGGAAGTGGTACAGCTCGGTGAGCGTGGCGACCGTGCTCTTGGAGCCGCCGCGGCTGGTGCGCTGCTCGATCGCCACCGTGGGCGGGATACCGAAGATGGCATCCACGTCCGGTCGCGCCGCGGGCTGCACGAACTGACGTGCATAGGCGTTGAGCGATTCCAGATAGCGCCGCTGCCCTTCGGCGAACAGGATGTCGAAGGCGAGCGTGCTCTTGCCGCTGCCCGAAACGCCGGTGATCACGGTGAACTTCTCGCGCGGGATGTCCACGTCCACGCTCTTGAGGTTGTGCTCGCGGGCGTTGTGGATCTTGATTGCGTGAGGCGCGAGGAGTGAGGGGTGAGGAGCGAGGTTCGCTGGCGGCTCTGCCGCCGTCATACGGCTCGCCAGCTTGCCAAGCGAGGCTTCGTACTCACGCAGCGCTACGCCGGTGTGGGAGGTCGCGTGCGCTGCAACCTCCGCGGGCGCTCCCACGCACACCAGCTCGCCGCCGCCTTCGCCGCCCTCAGGTCCCAGGTCGATGAGCCAGTCGCCGGCACGGATAACATCCAGGTTGTGCTCGATCACCACCAGGGAATGACCGGCAGCGATCAGCTTGCGGAAGGCGCGCAACAGCTTGGCGATGTCGTCGAAGTGCAGGCCGGTCGTGGGCTCGTCGAACAGGAACAGTGAGGCTCGGCTGGGTGAGGCGTGAGGCGTGAGGCGTGAGGCGGTCGCCTCCGCGAGATGCCCCGCGAGCTTCAGGCGCTGCGCTTCGCCGCCGGAGAGGGTGGGCACGGGCTGGCCTAGCTTCAGGTACTCGAGTCCGACGTCGGCCAGCGGCTGCAGTGTGCGGAGCACCTCCGGCTGGTCGGCGAAAAACTGCACGGTCTCCGACACGGTCATCTCCAGCACCTCGGCCATCGATTTCCCGGCGGTGGAGCTCTTGCCCTGCACCGTGATCTCCAGCACTTCGTCGCGGTAGCGCTTGCCGTTGCAGTCGGGGCAACGCAGGTAGACATCCGAGAGGAACTGCATCTCGACGTGCTCGAAGCCGTTGCCGCCGCAAGTCGGGCAGCGGCCGTTGCCGGAGTTGAAGCTGAAGGTGCCAGGTGTGTATCCGCGCTCCTTTGCCAGAGGCTCTTTGGCGAACAACTGCCGGATCGCATCGAAGGCGCCGACATAGCTGGCCGGGTTGGAGCGCGTGGTGCGGCCGATGGGCGTCTGGTCCACCATCACCACCGCGCCGATCAACTCGTGCCCGATCACCGCCCGGTGTGCGCCGGGCGCTTCGGTGGGCTTGCCTTTGTGTTTGAGCAGTGCGGCGTACAGCACGTCCTGCACCAACGTGGACTTGCCCGAACCGCTCACCCCAGTGACGCACACCAGTCGGTTGAGCGGGATCGACACGTCGATGTTCTTCAGGTTGTGCTCGGCCGCGCCCAGCACGTCGATATGCGGGCCGGCGGGGTCGACCGGGGTCGGTGCGGTGCCCGCATCGGCGCGCTTGCGGCCGGACAGATACTCGGCAGTAAGCGTGCTCGCCTGCGTCAGCGCCGCCGGCCGGTCGAAGAAGACGATGCTGCCTCCGCGCTCGCCGGGACCCGGACCCATGTCGAGGATCTTGTCCGCCTCCAGCATGATCTGCGGGTCGTGCTCGACCACCACCAGCGAGTTGCCGGCATTGCGCAGACGCTTCATCACCTCGATCACGCGTCCCATGTCACGCGGATGCAGACCGATGGAAGGCTCGTCCAGCACGAACAGGGTGTTGACGAGCGACGTGCCCAGCGCGGTGGTCAGGTTGATGCGCTGGACCTCGCCGCCGGACAGGGTGCGCGACTGGCGATCCAGCGTGAGATAGCCCAACCCGACCTGATTCAGATACGCGAGCCGTGTGCGGATCTCGGTGAGCAAAAGGTCTGTTGCTTCATCCATTGGCGCCGGCAGATGAAGCTGCGAGAAGAACTCACGAGAGCGGTCGATCGGCAGCAGCACCAGGTCGTGCACGGTGAGCCCGGGGAGTGCGCGCAGCTTCTCCTCGGAAAGCGTCGACCCATGCGGACGGAAGCGGTGCTCCTGCGCCAGTACCGTGTCCGCATCCTCCTTGGTGCCGAGACGCCACAGCAGCGCGTCGGGCTTGAGCCGCGCGCCGTCGCAGGCGGTGCAGGGCGTGTAGGCGCGGTACTTGGAGAGCAGCACGCGGATGTGCATCTTGTAGCTCTTGCTCTCCAGCCAGTCGAAGAACCGCCGCACGCCGTACCATTTGCCGGGCCAGCTCTTTCTCCAGCTCACCCAGTCGTCGTCGCCCTCCAGCACCCAACGCTTGTCCGCTTCGCGCATGTCCCGCCAGGGCACGTCCATCGGCACGCCGTGCTTGGGCGCGTACTTCTTCAGGTCGTCCTGGCACTCGCTGAAGCTCGGCGTCTGCCAGGGCTTGATGGCGCCCTCGCGCAGCGTCTTGGACTCGTCCGGAATGATCAGACCGAAGTCGATGCCGATGACGCGCCCGAAGCCGCGGCAGGTCTCGCAGGCGCCCAGCGGCGAGTTGAAGGAGAACAGGCTGGGCGAAGGATCGCTGTAGTGGATATCGCAGTCGGGGCAGTGCAGATCGGCGCTGAAGCGCCAGACGGGCGCTTCGGTGACGCGTGAGGCGTGAGGCGTGAGGCGCTCTTCCCCCTCACCCCCGCCCTCTCCCGCAAGGGGAGAGGGGGAACCCCTCCCCTCCTCCCTGAGGAGGGGTGGCGCCCCCGGGTCACTGCCCGGGGCAGGCTCCGGCGACGGGGTGGTGGGCGCCTCGAGCAGCGCGTGCACATTTACCCGTCCTTGCCCGACGCGCAGCGCGGCCTCCAGCGCCTCCACCACTCGCGCGCGCTCGGCGCTGGACATGCGGAAGCGGTCCTGTACCACTTCCAACTGGCCGCCCGTCTGCGAGTGAATGCGCGTGTACCCTTGCTGCTCCAGCAACTGGCGCACTTCCGCCTCGGAGAAGTTCTTCGGCACGCTCACGGGGAAGGTAACAGTGAGGCGCGGATCCCCGGCGGCCTCGCCGCGGCTGCGCATCTCGGCGAAGATCGAGTCGGGCGTGTCGCGCCGCACCGGCGCGCCGCAGCCGCGGCAGTACAGATGCGCGGCGCGCGCGAATAGGAGCTTCACATGGTCGTTCAGCTCGGTCATCGTTCCGACCGTGGAGCGGGAGGTGCGCACCGGATTGGTCTGGTCGATCGCGATGGCGGGCGGGATACCCTCGATGCGATCCACCGCTGGCTTGTCCATGCGATCGAGGAACTGGCGCGCATAGGGCGAGAAGGTCTCCACGTAACGACGCTGCCCTTCCGCGTACAGGGTGTCGAACACGAGAGAGGATTTGCCCGAGCCGGATACTCCGGTCACTACCACCAACTCATTGAGCGGAATGGCGATGTCGAGGTTCTTGAGGTTGTTCTGGCGGGCGCCGTGGATGGTGATGGCGCCCTGCGGGGCAAGCTGCGCGTCGCGTGGCTTCATGGGGAACCGGAATGCGGGGAAAACCGCAGGCGGGGCCTGCGGATGGGAACCGCTATTGTATGTGTCCGCGTGGTTCCCTGTGGGAGGCCCCGACCCAAAATGATATAAGACCGTTCATGCCCTTCGTGACCAGAGCCTCAGCGAGCCTGCTCGCTTGCGGTGCCGCGTTGCTTGGCTTGCTGTCAGCACCAATAGCGATTCGCGCAGAACCCCCGGCACCCCATCCAAGGCACGTCGAGCCGCTGGAGGCCCAGTTTCGCGGCTGCGAGTCCGCGGGCTGGTGCCGGTTTTGGATCGAATCGCTGGATCCCTTAGCGACGTCACTGCATCGTGTGCGTCCCAACGGCGTTCTGCAAATGCCTGGCGACGAGGCCACCCGGATTGCGGTGCGCGACCGCCTCAATGCCTTGCTCGCCAGCATGATCCACCAGTCCAAGCATATCGTGCTGCATGATCTGCGCGAATTGGACGACGGAACATTCGCGGCGACGGTGACAGTGAACGGTCAGGCGCTGGCGTCGGACCCGCTTCTCGTGGAGTTACGCGAAGAGCTTGCCGGGAAGAGGCGGTAGGGCGCGGATCGGCCGTAGGGCGCACTGGGGACCGCAAGGAAGGGGAGTCTGGAGCGGGACGCCCTGCAGGTTGCGCAGATGGGGCCTGCCGCCGGTGTGCCGGCCGTTCCGAGTGGCCGGATGCTGAAGAAACGCCCATCCCGGCGCATGCCGCCACCGGGATGGGAAGAACAGACCTGACTACTCTTTCGTGATGGTCCAGACGACCGCGGATTTCGGCGTCGTGTAGAACGGCGATTCCATCTGGTAGTTCACGTAGAGCTCGCCGTAGTCGGCCACGTACATCGTCTTGCCGTCGGTGCTGAACTCGACGTCGTTGGTGCGCTCGAATCCGCCCCGGTTTTCCTTCTTCTGGTAGGCATTGGGTCCCGGATCGATGTTTTCGGCGAAGATCGACCACTTGATGCCCGTCGGGTTGAGAAACTCGATCTTCACGATCGCCGGCCACATCGGCCGCAAGCTTTCCGGACCGTTGTCGATGATGCCGAACACGGCGGTGAAGATCGTGTCCGTCGCACCGAAGGCCTGCGACGACCAGGCCAACCCGTCCATCGGGTTGTTCGTGTCCCACTCCATCACCGGGTTGATGTACCCGTTAGGGTTGGGATTTGCCACGATCAGCGGAGTGCCCCGAATCCCGATCGAATGGTCGATGAAACGATAGGGAGGCAGCGTGGGAACGAATGGCTTGTCCCCGATGTACAACTGGGGGTTCGGCCGCGTGCTGTCGAACTTGTTTCCGCGATAGACGTCAGGCCCGTAGCGCTTGATGTTCACGAAGTTCAGGCCTTCCTTGTCCGGAAAGCCCGCGTCCTGACCTTTCTCGGTGATGATGAAGAGCTTCTCGGCCCCGTTGGCGACGCGGCGATTGCCCTTGTCGTTGTGCCCGTTGTCGCTGACGGCCAAGGCCTTTTCGAAGCGCGAGCCCTTGGGTCCGAAGGCGACACCGGACGAGTTGCGCAGCCCCATCGCATACACTTCCCAGTCGTCGCGGGTGTAGTTGCTGTCGGGTTTCAGCTTCGCCCTGTGGATCGCGCCGCCGCAGGGCTTTTGCGCCTTGATCACCTGACCCGGCTTGGACGGGGTGCCTTTGGGCAGATACGCGCCCGTGAGATTCCCTTCGGTGTCGCGTATGTTGAGCCCTGTCAGCACGATATCCCGGCAGGGCGGGTCGCGCGGCAGTGCAGGCACGCCGGGGGGCGTGCGCTTCTCCCAGTAGGGATCGACCGCATCCGTCCAGCCATGGATGTTCGGGTCGGAAAAGCCCGAATTGGTCGGGGCGCCCACCGCGTAGTACAGCCAACCGTCCCGGCAGGTAATGCCGCCCAGCGCGTGGTCACCGATCGGAACCTCGTTCATGATCAGCTTGGGGGTACCGTTCACGCCGTCGATTTCCCAGATGCCGTAGCTGTAATCTCCGACGTAGGTGCGGCCGTTTTCCGCGCAATAGCCGATTTCGTTGAGGGCAAAGGACTTGAACATGCCCAGACCGACGTTGTCCTTGATCAGCTTGCCGGACTTGTCGAAGATCTTCACATGCGGCTTGTCGATGCCTTCCGGTGGAAAGCCGAAGGTATTGCCCGAAATGGCGACCCAGACGTTGTCGCTCTTATCGACCGTGATGGACGTGATCGTGTCGAGGCCTGCGGCGAACACCCCGACTTTGTACCCTGGGGGAACCTTGATCTTGCTCGGGTCCGGCTTGACGGGTGTGCGCGTCATCCATTTGCCCGCCGGACCGCCCGGCTCTGCCTCCCCGCGAACCTGGGCGAAAGCCGACCCTGATACCGACCCCACTGCCAATGCGACGATTGCTGCGTATATTGGTATTCTCATGTTCATCTCCTCCTGGGTTGATTTTCCGACATCGACATCCACCTCGACTTGCCGTACCACTCACCCATCGACCGCATCGGATCCTTTCCTTCCGATCGTGGCCGACGCGCTGACGCAACAGGATCGAATCAGAACGTCCGGATGTGCGCGACGATGCTGCGGATTTCATCATCGCTCAGTCGTTTCTCCCACGCGGGCATGGTCGCGATCTTCCCCATGTAGGCGCCGCCCTTCTTGATGATCATTATGAGGTAGTCGTCCGGGACCTGGCTCATGTACTCCTTGTTGGCCAGCGTTCCGATATGGGGACTGAATCCGCCTCGGTGTCCTTCGCCTCCATCCCCCCGGTAGCCATGGCAGCCGGCACACATCTGGTCGTAGATCTCTTTGCCCTTTTGCGGGTCGGTCTGCGGCGCGGCTGCCATCGGCAGGATAGTCAACAGCGCCGCTAGGATCGTGATCGGATACTTCATGCGCGCACTCGGAACTTCGATGGGAACCGGGTTGCCGGATGGGAGAGCAACCGTATCACGTGTCGCGGGATGGCTCAAGGGGAGGGGGACCATCACCGGGCAAGGAATATCGGGCGCAGAGCTATCGGCCGGAGTCCTTCGCTGTTTCATGGCTTTTCCTGCCCGGTGAACAGGGCATTCTCCGGTGAGCCAGGGGCTGTCGCAGCGCTCCGCCGCCCGCGCACCCACAGCTCGCGAAAGGCCTGATAGCCCAGCGTCGGGCGGTCCGAGCGGTAGTTGTCCTCCAGGTCGATGATCACGCACCGGTCCGTGCCGCCGAAGCGTGCACCCCGCAGGCCCCTGCCGATCATCTGCTCGTAAAGCACCTGGCTGACGGTGGGCCGGGCCATTACCACATGAGTGACCCTTGGCGCGTCGAAACCGGTGGTGAGCACCTCGCAGTTGCACAGCACCTGGACGCCGCCGGACTTGAAGTCGGCCACGATCCTGCGTCGGGTGACCTCGCGCGTCGCGCCGCTGACGAACGCGGCGGGGATGCCGCGGCTGCGCAGCAGGAAAGCCATGCACTCCGCATCCAGAACGCTGGGGCCGAAGTAGAGCACTTGCGCCTGCGGATCTGCGCAGATGGTCAGCATCCGCTCCAGCACCGTGAGGCGGCGGTCGGGGTTGTCGGCGCGGATCTTCAGCGCATAGTCGACACGATCGATGTCGGCCTCGCTCAGGTGCTCGGGATCCTCCAGCACCGGCGCCTTCAGATAGGTGCGTGTCTTCACCGTCTCCCAGGTGGGATGCGCCAGGTATCCCTGCGCTTCCAGCGCCGCGCGCGGATTCTCGCCCAGAGTGGCCGTCGGCTCGATGATCGCCTTGAATAGGCGGCGCAGCTCGCGTGTGCCGGCATCGGGGTCGCGCTGGTCGTACTCCTCTCGGAAGGGGGTGGCGGTGAGCCCGATGACCGCAGCCGCCGGGTTGACGGATGCGAACGCTTCGATGATGGTGCGGTAGGACGGCGCCGCCGCGCGGTGTGCTTCGTCCACCAGCAGCAGCACCGCGTTCCGCTGGATGTCGTCGACCACCGCGCGCCCGCCCTTGATACGGCCGCTCAGCAGGTTGACGATGCGCTGGGGCGTGGAGACGAGCACCGCAGGCTGGGTGTGCAGCGCGGCAAGGGTCTCGCTGTGCGCCACCAGGTCCTGGGTGAAGCGGCCCCAGAAACGGAACAGCAGCAGCGGGCACACGGCGTTGGAGGATTGCCACACCTGGCGAAAGCAGACGTAAGCCTGCTCGCACAGCTCCTCGGTGTGAGCAAGCCACAGCACGCAGGCGGCAGGGTTACCCTCCCGCCAGCGGGTGGTCAGCAGATCGCGGATCGTGTCGACCGCGACACGGGTCTTGCCACCACCGGTGGGAAGCGTGACGATGGCGCGGCCGCCCGGCTCGCCCAGCACGCGCGCCGCCTTGCGCTGCACCTCGAGCTGAAAGGGTTCCAGCGGCTTGAGATCGACGCGCCCCTCCAGGTACTCGAAGTCCGCGGGGGTGTCCTCCGCGGGGATGCCGGTGAAATCCGCGGGGAAGCCGGCTTGGCGGACGAACTCCAGTGCTGCACCCTTGCCGGGATGCCAGCGGTTTGGAAACGAAGCATCGCTGCGCTTGGCCACCAGGGAGCGAATCCCGCGGTGGCGGAACAGGTCCACACCGTGCGCGATGATCAGCGCCGCCGCCAGCTCCCGTTTGGTGCCGCGCCGGTCCTCTCCCGTGAGCTTCATGCGTGCGCGGCGCAAGGTGTACACGAGATCGCCGAGCAGCCCTTCCAGCTCGGCGTGACTCAGCAGCTCGGCGAGACGCTCGGCGCCCTGCGTCTCCCACTCGGTGGAGAAGAGTCCGGCGAGCGTGCCAGGCTCCTCGGGGGGCAGGGGCCGGCGTGCGATGCGGGCGCGGAACCCCCCGGTTCCGCGCAGTGGCTCGAGCAGCCGCTCCCGCAGCAGTTCCTGTCGCAGGCTCTCATAGCGCTCGTCGTCCAGGCCCCAGAGGTCCTTGATCTCGTCCCGGCGGAGCTCGCCGCGGGCGAAGATCACCTGCACTACGTCCTGCCTGAGCGTGAGCTCCCCCGGTCGGGGCGGCCCCTTGTGGTGCATGATAAGAAATGAGAAGTCGCGAGCCGGGCGGTTGCGGCCGGGTCCGGCCGATGCACGATAGGATACTTCGCGCGCGCCCGTCGTGGGGCGGTGCGGGGGTACGGGAAGCAAACGACGCGGCTGCGGGGGCTGCGCAGGCTCAGGCTCTCTTGTCCGGTTCCTCGGCCATCAGCTTGGTGAGCTTGCGATACAAAAACACCGCGATGACGATCACGACGACGATGACCGCCAGGCTCATCAGTCCATAGTCGGTCGAGAACAGGTCCTTCCACGCCATGCCGATCCTCCTCCCCCGCTAGGAGCAGGCACTGTAAGGCAGGCGGAGCCCGCCGCATTAGATCTAGATCAAGAAGCGGGCGGCCCCGGGGCGGTTGACATGAGTCAACGGGCGCGCCTATGGTCCAGCGTATCGTGGGTGCTCGGAGGGGGATGAGGGAGGTGGACTTGGCAGAGGTATTCGGGCTGGCTGACGACCTGGGGCCGGCGAAGGTCATTCAGGTGCACGAGCCGTCACTTGGGCTCAAGGCCGTTCTGGTGGTGGACAACGTCGCGCGGGGTCCGGCGATCGGCGGCTTGCGCATGGCGCCAGACGCGAGCGTAGCGGAGTGCTTCCGCCTGGCGCGCGCCATGAGCATGAAGAACTCGGCCGCCGGCCTGGCACATGGCGGCGGCAAGTCGGTGCTGTGGGGCGACCCGCACATGCCGCGGGAACGCAAGGAGGCGCTGGTCCGCGCATTTGCCCACGCGGTGCGCAACGAAACCGACTACATCTTCGGCCCGGACATGGGCATGGACGAGACCGCGATGGCCTGGGTGCAGGACGAGATCGGGCGGGCGGTGGGTCTGCCGGCAGCGCTAGGCGGCATCCCGCTGGACCAGATCGGCGCGACCGGCTGGGGGCTCCGACACGCGGCCGAGATCGCAGCGCCCTACCGCGGAGTAAGCCTGAAGGGTGCGCGCGTCGTCATCCAGGGCTTCGGCGCGGTCGGCAAGCACGCCGCGCGCTTCCTCGCGCAGCAGGGCGCGGTGCTCGTGGCTGCTTCCGACAGTAAAGGCACGCTCGTAGCTGCCGGCGGCATCGACGTGGAGGCGTTGATCAACCTCAAGCATGAAGGCGGCAGCGTTGTGGACTTCGCCTCCGGCGACAAGCGCGCGGTCGACGCCGTGATCGACGTCGACTGCGACATCTGGATTCCCGCCGCACGGCCGGACGTGATCCGTGAGGACAATGCTGCACGGCTGCGCACGAAGCTCATGCTGCAGGGCGCGAATATTCCCTGCACGCCAGGCGCGGAGAAGTTGTTGCATGAGCGGGGTGTGCTGGTCGTGCCGGACTTCATCGCCAACGCCGGGGGCGTGATCTGTGCCGCACTGGAGTATCGAGGGGCGACGCAGGCGGCAGCGTTCGAAGCCATCGCCGAGAAGATCCGCGTGAATACCGCAGCGGTGTTGAGCCAGGTCCGGGACAAGGGCGCGCTCCCGCGGCAGGCCGCGGTCGAGCTGGCGGAGCGGCGGATTCGCGAGGCGATGAGCACGAGACGGTTTGGAATAATGTGAGGCGTGACGCGAGAGGCGTGAAGCGAGAGGCGTAAAGGACATGGAGCCTTTTCCGAACCGCCGGCCGAAACCGGCCTACCTGCTCTGTACTGCTTGCAGGCCGATGGTGAAACCAGAAATCGTTCCCTCCCCCTGGATCCCCGGGAAGGGGAAGGGCTAATGTGGGAGCGCTCCTCACCCCTCACTCCTCACGCCTCACGCCTTACGCCTCACGCCTCACTCATACCATGTACCGCATCCGCTTCCACGGCCGCGGCGGCCAGGGCATGAAGACCGCCAGCCAGGTGCTTGGCACCGCGCTGTTCCTCGAAGGCTTCGAGGTGCAGGACGCGCCGCGCTACGGTGCGGAGCGGCGCGGCGCGCCGATCTTTGCCTACGTGCGTGCAGCCCGAGAGGCGATCCACGAGCGCGGCATCATCACGCGGCCGGACCTGGTGGTGGTGGCCGACGACACGCTGGTGCCGATCCCCGCTGCGGGCGTGCTCCAGGGCGTAGGTCCGGATACGGTGATGTTGATCAACAGCGCCGAGCCACCGCCGGAGTGGCAGGCCCGCCTCAAGCTGGCGGGGCCGGTCCTTACGCTGCCGGTGAGAGCCGAGGTGAAGGAGCGCGCCGATCTGCCCTTCATAGGCGCTACCTGCACCGGTGCGGCTGCGCGACTGCTCGGTGTCGTTCGCCGCGACAGCCTGGAGCAGGCCATCCGCGAGGAGATCGCCAAGTTCGGCGCTGCGGCGGTTGCCAAGAACTTGGAGCAGGCGCTGCACGCATTCGAAGCCATGCAGGCGCACGCCGGCATCGTCCGCCAAGGCAGCGAAATCGGCGCGGCAGATTATCGCTCTCCCCGGTGGATCGACGTGCCGGTCGAGGAGGCCAGCGTCTCCGCGCCCGATATCCGCGCGCCGGCCACCAGCGAGCTGACCAACACCGGGACCTGGCGCACACACCGGCCGGTGATCGACTACGAGCTGTGCAACCGCTGCTCCTGGGTCTGCAGCACGCTCTGCCCAGACAGCGCCATCAAGGTCGCCGCGGATCACACGCCGCACATTGACTACGACCACTGCAAGGGCTGCATGGTGTGCGTGGCGGTGTGCCCGCCGCACGCGATTCGGGCGGAACTGGAACGGCAGGACGAAGTGCGAAGGACGAAGGACGAAGTGTGAAGGACGAAGGTGGAATGCGTGGTGTCATCGATGCTTGGTCTCAGCGCCGCGAGAGCGGGACGACGGGTGGAGCCGCGGCCATGACGCGCACCCTCTTGACCGGCAACGCCGCCGCCGCATGGGGCGCCCGCCTCGCGGACGTGGACTACGTGCCTGCGTTCCCGATCACGCCGCAGACCGAGATCATCGAGACGCTGGCGCAGTGGTACGACAGCGGCGAGGCGCAGGGCAGGCTGGTGATGCTGGAATCCGAGCATTCCATGATCACGGCCGCTGCGGCCGCCGCGGCCACGGGCGTGCGCGTGTTCACTGCCACGTCCAGCCAGGGGCTCCTGTACGGCATGGAGATGATCTACACCGTTGCCGGCTGGCGTGTGCCCTTCGTGCTGGTGAACGTGTCGCGCGCGCTCGCCAGCCCGATCACGCTGGAACCTGACCACACCGACATCCTCGCCGCGCGCGACAGCGGTTTCCTGCAGATCCACTGCGCCACCTGCCAGGAAGTGCTGGACAGCGTGTTGCTCGCCTACCGGCTGGCGGAGGATTCCCGCGTGCGGCTGCCGGTGATCGTCAACCTCGACGGCTTCTACCTTTCGTTCACGCGCGAGCCGGTGGAAACCCCTGACCTCGAAGCGGTGCGTGGGTTTCTCCCGGCGTTCGATCCCGACGCCATCCAGTTTCGTGCTACCAAGCCGATCAGCCAGGCGGTCGCGGTGCTGGGCGGCTCGCATTACTCCTATTTCCGCTACGAGGCGCACCTGGCCGCACTGCAGGCGCTGACGGTGTATGACGAGATTGCGCAGGACTTTGCCGTACGCTTCGGCCGCAGCCATCCGGCGGTCGAAGCGTATTGCGGCGAGGATGCGGAAATCGTCTTCTTCATGATCGGCGCCTTCGCCACAAAGGCCAAGGATGCAGTGGACCGGCTGCGCGAGCAGGGCTGGAAAGTGGGGCTTGTCCGACCGCGGCTGCTGCGTCCCTACCCGACGGCGCTGCTGCGCGATATCCTGCGCGGCAAGCGCGCCGTGGTGGTGATCGACCAGAACCTTTCGATGGGCAAGGGCGGCGTGCTGCACAGCGAGCTCGCCTCCGTGCTCTACGGCCAACCCGGCGCGCCGCTGCTGCTGTCCTTCGTCGGCGGGCTGGGCGGGCGCGACCTGCCGCCCGAGGAGTTCTACGAGATGGCCAAGGCCGCACAGAATGCTGCGGAGACGGGCATGACACCCGAGCCGCGGCTTCTGTATACGAGCGGCGAGCTGCGCGAGCTCAGAAAGCTGCAAGCCATCGCGCTCCACGAGCGCAGCCAGCCATGAGCGAAGCGATCATCCGCAGCCTCAAGGACCTGCCCTCGACCCATCTGCTGGGCGGCGGCACTGCTATGTGTGCAGGCTGTGGTGGGCTGCAGGCGCTGCACGAGATCTACGACCTGCTCGGCCGGCGAACCGTGTTCGTCAACGCGGCCGGCTGCATGACGCTGCTTTCGGTCTATCCCTTCACGCCGTTCCAGTCGGGCTTTCTGTACACCTCTATGTCCTCGGCTCCTGCCGGTGCACAGGGGGTGCGCGATGCGCTCGATATCCTCCGGCAGAAGGGGCGACTCACGGCGGAAGAGGACATGACAGCGGTGGTCGTGGCGGGCGATGGCGCCTCTTATGGCATGGGCCTGTCGGCGACGTCGGCCGCGATCGAGCGCAACCTCGATTTCGTCTATGTGTGCTACGACAACGAGGGCTATGGGAACACAGGTCAGCAGGCCTCCGGCGCGACGCCACACGCGGCCAGGACCGCGACGACCACCGGTGCGCATGGGCATGCCGGCTACAAGAAGGATCTGTTCGCGATCTGGGCCGCACATCGGCCCGTGTACGTGGCCACGGTGATCGGTTCCGAGCCGCTCGACCTGGCGAAGAAGCTCGAGAAGGCGGCGAGTTTGAAAGGTCCGCGTCTCATCCTCGCGCTGGCGCCCTGTCCCACCGGCTGGGACTACGATCCGAAGCTGTCCGTCGAGATCGGACATCTGGCCGTGAAGACAGGCATCTGGCCGCTCAAGGAGTACGTCGATGGCCAGGTCGCTCACACCCGCATCCCCCACCCGCGTGTGCCGGTCGAGGAGTACCTGAAGCTGCAGGGCCGGTTCGCGCATCTGTTCGAGCCGCAGCGCGACGACGCAGCGATCGCCGAGATCCAGGCGTACGTCGACGGGTACTGGAAAGAAGTGGTGTGACGCTGCGCCCGCTGCGCGCAGCGCGGCCGCGGACCGAGGCAGTCAGGGCCGCAAGCGTCCGCATAGGCTGAGCCCTACGGAGGGCTCGACGCGGTCGGCTCGATTTCCACCGACGAGTTGTGAGGCCGAACGGTCAAGCAGGTTGCGCTGTCGCACGGGTGCAAGCAAGATTCGCCTTTCGCCCGCCGCTTTCTCCCAGGCCCCTGCATGTTTGCTGCCCTGCCCCCGGTCACTCGCACCCTGATCATCGCCAATGTGGCGATCTTCGTCTCCCAGTTCGCGATCGGCAACTTCCTGATCGGCAACTTCGCTCTCTGGCCGCCGAGTCCTGCGGGAGAGTATGGTATGCCGGGCGTAGGCACGTTCCAGATCTGGCAGCTCGTTACCTATGGCTTCCTGCACGGCAGCCTCATGCACCTGCTGTTCAACATGCTCGCGCTGTTCATGTTCGGCAGTGAGATCGAGCGCGTCTGGGGCGAGCGTCGCTATACGATCTATTACTTTGCCTGCATGGTCGGCGCGGCCCTCGCGCAACTCACGGTGGTGACGCTGCAGGGCGGGCTGCCCTATCCCACCATCGGCGCCTCGGGTGGCGTGTTCGGGTTGCTGCTCGCCTTCGGCATGATGTTCCCGCGCCGCATGATCCTGCTGATCTTCCCGCCGATCCCGATGCCGGCGTGGCTGTTCGTCACCCTCTACGGGATCATCGAGCTGGTGCTCGGTGTCACTGGCTCGCAGTCCGGCGTAGCGCATTTCGCTCACCTGGGCGGGATGGTGGTGGGCTTTGCACTGATCCAGTACTGGCGCCACAGTCGCCGCCGGCGGTGGTGACGTTAATGCCTAGAGCGAAGCGCTCGTCCTCAGGGGTAGGTAAAGGGCTGAGGATACGGCCGCCCGAACGGCACCCCAGCGCGCACCGTCTGTACCGGCTTGAGCCAGCGCGTGCCGGGTCGCCGGTTGTTGCGGGTATCGACGAACTCCACCGGCTCC
This sequence comes from Burkholderiales bacterium, assembly GCA_036787045.1. Lineage (GTDB taxonomy): Bacteria > Pseudomonadota > Gammaproteobacteria > Burkholderiales > SHXO01 > SHXO01. Next base: position 563 of record DAIQQA010000092.1, on the reverse strand, counting down.
TCCATGAGCTCCAGGATCGCGACGTCCGCCGGCGCCCCGATCTGCAGCGTGCCCAGCTTGTCGATGCGGTCGATGACGCGTGCCGGAGCGCTCGTGGCCAGCGCGACGACCTCCTCCAGCGAGAATCCGAGGTTGAGGAATTTGCTCATCACCCAGGGCAGGTACGGCTTGCCCGGCGTGTTGCCGCTGACCGCGTGGATATCGCTGCTGATGGTGTCGGGGGTGAAGCCCTGCTCGATGGCGGGCGTTGCCACGGTGTAGTCGAAGCTGCCGCCGCCGTGGCCGACATCGATGATGACCCCGCGCTGCTTGGCCTCGAGTGCGGCGGGCAGCACGCGCCCGTTCTGGACGACGTTGTTGCCGGCGCCGCTGTACGCGTGGGTGAGGATGTCTCCGGGGCGCAGCAGGTCGAGCAGGGCAGACAGATCTCCCGGTGCATCGCCGATGTGGCACATGACGCGAGCGCCCGTACCGGCGCGCTCTGCAGCCAGGATTGCGCGTTTGAGCGGTTCCAGTCCAGTGCTGCCGACCACGTTCTTCGATTCGCGCACCTTGATGCCGAG
>DAIQQA010000236.1:0-6175 GCA_036787045.1 Burkholderiales bacterium | reverse complement strand
TCGGCCGAGTCGCCGCCGCCGTTGTAGAAGAAGTAACCGATGTCGTGCGCCTTGAACACCTCGATCAGGCGCTCGTACTGCCGGCGGTCCTCCTCGTACTTCTTCAGCTTGTAGCGGGCGGAGCCGAATGCGCCCGAAGGCGTATGCCGCAACGCCTTGACCGCCGCGGCCGACTCCTTGCTGGTGTCGATCAGATCCTCGGTCAGCGCGCCGATGATGCCGTCTCGGCCGGCGTAGACCTTGCCGATTCTGTTCCTGTGGGCGCGCGCGGCTTGGATGATCCCGCAGGCGCTGGCGTTGATGACTGCTGTGACCCCGCCCGACTGGGCATAGAACGCGTTTCGCTTTGCCATTGCTCAATCCCCAAGGCTTGCATGAACCACAGAGACACAAAGGCACAGAGGATACTGCGATCGGATTGGCTACCGTGCGGAGCGCGTGGTCGCGCTGGGACAGCGCCCCATTTGGTCTGCGCAGCCGTTTCTCTCTGTGCCTCTGTGGTTCAATCACGAAGTCAGGTTAGCGCAGCGAAGATCCGATCGCGGATCTCATCCATGCTCCCGGTCCCAGAAACCTTGCGATACTTCGGCGCACGCGCCCCGCCGCCAGCGGCCATCTTCGAGTAGTAGTCGACCAGTTGCTTGGTCTGGCTGTGATATACCTCCAGACGCTTGAGGATCGTGGCCTCCTTGTCGTCCTCGCGCTGGATGAGATCCTCGCCGGTCGCGTCGTCCTTGCCCGCCACCTTGGGAGAGTTGAAGTGGATATGGTAGGTGCGACCCGATGCCGCGTGCACACGGCGGCCCGACAGGCGCTTGATGATCTCGTCGTCGGCGACGTCGATCTCCACGACGTAGTCCAGGTCCACGCCGGCCTGCTGCATGGCTTCGGCCTGCGGGATCGTGCGCGGGAAGCCGTCGAACAGGAACCCCTTCGCGCAGTCGGGTTGCTGGATGCGCTCCTTGACCAGGCCGATGATCACATCGTCGGGAACCAGCTGGCCGGCATCCATGAACTTCTTCGCCTCCAGGCCGAGCCTGGCGCCCGCCTTCACGGCGGCGCGCAGCATGTCTCCGGTCGAGATCTGCGGGATGCCGTACTTCTGGGTGATGAAGGCCGCCTGGGTGCCTTTGCCTGCGCCCGGTGCGCCGAGCAGGATCAATCTCATGGTCCGTCTCCCTCGTTATCGTGCTCGGGCTGGGCAGGGCAGGCCTGCTGCTTTCGCGCTCGCGAGCATCCCGCGATGGCCCCGATTATACGGTGCGCGCGCGTGCCTCTATCGGCCGGCCGCAAACAGCTGGCGCACGCGCTCCAGGTCTTCCGGGGTGTCCACGCCGGCCTCCGGGGCATCCTCGGTCACTGCGACCGCGATGCGATGGCAGTGCCAGAGGGCGCGGAGCTGCTCGAGCGCCTCGAACCGCTCGATGGCCGGCGCGCTCATGCCCGGATAGTGCTTCAGGAACTGACACCTGTAGCCATAGATGCCGATGTGGCGGTACACCGGCAGCTGGTCGGGAACGACGTTGCGTTCCCTGGCGAAGGCATCGCGCGCCCAGGGGATAGGCGCGCGGCTGAAGTACATCGCGTCGCCCGCACGGTCGAGCACCACCTTGACTACATTCGGATCGAACAGGTCCTTCGCGTCGTGCAATGGATGGCAGGCGGTGGACATGGACGCCTCGGGTTGGCGCTCGAGCACCTGCGCCACGTGACGAATCAGGCCGGGGGCGATGCGCGGCTCGTCGCCCTGCACGTTGACCACGATGCGCTCGTCGCCCCACCCGCGCAGCGCCGCGACCTCGGCGATGCGGTCCGTGCCCGAGGCATGGTCCGCACGCGTCATCATCGCCTGGCAGCCATGCGCCTGCGCAGCGCCGAGGATGCGCTCGTCGTCGGTGGCGATCCACACCTCTGCCGCCCCGCTTGCCTGCGCCCGCTGTGCGACGTGGACCACCATCGGCTTGCCAGCGATGTCGACCAGCGCCTTGCCATGCAGGCGGGTGGATGCAAAGCGGGCGGGGATGACGACGACGAAATTCACGTGAGGCGTGAGGCGTGAGGCGCGGGGCGCAAGGCGTGAGCCGGGAAGCAGGAGGCGAGAGGCGTGGCGTGCGGCGCGCGAAGCGACGCAAGGCCCCCTCTCCCTCCGCGGGAAAGAGCCTGCCCCGGAGCTGATCCGGGGGCGGGGCCGAGCGCGAAAGCCACCAGCAGGTGGCCGCGCCTCACGCCTCTCGCCTCACGCCTCACCGCGGGCACCGCCGCGCCTCGCGCCTCATCTCTTCTTCCTCCACTCCTCGATCTCCTCGGGCGACAACTGGCGGGCTTCCTCCTCCAGCATCACCGGGATGTCGTCCTTGATCGGGTAGGCGAGCCCGGCCTGCACGGAGATCAGTTCCTGCCTGGCCTTGTCATAGATCAGCGCGCCTTTCGTGACCGGGCAGACGAGGATATCAAGCAGCTTGGCGTCCATGAGGGGCCTTCAGACGGTCGAGTATGAGTTCGCCGAGCCCTGTATCTACTCTGGCTTCGACGGGCAGAAACCAGAAATGCTCGCGCGCGAACGCTGTGCATTTTACCGCATCCTTCTCGGTCATAAGCACGGCCTCTGCGCCCGGGAGCTCGAGATCCTCGGGGCGGAACGCATAGTGATCGGGAAAGGCATGAGGGGCGAACTGCAACCCCAGGTCCACCAGCGTGCCGAAGAAGCGCTGCGGATTGCCGATGCCTGCAACTGCGTGCAAGGTCATCCCGGCGAAGTCGCGGGGCAGTCGCACACGCGCCGGGTCGCGCAGATTCACCAGCAGCTCACCGGTCAGCCGCATGCCGAAGGCATTGGGGAGGCCGTCTGTGGCTCCGCCGTTCACGGCCACCGCATCCACCGACTGCAGACGCCGGCGCGGTTCGCGCAGCGGTCCCGCCGGCAGCAGCAGGCCGTTGCCGAAGCGGCGCTGTGCGTCGACCACGGCGATCTCGATATCCCGGGCGAGCCGGTAGTGCTGCAGGCCGTCATCACTGATGATGACGTTCACATCGGGATGATGGCGCAGCAATGCGCGCCCTGCTGCAACGCGGTCGCGCCCCGCCCACACCGGGCAGCGGCTGCGCTGCGCCAGCAGCACCGCCTCGTCGCCTGCCCTGGCCGGGTCCGCGTCGCCCGGCACTTCTTGGACGTCCTCGCTGCCGCCGTAGCCGCGCGTGACAATCCCGGAGCGATAGCCTGCATCGACGAGCAGCTCGGCCAACCACAGCACCAGCGGCGTTTTGCCGGTCCCGCCCACCGTGATGTTGCCCACGACGATGACCGGCACCGGCAGTCTTTGGCTCTTCAGCCAGCCGCCCGTAAAGAGCGCGCGCCGTACCGCCACAACCAGGCCGAACAGCAGGCTGAGCGGAAACAGGATCAGGTGCGCGGGGCGGATCCGGTACCAGAAGCGATCGGCGATGTGGTTCATGACCCCATTGGCTCGAACAGCGCCGCGATGTCTTCCTTGGTGAGTTGCGCCGCCGCGCCTGCCCGGCCGCCGAGCACGCCGGCCGCCAGCGCCGCTTTCTTGGCCTGCATCTGCGTGATCTTCTCCTCGACGCTGCCGGCCGCGATCAGCTTGTAGACGAACACCGGCTTGTCCTGCCCGATGCGGTGTGCGCGATCGGTGGCCTGGTTCTCCACGGCCGGGTTCCACCATGGGTCGTAATGGATCACGGTGTCGGCTGCTGTGAGGTTGAGCCCCGTGCCGCCGGCCTTGAGGCTGATGAGAAACAGCGGCACCTTGCCGGCCTGGAAGGCGTCGACGGGCTTCTTGCGGTCGCGCGTGTCTCCGGTCAGCTTCACGTAACCGATTCCGCGCGCCTTCAGCTCGGCTTCGATCAACTCCAGCATGCTGGTGAACTGGGAGAACAGCAGCACGCGCCGGCCTTCCGCCAGCAGCTCCTCGAGCATCTCCAGCAGCCGCTCCAGCTTGGCCGACTCCTTCACCTTCTTCGCAGCATCGAGCTTGAGCAGGCGCGGGTCGCAGCAGATCTGACGCAGCTTGAGCAGCGCGTCGAGCACGACGATCTGGCTCTGCGCCAGGCCGCGCGCCGCGATCTCCGCGCGCACGCGCTCGTGCATGGCGGCGCGCACGGTCTCGTACAGATCGCTTTGGGGGCCCGCCAGCTCGACCGTTTCCACCATCTCGCTCTTGGGCGGCAGCTCGGCGGCCACTTGCTCTTTGGTCCGGCGCAGCACGAACGGCCGGATGCGCCGCGCCAGGCTCAGGCGGCGCGGCTCATCGGCACGCTTCTCGATCGGCGTACGGTAGAGCCGGCGGAACGTGTCGGCATCGCCCAGGAAACCCGGGAGGAGAAAATGGAACAGCGACCACAGCTCACCCAGGTGATTCTCCAGCGGCGTCCCGGTGAGGCACAGGCGATGGCGCGCCTTGAGCTGCTGCACCACCTTGGCGGCCTGGGTCCTGGCGTTCTTGATCTGCTGCGCTTCGTCCAGGATGACGAGGTGGAACTCCTGCGCGATCAGCGCGTCCTTGTCGCGGGCGAGCAATGGGTAGGTGGTAAGGACGAGGTCCGAACGGGCGAACTGGCCGAAGTTCTCCTTGCGCTTGAGCCCGTGGGACACGTGCACGCGCAACCCGGGCGCGAAACGCGCCGCCTCGGCCTTCCAGTTCGGCACCACGCTGGTTGGAGCGATCACCAGCGCAGGCCGATCGAGCCGCCCGGCTTCCTTCTCGACCAGGATGTGCGCAAGCGCCTGCACGGTCTTGCCCAGCCCCATGTCGTCCGCCAGGATGCCGGCGAGCTCGAAGCCGCGCAGGAACTGCAGCCAGGCCAGTCCCTGCATCTGGTAGGGGCGCAGCTCGGCCTGCAGCCCGCGCGGCGCGGGCACGGGTTCGACTCCGGTGAAACCCGCCAGGCGCGCGCCGAACTTGCGGACCTTCTCGCCGCCGCTCCATTTCAGGTCGGCGGCTTGCTCGAGGTCGGCCAGTCGCGCGGCGTCCAGGCGCGGAAGTCGCACCTTGGGCGTGAGCCCGACGTCGATCAGCTCATGCAGGACGGACAGCAGCGGCCGCACGCGCGCCAGAGGCACCGGCATGACGCGGCCGTCTTCCAGCACGACGATGATCGAGTCGTCGTCCCGGTCGCGCGCGGCCTCGTCGCGCTCCAGCAGGTCGGGTCGCGCGCGGATGGCGGTAAGCAGGATCGGAAGCACGTTGCGGCGCTTGCCGTCCACCTCAACCCCCAGCGACAGATCGAACCAGTCGTTGCCGCTTTCTTCCACGTCCGCCGTCCATTCGCCCACTTCCGCTGGGCGAAAGCGGAAGCTGTCGTCGAGCTCCACCTGCCAGCCCTGCGCGCGCAGCTGTGGCAGCCGCCGGCACACGAACTCGGGCCAGGCTGCGGGATCGCGCAGCGTGTAGGCGTCCTCGTACTCGTCGGGATAGTCGTAGGTCACCTCGGGAAGCGGCACGAAGTCGGCGCGCTCGAGCGTGTCGCGCCAGCGCTTCTCGGCGCGTGCATCGCGCTTGACGTGCACCAGCCTGCCGTCCCGGAAGGCCCGCAGCAGCCCGGGGCTGTCGGCGTCCACGCGCATACCCCCGTAGTCGAACGTCAGTACGGCGATGTCCAGGTAGTGCGCGAGGGGGCGATAGCTGCGCCCGAAAGCCTGCAGCGTCGTCAAGCGCAGATGCGCGACAGGCGGCACTTCGCGCAGCTCGGGTGGCTCCGGAATCGCCGGAAGCGGCGCTGCAAGGCCGATACGGGCGGACAACGCTTCGCGGGCGAGTGCGGCGTACTCGGGGGGGATCTCCGGCGCACCCGCCAGCGCCTCAGCCAGATGCTCCGGCAGTCCCGTCTCCAAGGGACCGCACTGCCGCTGCGCGACGTCCACGTACCACGGCGGTGCCAGTGGAAGGATGTGCTGGACAGGGGGGCTGCTGTCGCACACGATGTGCTGGCTGCCCTCGACGCTGAACGCCCAGCGCAGCTGTCCGCTGCGTGGTGCGCCTTCGGAAAGCCGCGGCGACTCACCGTCGGCCAGGTGGCAGCGGCCGGTGGCAAGGGCGGCACGCAGGGCGGCAACGCCGGCCTCGCCCCGCAGTGCAAAGCTGTGCCCCATGAGCGGTGGCGCATCGAGCAGCAGCATGCGCAGGATGCGCTGGTCCTGGGCGAGCACGAAGCTCGG
>DAIQQA010000091.1:19848-20124 GCA_036787045.1 Burkholderiales bacterium | reverse complement strand
CTAGCCCTGCGCGGTGCAGGGGGTCGGTGCGGCGCTCGCGGTGCGGACGCGGCAGCCGGTAAATGGAGAGGGTCAAGGGCGCGTCATTTCCGCCCCCGGTCCCGTCGAGGGCAGGCCCCGGCGGGAACCCAGACTCTTCTGGATCCCCGCCCGCGCGCCTGCGCGAGGATGATGCTGAGTGAGCCCTTGCCTGGCTAGTGCACGTTCACGTCCACCCGCCGGATCGAGGCCGAGATCACCACGCGCCGGTCGGTCTGCAGGCACGTGATCGTTGCC
>DAIQQA010000091.1:0-19838 GCA_036787045.1 Burkholderiales bacterium | reverse complement strand
TGCAGTCCCCGGCGGTGGTCAGCGGCTCGTGCATGCCGCGGCCTTCGACTGCGAGCTTTTTGACCGGCACGCCCTGTTGGATCAGATAGCGGGCCACGGCCCATGCGCGCCGTTCCGACAGATACTGATTGTAGACCTCGGTGCCGATCCGATCGGTGTGACCGACGATCTCCAGGCGATCGTACTCGGCGTCCTTGAGCCTGGCGGCGACCTCGTCGAGGACCGACCTCACCTGATCGCGCAGGACCGCCTTGTCGAAGTCGAACTCGCCCTCGCCCTCGACGCCCACGGTCAAAGGCAGCATGCCGCCCAGCGTCTGCGGTATTACCGTCTCGGTCGGAGTCGCCTTCTTGCCCGGCGTCTCGACCAGCCCAACGATCACTTCCTCCCGCTGCGCGGGCTGCTGGTCGGATAGCGCCTGACCTCCTTCTCCGCTGGCAGAAGGCGATTTTCCCGCAGCCGCGAGATCGGAACCAGCAGCCGATTCAGCTGCTGATCCGGCTGCTGCGGTCTCGGCGCTAGCCGCTGTCCCGGCCGCTGCAGTCTCGGCGCCCCCCGCTGTCCCGGTTGCTGCAGTCTCGGCGCCCCCCGCTGTCCCGGTTGCTGCAGTCTCGGCGCCCGCCGCTGTCCCGGCCGCTGCAGCCGCACTGCTATCCGTACGGTCTGCGTCGGCCGCCGAGACTTCCCGGGCGCCCCCGGTTGCCTGCTCGGACAAGGCGCTGACGCTGGCTTGCTCGCCTGCCGCCGCACCGGTCAGGTCCTGCTCTCTGGCCGCCTGTGCTGCAGCGCTGTCGGCGTCCGTCAGTGCGCTGGAGCTCGAATCCGTCTCGGCACCACTTGCCGCCATCGCATCCTCAGAAGCGCTTCCCGTCGACGCCGAGCCCATGCTGTCATCGGCGGTGCCCTGCTGTCCGGCCTGCAGGTCCCGGTCTGCCCCTTTTGCATCCGTCGCGGCCCAGCCGTCGTCCGCGGCGCCTGACGCAGTCTTGCCACCCGATTCGCCCGAGGGACTGGATTCCCCGGTGGCAAGCCCGCCTGTCGCGCCGGTGTCAGCATCGTGACCTTTGGTTGGCGCGCTCTCGTACTGCGCTGTGTCCGATCCGCCGGTACGGCCCGCATCGGCGAGCGAATCTTTCTGCGAAGGGGTCGTGGTCGCGGCGGACTGGCCGGCATCGGCGCTCGCGGCGCCCGCAGTGCCGGTGGTCCCTGCAGTGCCCGCGGTGCGCGCGGCTTCGGCTCGGCCCGCGTTGCGGTCCGACCACATGGCGCTGCTCGATCGCCACGACTGGCTCGAGCACGCGCTGAGCAGCGCGGCGGCGAGAAGTGCGGCGCACAGCCGCGCTGGCCTGAACGGATTGTCTGATGCTGATACCAGGGGTTCCTGGCTGCGGATTTCCATATTGCTTTCTCCTATGTCGACGGCCTCGTCCTGCACAGGTGGCGTTGTGGCTGGAAGTCGGTGCGACGGTGTCGTGCTGCACCGTGTAGGCACGGCCCGACCGTCGTTGCATCCCGACACCTCACCAGGCTCGAGGTGGGGCCGCTGGTTGCGGCAAGCCGCATTGCGCGGCGTTTAGACAGCTTCTTCTGGCATGCGTTGCACAAATCATATGGTCGCGGGAGCACAAGTCAAGTGTGCGCGCAGCCCGACAGTGACGGTACAGCACGCGCCCGGTGCTGAGACGGCGTGTGGCGTCCTCGGCGTTCGCGCGCGCTTGACCAATCGCGATGTCGTCACTCTGCAGCGACCTCCAGCCGTTTGACTTCCTGGGCTGTGGGAATATACTTTTTTGACCATTCCCGCCCGGCTCGCTGGGTGGAGCAGCGCGGCTCGATGCGTGCCTTTCCGCGCCCTCGGCTATCCGGCGCGCGTTAGGCTGCGTGCCGGGCACCCTGTCACTATATGTTCTGCCATCAACCAAAGGAGAAGCTCTGTGAATTTTCCGCTTCGCTCCGTGCCGCTGGTACTGGGACTGTCCGTCCTGCTCCTGCAGGGCTGCAGCCTGAGCCCCCAGAACATCAAGCTCGACCCGCCGGTGACGGTTTCCCCTTCCAGCCTTGGGCAAGGAAAAGTCGTCTGGGTTCAGGTCAACGATGCCCGCCTCAGGAAAACGCTCGGTAACGTCGGCAACCCCGATGGCAAGATTACTCAGGTTTCGGTAGAGCACGACTTCTCCAAGACGGTGTACCAGCGCGTGGCCGCCGCGCTGCGCGACCTCGGCTTCGTCGCCCAGCCCACGCCGGGCCCGGACGAGCGCTCCCTGATTGTCGAGGTGCGCGACCTCAAGTACCAGTCGCTCAAGCAGACAGTTACATTCGCCACGGAGGCGAGCGTGTCGATCGCAGGGATGGCCAGGAACGGAGTCGACCACTACGACCGCGTCTACAACGCGGGCGAGCAGAAGACCGGCCCGCTGATGCCCGACGAGAAGGAGCGCGCAGAGACAGTGAACCGGGTCGTCGCCGCGGCGATCGAGGACATGCTCAACGACCCCCGCTTGACTGGCTTGCTTGCACAGTGACGCGGGGAGCCAGCGCCCGGGCGGTGCCCGCCCGGCCCGCTGGCTGTGCCCGCAGCGAAGCGCGTGTGCGCCGAGCACGTGGCTCGGGCAGCGCCATGATCCAATAGATCTTCGTGCGCCTGCCCCCATCATCTGCGCTGTTGCCGGCGCTTGCCGCAATGATGCTCGGGATGCCGGGCACGGCCCCGGCTGCGGACGATCTCGCCGCCGCGCGCCAGCGCATGGTACGGGAGATCGAAACGACCCAGCGCGACGTTGCCGAGCACACCGGCAGCAAGACGCTGGATCCCCGCGTGCTCAAAGTAATGGCCGAAGTCCCGCGGCACCTGTTCGTGCCCAAGCAGCACCAGGCGCAAGCCTATGACAACCGCCCGCTTCCGATCGGGCACGGGCAGACCATCTCGCAGCCCTATATCGTCGCTCTGATGACTGACCTCCTGCGGGTCTCACCAGGCGAGCGCGTGTTCGAGGTGGGGACGGGGTCAGGCTACCAGGCGGCAATCCTGGCCAAGCTGGCCGGGGAGATCTACTCGGTGGAGATCATTCCGCCGCTGGGCCGGCAGGCGGCCGAGGTGCTTGCGCGCACCGGCTATCACAACGTCGAGGTCAAGGTGGCGGACGGCTACTATGGCTGGCCCGAGCATGCGCCTTTCGATGCGATCGTCGTCACCGCGGCGGCCAGCCACGTGCCCCCGCCACTGGTCCGACAGCTCAAGCCGGGTGGGCGCATGGTGATCCCTGTGGGTACCAGTTTCTTGACCCAGCACTTGATGCTTGTGCAGAAGGAGAAAGACGGCAGCGTTACCACCAGGCAGATCCTGCCGGTGAGTTTCGTGCCGCTGACCGGTGGTCATTGAATCGGGATTCGTGACCGCAGGCCGAAAAGCTCCACCGCCGACCGCGGCCCCGCCGTTCGCGCTCGGAATCGCGCTGTCCCTCGTATCGGCCGCTGCGCTGGCCTACGAGATCCTCCTCACGCGGCTGTTCTCGATCATTCAGTGGCATCACTTCGCCTACATGATGATCAGTGTCGCGTTGCTGGGCTACGGCGCGGCAGGCACCTGCGTCACGCTGCTGCGCGAACGGCTCGAGACCCGACTCCAAGCGGTGTTTGCCGGCAGCGCCGCCCTGTTCGGTGCGAGTGCAGCGGCGGCCTTCCTGCTTGCTCAGCGCGTGCCATTCAACGCGCTGGAGTTTCTCTGGGACCCGGCGCAACCGCTGTGGCTCGCGGTCGTCTATATGCTGCTGTTCGTGCCCTTCTTCTTCGCCGCGGTCTGCGTGTGCCTCATGTATACGCGATTCGCCGCGCGGGCGGGGCGCATCTACAGCTTCGACATTCTGGGTGCTGCTGCGGGTTGCCTCGGGGTCGTTCTGGTGCTGTTCGTCGTCGCTCCGCTGGCAGCGCTCGGCTGTGTGGTTGCCATGGCGCTGGCTGCCGCAGCCCTCGTCACGCTGGTGGCGCCTGCGCGCAGACCGGCTCGGGCTCTGGTGTTCCTGCTGCTGGGGGCGGCGCTGGCGTGGGCCGTGGCGAGCCCGCTCGGCACCCTGCGCATGTCACCGTACAAGGAGCTCAGCCAGACGCTGCAAGTGATGGGCGCGCGGGTCGTCGCGCAGACATCGAGCCCGCTCGGACTGGTCAACGTGGTCGAAAGCCCCCAGGTTCCCTTCCGGCTGGCGCCGGGCCTGAGCCTGAGCGCGCCCGGAGAGCCTCCAGAGCAGCTTGCGCTTTTCACCGATGGCGAAGGCATGAGCGCAATCGCACGCTATGAAGGGAAGCGTGAGCCGCTTGCCTACCTCGACTACATCACTTCGGCTGCCGGCTATCACCTGCTGGCTCGTCCACGCGTGCTCGTGCTGGGTGCGGGCGCTGGCGGCGACGTGCTGCAGGCGCTCTACCACGACGCCGCCGCTGTGGATGCGGTCGAGCTCAACCCCGACGTGATCCGGCTCGTGCAGCAGGACTTCGCCGCGTTCTCAGGAGCGCCTTACGGGGCGCCGGGCGTGCGCGTCCACGTCGGCGAAGCGCGCGGCTTCGTCGCCGCGACGCAGGCCCGCTATGGCCTGATCCAGATTGCGCTCCTCGACGCCTTTGGTGCGTCGTCAGCGGGACTCTACGCGCTGGCCGAAAGCTATCTCTACACGGTGGAATCCCTGCAGGCCTACCTCGGGCGGCTGGCTCCCGGAGGCTATCTGTCGATTACGCGCTGGGTGGCGTTGCCGCCGCGCGGCACGCTCAAGCTGGCCGGGATGGCCGCGGTCGCTCTCGAGCGCAACGGTGTGGCAGATCCGGGACGTCGGCTCGCGCTCATTCGCAGCTGGAACACGGCCACGCTGCTGGTGAAGAACGGCGACTTCACGCCGGAGGACATCGCGTGGCTCAAGGACTTCAGCCGCTCGCGCTCTTTCGATCTGGACTGGTATCCGGGTATTCGCCCGGACGAGGCCAATCGCTACAACCAGCTCGATCAGTCCTGGTTCCACGACGGCGTTGCAGCGCTGCTCGGCCCGCAGCGCGCCGAGTTCATCGCACGCTACAAGTTCAACGTCGCGCCGGCTACCGACGACCGACCCTATTTCTTCCATTTCTTCCGCTGGCGCACGCTCCCCGAGTTGCTGCGTCTGAAGGAGCAGGGCGGACTGCCGCTGCTGGAGTGGGGCTACCTGCTCGTGGTTGCCACGCTCGCTCAGGCGCTCGTGGCGAGCATCGCATTGATCCTCGGCCCGCTCTGGGTGTTGCGGCGGCGCACGGGCGCGGGCGTCGGGCGGGGAACGTGGCTGCGGTCCGCCGGCTACTTCGCGGCGATCGGCATCGCATTCATGTTCGTCGAGATCGCGTTCATCCAGAAGTTCACGCTGTTCCTCAGCCATCCGTTGTATGCGATCGCGGTCGTGCTCTTCGCGTTCCTGTTGTCCGCTGGGCTGGGCAGCCGGATGTCCGAACGGCTGTCCACTGCGGCCTCGTCGCGCGTGCCGCCAGCGGCCTGGCCGGTGGCTGCCATCGCGGGCCTGTCGCTGGGTTACGTCTGGCTGCTGCCCGCAGCGCTGCCGGCTTTCGCTGCATGGCCCGACGCCGCGCGTATCGCCCTGTCGGCAGTGTTGATCTTTCCGCTGGGCTTCGCCATGGGGATGCCGTTCCCGCTCGGCTTCGCCGCGCTTGCTGCGAGCGCGCCGACACTGGTGCCGTGGGTTTGGGGCATCAATGCCTGTGCCTCGGTGGTGAGCGCGGTGCTCGCCACGCTGCTCGCCATCCACTTCGGGTTCAATTTCGTGCTGCTCTGGGCAGTTGCGCTCTACGTCCTGGCTGCAGCCTGTTACCCCCGCCGTGCTCAACCGCCCGCAAGCTAGTGGACTACGGCGGGTTGTTCGAGGTCCACCGGATCGCCGAGGGGGATGCCTGCGAACGCTGGCATCGCAGCCCGGTCGATGGCACACTCGGCGCTGCTTTGCCCATTCTCGACAGGGCTCGCATCCAGCCGGGCTGCCAACGCTGCCCGGTGAGCGCAGAGCCGCGGGTACCGTGGGGTGGAGCGACCCGTTGCTCCTGCAACTACTGGCCAGCACGCCGCGATACTGGAGAGGTCCGTGCCGAACCTGAGTCTGCGTAGCATCCTCGTACTGATCCTGGTCGGCCTGCTGGTGTTCGCGGGGCCGACGCTGGTCACGCTCTACACCGACTGGCTGTGGTTCGGCGAGGTCGGCTACGAGGAGGTCTTCCTGCGCACGCTGTCCGCGCGCACCTGGCTGGGCGGCGTCGTGTTCCTGTTCGCCTTCGCCGTCCTGTACGGGAACCTGAGGTTGGCGCAGCGGGCGCTCAAGCGTTACGAATTCACCATCATGACGGCGCAGGGGCCGCACACCATCGCGGTGGAGCCGAGTCGGATCAAGCCGCTGCTTTACGCTGCCGCGGGAATCGCCGCGCTCCTGCTCGGGCTGTACGCCTCCGCGCGCTGGGACCTCTGGTTGATGGCGCGTCACGCCGTAGCCTTTGGCACGAGCGATCCGATCCTCGGGCGAGACGTGTCCTTCTACGTCTTCCAGCTTCCGTTCCTGCAGTTCATCCACAACGTCCTGTTCATGACGGTGCTGCTGGCCGCCATCGGAGTGGCCGCCGGACACAGAGTGAGCGGCAGCCTGCTGTTCGATCCGGCACGCGGTGTCATGGTGAGCCAGACCGCGCGGCGCCATCTGAGCTGGTTGGCGGCCGCCCTGCTGCTGCTTACCGCATTCAACGCGTGGCTCGGCATCCCCGAACGGCTGACCACACCGGGCGGCATCGTCCACGGGGCGTCCTACGTCGATGTCTACGCGCGCATCCCAGTGCAGTGGATTCTCGTGGTTGTTGCGTGCACCGGTGCGATCCTGGCGGCCTATCAAACCAGGGTGCCGCGGTTCTGGCCGATCCTCACTGCGGTCGGCCTGTACGCCGGCGTTGCGCTGGCCGGTGCCTTGTACGCAATGGTCCTGCAGCGCTTCTTCGTCGCACCCAACGAGCAGGTGCGCGAGCTGCCATACATCGGCCACAGCATCGCGGCCACTCGTGCGGGCTTTGCGCTCGACCGTGTCGTCGAGCGGCAGCTCTCCGGCGAGGCGCAGCTCACGCCCGAAGACATCGAGCGCAATGCCGCCACGCTCGGCAACGTGCCGCTGTGGAACGATCAGCCTTTGCTGGATACCTTCGGGCAGATCCAGGAGATCCGCACCTACTACGATTTCGTCTCGGTCGACAACGACCGCTACGTGATCGACGGCGAGTACCGCCAGATCATGCTGTCGGCGCGGGAGCTCAATTCCGCCAGCCTCCCGAGCCGCTCGTGGATCAACGAGCGATTGACCTTCACACATGGGTATGGGCTCACGCTCGGGCCGGTCAACGAGGTCACGCGCGAAGGGCTCCCGGTGCTCTTCATCAAGGACCTGCCGCTCGAGTCATCGGTGGACCTGAAGGTGACGCAGCCGGCGATCTACTACGGTGAGCTGTCGAACGATCATGTGTTCGTGAAGACCGCCACCCAGGAGTTCGACTATCCGAAGGGCGACGACAACGTCTTCGGCAGCTACGCGGGCGACGGTGGCATCCGGATCGGTGGTTTGCTGCGGCGGGCGATGCTCGCGATCCGCTTTGGATCGACCGACACCCTGTTCTCTCCCAGTCTGTCGCCCGACAGCCGCGTGCTGATGTACCGGCGCATCTCCGAGCGGGTCAAGCGCATCGCGCCGTTCCTGAAGTACGACAGCGATCCGTACCTGGCGATCTCCGAAGGCCGGCTGGTCTGGATCCAGGACGCCTATACGACGAGCACGCGCTATCCGTACTCGACGCCCACCGTGAACGGCATCAACTACATCCGCAACTCGGTCAAGGTGACGATCGACGCCTACCACGGCACCATCGCCTTTCACCTCCTCGACACGGACGATCCAATCGCGGCCACGCTTGCGCGCGTTTTCCCGGCCCTGTTCAAGCCGCTGGCCGACATGCCGGAGGACCTGCGCACGCGCTTGCGTTACCCACAGGGCATCTTCCTGCTGCAGACGGCGATGTTCGCGACATTCCACATGACCAACCCCGCCACCTTGTACAACCGCGAGGACCAGTGGGAGATCCCGCCGAGCGACCTGGGCGAGAACGCGGCGCCGATGGCGCCCTACCACACCATCATGAAGCTGCCCGGCGAAGCGGGTCCCGAATTCATCCAGATGCTGCCGTACACGCCGCGGCAGAAGGACAACCTCGCGGCCTGGATGGTCGCGCGCAGCGACGGCGACAACTACGGGCAGCTCATGGTGTTCCAGTTGCCGAAGCAGACGGTCATCTTCGGCCCTCGGCAGGTTGCCGCGCGCATCAACCAGGATCAGGTGATCGCCCCGCAGATCACGCTGTGGAACCAGCAGGGCTCCGAGGTCATCCAGGGCACGCTGCTCGTGATCCCGATCGAGGAGTCGCTCCTGTACATACGCCCGCTGTACCTGCGCGCCGCCGGGGGACGGATTCCCGAGTTGAAGCGGGTGGTGGTCGCGTACCAGAACAGCATCGTGATGGAGGAGACCCTGGATGCGGCCCTCGCGCGCCTGTTCCCGACCGCTGGGCCGCGACGTGCCCCCGTGCGTGCCGGGCCGGAGGCTCGCGCGGTCGAGCCGGCCGGCTCGGCTGCCATCGACGATCTGGCGAGCCAGGCGCAGGCGCACTACCAGCGCGCGATGCAGGCGCAGCGCGAGGGCAACTGGGCGCTATACGGGGAGGAGATCAAACGGCTGGGAGAGGTGCTGGAGCGGATCCGCCCCCGGCGGTGAGCGGGCTCCGCTGCGTACTCCTTCCGTCTGGGGTTGCCCCGCTTAATAACCCCAGCGCATTTAGAACGAACCTTTGGTTCGTTCCGGTTGCCCGCCCGCACCGGTATCGTGTGGCCTCTGATTGACCGTCGTCCGACCGGACGTGGCGACGACGGATCCCTGCATCCACACGTGAGCATCATCATGGATCGACGGCGTTCCCACGCGCGTGGCGTACCGACTGGTGGGCTTTGCTTTTCTTCGGTCGCGCTTGCGAACGCGAGTCTGCCGGGCCTCGGCTGCCCGGAGGCGCCGGCACAGCACCACAGGCCGCAGCGGTGATGCACGCTTCCGCGCCTGCGATGGGCAGCATGGTCCCGCCCGCAACGACTGCGCGCGCCATCTTGTGGAAGCGGCCGAGTGTGCTGCCGGGCTTCGGACTGGCGATGGGGTACACACTCCTGTACCTGTCGCTGATCGTCCTGATTCCGCTCTCGGCAACTTTCTTCAAGTCTGCCACCCTCGGGTGGGAGGCGTTTTGGGCCACCGTGACTGCCCCACGCGTGCTCGCCTCACTACGCCTGTCATTCGGGGCGTCGCTGATCGGGGCGTCGATCAACGCGGTGTTCGGGCTGCTGGTGGCCTGGGTGCTCGTGCGGTACCGGTTTCCGGGCCGGCGCATCCTGGACGCGCTGGTCGACCTGCCCTTCGCGCTGCCCACGGCCGTAGCCGGCATTGCGCTCACCGCCGTCTACGCCAGCAACGGCTGGATCGGCAGCCTGCTGGTCCCGCTCGGCATCAACGTCGCCTTCACGCCCCTGGGCGTGGTGCTGGCGCTGACCTTTATCGGCTTGCCATTCGTGGTGCGCACCGTCCAGCCCGTGCTAGAAGACCTCGAGCCGGAGCTGGAGGAGGCCGCTGCCACGCTGGGTGCGAATCGCTGGCAGACGTTCGCACGCGTCATCCTGCCGGCGCTCTGGCCGGCGCTGCTCACCGGTTTTACCCTGGCCTTCGCCCGTGCGGTGGGTGAGTACGGCTCGGTGATCTTCATCGCTGGAAATATGCCGATGGTCTCCGAGATTGCACCGCTGCTCATCATCATCAAGCTGGAGCAGTACGACTACGCGGGCGCGACCTCGGTGGCGGTGGTCATGCTGCTGATCTCCTTCCTGCTTCTGCTGCTCATCAACCTGCTGCAGTGGTGGAGCAGCCGCCGGATGGCACGCGGCTGACCATGACTTCCGCCGCCTCTGCACTTGCGCTTCCCACCCCGGTGTCGGCGCGGCGGGGGGCAACCGCCGAGCCGACCCTGGTGCGCTGGGGTCTGATCGCGCTTGCTGTGGCCTTTCTGGGGCTGTTTCTGGTGGTTCCCTTGGCGGCGGTGTTCACCGAAGCGCTACGCAAGGGGCTGGGCACCTACTTCGCCGCGCTCACCGAAGCCGACGCAGTGACCGCGATCCAGCTCACGCTGCTGGTCGCTGCCATCGCCGTACCCGCGAATCTCGTCTTCGGTGTCGCGGCCGCTTGGGCTATCGCCAAGTTCGACTTCCGAGGCAAGAGCGTGCTCATCACGCTGATCGATCTGCCTTTCGCCGTGTCTCCCGTGATCTCGGGGCTGGTCTACGTCCTTCTGTTCGGCGCGCAGGGCTGGCTCGGGCCCTGGCTCCAGGCGCACGACATCAAGATCATCTTCGCCGTCCCCGGGATCGTCCTGGCGACCATCTTCGTGACCTTCCCGTTCGTCGCGCGGGAGCTGATCCCGCTGATGCAGGCGCAGGGCACCGAGGAGGAAGAGGCCGCGCGTGTGCTGGGCGCCTCGGGCTGGCAGATGTTCTGGCGGGTGACGCTCCCGAACATCAAATGGGGCCTGCTCTACGGGGTGATCCTATGCAACGCGCGCGCCATGGGCGAGTTCGGCGCCGTGTCGGTGGTGTCGGGCCACGTGCGCGGCCTCACCAACACCACGCCCCTGCACGTCGAGATCCTCTACAACGAATACAACTTCGCGGCTGCCTTTGCAGTTGCCTCGCTGCTTGCCTCGCTCGCGCTCCTCACGCTGCTGCTGAAGAGCCTGGTCGAGTGGAAGACGCGGCGGGAGCTGGGGCGGGCAGCCGCATTGAGCAGCGAGCAACCATCATGAGCATCGAAGTACGCAGCATCGTAAAGCGCTTCGGCAGCTTTGCCGCTCTGGACGAGGTCAGCCTGGCCTTCCCGGCAGGCCAGCTGGTGGCGCTGCTCGGGCCGTCCGGGTGCGGCAAGACCACGCTGCTGCGGATCATCGCCGGGCTCGAGGTGCCAGACAGCGGCGCCGTTCTATTCCACGGCGAAGACGCCTCTGACCGCGACGTGGGCCAGCGGCAGGTGGGCTTCGTATTCCAGCACTATGCGCTGTTCCGGCACATGACCGTGTTCGAGAACGTCGCGTTCGGGTTGCGGGTGAAGCGGCGCGCCGAGCGGCCATCCGGCGAGCAGATCCGACGTAAGGTGCGCGAGTTGCTCCAGCTGGTGCAACTGGACTCGCTCGCCGACCGCTACCCGCACCAGCTGTCGGGCGGGCAACGACAGCGCATCGCGCTTGCACGGGCGCTGGCGGTCGAGCCCAAGGTGCTGCTGCTGGACGAACCATTCGGCGCGCTCGACGCCAAGGTGCGCAAGGAGCTGCGCCGCTGGCTGCGCCGGCTGCACGATGAGCTCCACATCACGAGCATCTTCGTCACCCACGATCAGGAAGAGGCGCTGGAGGTGGCAGACCAGGTGGTGCTGATGAACAAAGGCAAGGTCGAGCAGGTGGGCAGCCCCGCCGAGGTGTACGAGCGGCCGGCCTCACCTTTCGTGTACGGTTTTCTCGGCACCGTCAACGTATTCCATGGACGTGCGCACCACGGTCGGCTTCACCTCGGACCGGTCTCGCTCGAGTCGCCTGAGTACCGGGATGTGCAGGACGTACCTGCCGTCGTCTACGCACGGCCACATGAGATCGAGATCGAGCGCTTCTCCCCCGGTCTGAACGGGATTCCCGTCCAGCTGAGCCGCCTGCTGGTGGTGGGACCGACCGCGCGCCTCGAGCTGGAGCGACAAGACACCGGCGAAGTTCTGGAGGCGGAGATGTCGGCCGTGCGTGCGCGAGGACTCAACCTGAAGGTGGGCGAAACCCTGGCCATAGTGCCCGGCCGCATGCAGGTGTTCCTCGACCGCCAGCGCGAGTCGCCGCCGCGCGAGCCCGCGAGGCAGGGGCAGGAGGCGGTCAGGCAGGAACCTCTTCCGCTGCACGGCACGGTCATTTGGTAGCCGGCACGCCCGCTCGCGCGGCGACCATCGGGCCGGGGGGCGCTAGCGCGTCCCGGTCGCCCCGCGCTGGACGCTTTCCCACGGGCATGGGCCGGCGCTGGAACGCCGCGCCAAGCTAACCTGGGCGCATTAGGAACGAAGATAAAGTTCGTTCAGGTTTGATTCCGCCGCCGGTATCGTTGCGCTTCGCAACGGGGACGCCGCGCGACGGCCTCACGACGCGATCGCCCACCGAGTACCCCCGACATTCAGAACGACCCCCGAAATCCCGAACGACTTGGAGTCCGTGTATGCCTAGATTCTTGACCATGGCGACCCTGTTTGCCGCCGGATTTCTTGCTTCTACCGCCAGCGCCAACGTGACTCTGCTCAACGTGTCGTACGACCCGACGCGCGAGCTGTATCAGGACTTCAACGCCGCCTTCACGAAGCACTGGAAGGAAAAGACCGGCGAGTCCGTGTCGATCAGGCAGTCGCATGGCGGCTCTGGCAAGCAGGCCCGGTCGGTCATCGACGGGCTCGAAGCCGACGTGGTGACCTTGGCCCTTGCCTACGACATCGACGCGTTGTACGAGCGCGCGAAGCTCATCCCGAAGGATTGGCAGAAGCGCCTGCCGCATAACAGCGCACCCTATACCTCCACCATCGTGTTCCTGGTGCGCAAGGGCAACCCGAAGGGCATCAAGGACTGGGACGATCTGGTGAAGCCCGGCGTTTCGGTGGTCACGCCGAATCCCAAGACCTCGGGCGGTGCCCGCTGGAACTACCTGGCGGCCTGGGGCTACGCGCTGAAGCGCAACGCCAACGACGAGGCGAAGGCCAAGGATTTCGTCGCCCGGCTGTTCAAGAACGTGCCGGTGCTGGACACGGGGGCGCGTGGCTCGCTGACGACGTTCACCGAGCGCGGCATCGGCGACGTGTTCATCTCCTGGGAGAACGAGGCGTTCCTGGCGGTGAAGGAACTGGGTCCGGATAAGTTCCAGATCATCGTGCCGTCAGTGTCTATCCTCGCCGAGCCACCAGTCACGCTCGTGGACAAGGTGGCCGACCGGCGCGGTACGCGCAAGGCGGCGCAAGCCTATCTCGAGTACCTGTACACGCCCGAGGGGCAGGATATCGCCGGTCGCCACTACTACCGGCCGCGGCTGGAGGCGGCTGCGTCGAAGTACTCGACCCAGTTCAGCAAGGTCAACCTGTTCACCATCGAAGAGGTCTTCGGCGGCTGGCGGAAGGCGCAGGCCACGCACTTCGCCGACGGCGGTGTCTTCGATCAGATCTACCAGCCGGGGCAGTAGGTTTCCTTACTGCTCCTCCTGCGTGTGTCCCTTACGAGCACTTCGCGTCCCCTTCGGCCAACTGCCACCGGCGGTTGCTCCTTCCTTCGGCAAAGCTCGATCGCTCGACGAGTTCCTGCGCCCCATGGGGCGCACGGCACACGAACGGCACACAGGTGCGTACCGCCAGTGGAATTCCGTCTCTAGCCCGAGGTGATCGAGCGGTGCCGACAATGTCCGATGGCGAGCGGGCACGTTTCCCGCTACTTGGCGTGGCGCACGTGGAGGCACCGCTTCAGCCGCAGACTACTCGGGCGCAGCTGCACAGTAACTTCACACGGTGGGTAGCAACGCGCTGGCAAGGGAGCATGGATGAACCTTCAACAAATTAGATACGTCCGAGAGGCAGTGCGCCAGGGGTTCAATCTGACGGAGGCGGCCACGGTCCTCTTCACCTCTCAGCCTGGCGTTAGCAGGCAGATCCGCGAGCTGGAGCAAGAGATCGGAGTGGAGATCTTCGTCCGACGTGGCAGGCGCCTCGTTGGCCTCACCGATCCCGGACGCATTGTTCTGCAGGCGATCGAGCGCCTCTTGGCGGAGGTGGAGAACCTGCGCCAGATTGGAAAAGACTTTACCGAGCAGGACAGTGGCTCTCTGACCATCGCCACGACACATACCCAGGCCCGGTACGCGTTGCCGCGCGTCGTTCAGCAGTTCCGCTCCCTGTACCCGAAAGTGCGGTTGTCGCTTCAAGAGGGCGATCCCGCTCGCGTCGCCGAGATGGTTAGGCAGGGCCATGCAGATATTGCAATCGCTACTGAGGCCCTGGATCACTATCCGGACCTGCTGGCGCTGCCTGGGCACACGTGGCACCACTGCGTGATCGTCCCGCGCGATCACACGTTGACCAAGCGCCAGAACCTCACGCTGGAGGAGCTGTCGACTCATCCCATCATCACGTACAGCGCCCAATTCGGGGGGCGCTCCCACATTGACGAGGCCTTCGCGGCCCGCGACCTGGTCCCCGATGTCGTACTGACCGCTATCGATGCAGACGTGATCAAGGCCTACACGGAGCTTGGGATGGGTGTTGGGATCGTGGCCGCGATGGCCTATGACGAGAAGCGCGATCTCGGTCTTTCTGCCATCGATGCCGCACATCTGTTCCGATCCAGGGCTACCCGCGTCGCCGTAAAGCGGGGAGCGTACCTGCCCGGTTATACCTACGGCTTCATCCGCACCTTCGCGCCCCATCTGACAGACGAGGCCATCGAGCAGGCGCGGCAGGCAGCCGCGCCGATTCGCGAGGATTAGGCTTCTGTCGGTCGTGCTGCTCAGAACGCCACCTGAACGCGGCCGAACACGAGGTCCTCGTCGATGCGATCCTGCGGGGCCGCAAGAGTCCCGCCGCCGCCACCCTCGAACTTGGTGTGCTCGTAGTCCAGCACAAACCGCACGTTCGAGTTGAGGTACCAGTTTAAGACGGCGCCCCAGGTCTTGGCGCTCTGCGCGGCGGTCGTCGGGTCGGCGAAGGAGCTTGCGCCGCTGGCGAAGGTGTCGTCGTCGAGCTCGAGCTGGGTATAGCGCGCGCCGATCTCGAAGGCGCCCCAGCCGGGTTTGCCGATCTGGAACGGGCTGCGCGGCTTGATACCTCGGAACGAGTTGTCCTCGCCGGTCAGCACGTAGGTCACCGCTACCTGCCAGGCGTCGTGATCCAACGTAGCTATCCGGGAGTCAGTGGCGTTGTGGTTCCTGCGTACGTCCTGGGCGACGCGCGCGTACTCGGCGATGACACCCAGCGAGTTCCAGTAGTAATAGGCCTGCGGGGACAGGCGCAGCCTGTTGCCCGCGGCGTAGGTGCCGTTGGTGGCACCGGTGCGGTAGCTGAAGAACACCTGCTGCCCGATGGAGCTGTAGGAGCTCAGGTTGGTGTCCTGGAAGCTCGTGCCCGAGCGCCCCGTGAAGTCGGAGAAGGTACCGGCGATGCCGAGGCCCAGCCCCTGCAACGGGCCGATGCTGTTGCGGAACGGCTGCGCGAACACACGCGCCGCCCAGTCCTTGTCCGTATTGTTGTCCTGTTCCCGGGTGAGATTGTTGCTGCTGCCCCCGTCGGCCACGCCGTTGAAGTACCCGACCTGATACTCGAGCGCGCGATCGAAAAGCTCTCCCCCCAGCTGCACACCGAGGTCGCGGTTGGGGACAATGCTGGTCGGGTAGCCGCGCTCGACGAACCGGATATCCGACGCGCTCTGCAGCCGCTCCAGTCCGACCGGTGCCTTGAACTTCCCGACACGCAGTTGCGCATAGGGGAGGAAGCGGGCATGGACGTATGCGTCCTGGATGACGGTCTGGCCCCCCGCGAAGTCCGGCGTAAAGCGGAAGTCGTATATCCCTCCCACCGTCCCCTCGAAGATCGGCCGAACCCGGCGCAGAAGAAACGTGTCGTTGCCGCTGTCGCTGGCGAAGAAGCGCCCGTCGGCCTGCAGCACGGCGCGCAGCCGGAACTGGTTCTGCCCATCGCCAGACCGCACCGTCAACCCGTTCTCGCCCGCGGTGACTGTTGGGGTGGTCTTCTTCGCCCCCGTTTGCTCTTCCTGCTGCAGTTCCTGCTTACGGCCGAGCACCTTGACCTGCTGGTCTAGCTCCTCGACGCGCTCCTGGAGGGCCTGCTCGCGAGCAAACGGCTCGCTCGCCGGCGGACTCTCGGCGGCGCGCGCGCTGTCCTGAGCCGGCTGGGCCTGCTGTTCGAGCCTCTCCTCGAGGCGCTTGAGCTTCTGCTCGAGCTCCTCGACGCGCGCGCGCAGCACATCCTCGTCGAGTGACGAAGCCTGCGCTAGGAGCTGGGAGGACGAGAGCATGAGGCTGCCGCCCGCGAGCAGCGCAGGCCACCATGACCGGTGAGAACGCATGTAAGGATCTCCTTAGATTTATCTGTCATGAAGAGATCCTCCGATGGTTCGGTCAGCTCACTTCGCTACCTGTTGCTACGATCGCCTCCGGTGGACCGGTAGGCAGTGGCCCGCACCCCAGGAATCGGTCCGGGCCAGAGAACCCGGCCACTGCACCCCGAAACACGACGGGCGCCGCGATCAAGCTGGCGAGGACGAACCTGAACCGGCCCGAGACTCTGGGGCTGAGGAACGCAGGCTCAGCGCAGCTGCTCGGGCGGCGCGAAGCGCACTTTCTCCCTGCGCTCGATCTGGGTGATGCGGCCGTCATGCACCACGATCTCGATGGAGCCGTAGCGCACCTCTCGCAGCAGTCGCGCGAGCGCACCCACCACCTCCGCGGGTACCGTGTCGGTCGCATCCCCCGCGCTGGCAGTTGCCGTCACCTGCATCCGTGCTCATCTCCAGATCGACTAACGGCTCGAACTGTAGCGAGGCGCGGACGAAAACGGAACGAACTCCCGATTCTTTGCATATGCGCGAGGGACGTCGAGCGTCGAACCGAGTCCGCAGTCGATCGCGCTAATGTATATAGCCGAAAGGCATAAGGATATGACTCATTATTCGTTCACAACGGCCGCCAAGTTGCTAGCATGCCAGCCTAATGTGATCGAGCAAATCAGATGACCGCGCATCATTCCCTGGGGAGCCCGCAGGCCGTGTGGGGCTCCCGCGCCGCACTGCAGATCGGCGACCTGAGGTCGACCGTTGCGGGTGGTGCGCGAGTGTTGCCGGGCATTGCCCCGGGCGGGCGGCCCGCCCTGATTGCTCGGCGGCGCCCGCTACGCACCGATTCCAGTTTCTGCCGTCGGCCACGCGCCGCCCGGTCTGGGCGAATGTTGGCCGGTTGCGCGCCGACGTGCTGTTGACCCTTCGGTCGACAGTACGTCAGCGGCGTCTCCCAGAATAGACCGGCCCGGTCCTGCCCAGCGACAGCGTATGTATCTCTACGACCCGATCGACCAGCGCCTGGTGGAAGAGCGCGTCGCCCAGTTCCGCGACCAGACCCGCCGCTTCCTCGCGGGGCAGCTTTCCGAGGACGACTTCCGCCCGCTGCGGCTGCGCAACGGACTCTACATCCAGAAGCGTGCACCGATGCTGCGGGTGGCGATCCCCTATGGACTGCTGTCAGCCACGCAGTTGCGCAAGCTGGCGCACATCGCGCGCACCTACGACCGCGGCTGCGGTCACTTCAGCACGCGCCAGAACATCCAGTTCAACTGGCCACGCCTGGAGGACGTGCCCGAGATCCTCGCGGAGCTCGCCACGGTGCAGATGCACGCCATCCAGACCAGCGGCAACTGCGTGCGCAACATCACCACCGACCACTTCGCGGGGGTGGCGCCGGACGAGATCGTCGACCCGTTCGTATGGGCCGAGGTGATGCGACAGTGGTCTACCCTGCACCCGGAGTTCGGTTTCCTGCCGCGCAAGTTCAAGATCGCGATCAACGGCTCGGTCGAGGACCGCGCGGCCACGCTGGTGCACGACATCGGCTTACACGCGGTGCGCAGCGATTCGAGCGAGATCGGGTTCCGCGTGATCGTGGGCGGCGGGCTCGGGCGCACCCCGATCATCGGCCACGTCATCCGCGAGTGCCTGCCCTGGCGCCATCTGCTCACCTACCTGGACGCGATCCTGCGGGTCTATAACCGCTACGGCCGGCGCGACAACAAATACAAGGCCCGCATCAAGATACTCGTCAAAGACCTCACGCCGGCGGGGTTCGCCGAGCAGGTGGAAGCCGAGTGGGCGCACCTGAAGGACGGCCCCGGCACGCTGATCCAGGAGGAGATCGATCGCGTCGCGCAGCAGTTCACTCGTCCTGCCTACGCCACCGTCGATCCGGTCCTCCGGAAGCAGGAGGAGGTGCGGTACGACGCACGCCTGGCCGCGGACCGCGCGTTCGCCCGCTGGGTCGAGCGCAATGTGCAGGCGCACCGGGTCGCGGGCTACGCCGCAGTGACGCTGTCGCTGAAGAAAACCGGAGTGCCGCCCGGCGATGCCACCGCCGACCAGATGGATGCCGTTGCGGACCTGGCGGAGCGTCACAGCTTCGGCGAGATCCGGGTGAGCCACGAGCAGAACCTGGTGCTCCCCGACGTCCCCGTGCGCGACCTGCATGAGCTTTGGGGCAGGCTCAAGGAGCTGGGATTCGCGACGCCGAACATCGGGCTCCTCTCCAACATCATCAGCTGCCCAGGCGGGGACTTCTGCTCACTGGCCAATGCCGTCTCCATCCCCGTCGCGGAGGCGATCCAGCGGCGTTTCGACGATCTCGACTACCTGTACGACATCGGCGAGCTGGACCTGAACATCTCGGGGTGCATGAACGCCTGCGGCCACCATCATGTCGGCAACATCGGCATCCTGGGCGTGGATAAGAACGGCGAGGAGTGGTACCAGATCACCATCGGCGGCCGGCAAGGCGCGCAGGCAGCGCTCGGGCGTGTTATCGGTCCGTCCGTCGCCCGGGACGAGGTCCCCGACGTCATCGAGCGGCTCATTGCGGTCTATCTCGAGCAGCGCGAGTCCGAGCATGAGCGCTTCGTCGACGTCGTGCACCGCCTCGGCATCGAACCTTTCAAGAGCCACGTGTATGACTACGCTGATTAAGCAACGCCGGATCGTGAGCGACGGCTGGCGCGTGATCGGACTGCCGAACGAGCCGATCGCCGGCCCCCTGCCCACCGAGGGCGACATCATCGTGCCGCTGGCGGTATGGCGCGGGCAACAGGCGGCGCTGTTGGGGCGGCAGGGCCGCACCGGCGTCTGGCTCGAGGGGGCGGAGGATCCTGCGGTCCTGTTCTCTTCGGGCTTCATCCCTGAGCTGATCGCCGTGCGTTTCCCAACGTTCACCGACGGACGCGGCTACTCGGCGGCGCGCCTGCTGCGCGAGCGGCATGGGTTCCGCGGCGAGCTGCGCGCCATCGGCGATGTGCTGCGCGATACGCTGTTCGACCTGGCGCGCTGCGGTTTCGATGCCTTCGCGTTGCGCGACGACCAGGATGCCGAAGCGGCGCTAACCGCTTTCGAAGAGTTCAGCGAGGTGTATCAGGCGGCCACCGATCGCGGGCCGTTGTTCGCCCGGCGGTTCCCAAACGAGACGGCCCCGGGGAGACCAACAGCATGACTCTCGAAGCGCGCATCGCGGAGACCTCCGCCCGCTTGTGCGAGGCCGTTGCGGCGTACTCTCCGGCGGCGTTCGCCTCCAGCTTCGGCGCAGAGGACATGGTGCTGCTGGATCTGATCGATGCGCAGGGGTTGGAAGTGGACGTGTTCACGCTCGACACCGGACGGCTGCCCGAGGAGACCCACGATCTGATCGCACGCGCAGCCAGAGACTATCGCCGCCCGATCCGGGTCCTGTTTCCCGACGCCGCCGAGGTGGAAGCCTTCGCGACGACCCATGGGATCAACGCCTTCTACGACAGCATCGAGCTGCGCAAGCGTTGTTGCGAGATCCGCAAGCTCGCTCCCCTGCGGCGTGCTCTGCAGGGCAACCGGCTGTGGATCACCGGCCTGCGGCGTGAACA
>DAIQQA010000090.1:5863-20227 GCA_036787045.1 Burkholderiales bacterium | reverse complement strand
CCAGCGTGCCACCGGCGGCCAGCGAGCCGAGGAACAGGGGCTCGTGGTATTGCCGCTTGCGGATCTCCGGATAGGCGACGGTGCCGACCGTTGCAGCAGTGGCCACACTCGACCCCGAGGTGGCCGCGAAGATGGCGCACGAGCCGATATTCGCATGCATCAGACCGCCCGGCAGCCACGACAGCCACTCTGCCACCGCTTCGTACATGCGCCTGGCAATTCCGGCGCGCAACATGATCTCGCCGAGCAGGATGAACATCGGAATGGCCACCAGGATGTATTCCTTGCTCTTGTCCCACGTGAACTCCCCGATCGCACGAGCGAGCCGGCCGTCCATGTACATCTGGTCGAGCGAGAGGCTGAGCACCCCCAACACGGCGGCGACAGGGACGCTCGCGAATACCAGCACCAGCAGGATGACGATGAGCCATAGCAGCATGTCAGGGCCTCGCGCGCTCGGTGTCCATGCCATGCGTCTCCTCGTCTATGCTCTTCTCGATGCTCATCGCACCCGCGATCGACTGAACCGTCGCAACATCGCGCAGCAGCAGCGACAGCAGAACATAGAGCAGCAGGAACGCAAGCGTGAGAACGAACCAGCACAGCCCGGCGACCCACAGCAGCTGCGGTATCCACAATGGGACGCTCAGCGTAGTGATGGAGACCGAATCGCGCTGCCACGAGGTGAGGAATGCGGCGATAGCCTTGTTGGTGAGGTAGCTCATATAGAACAGCAGCAGCGCCAGACCGAGAGCGTCCAGGAGCGACCGCAGCCAGGCGGGCAGCAGGTTGTACAACGCATCGATGCGTACATGGGACCGGTGCAGAAGGCAGTAGGAATAGGCCCAGGTGGTAGCCGCTGCGAACGCGTAGCCCGAGATCTCGTCCGAGCCACTCATGGTGATCGAGAACAGCTTGCGCAAGATGACGTCGCCGCTGACCAGAATCGCGCACAGCAGCAGAGCTGCGCCGCCAGTCCACACCGCGACACGGGAGATGCGATCGAGAAACGCGTGAGCTCGTGCCAGAATTTTCACACCCCGACCCCCAGGTAAGAAACGGGGGCGGAATTCCGCCCCTCGTTGCTGCATGGATCCAGGTAACACCGCGCCGCGCGCAACAGCCCCGTCCCGCTGCGCCCGCGAACCCTCTTCGGGCAGGCTCCCACCACCCCGTCACGCTTCGCGTGCCACCCCTCCTCGGGCAGGAGGGGAGTTTTTTCCTCCTCGCCTCTCACGAGGCGGGGTGGCGGCGCAGCCGCCGGGGCGGTGTGGGGTTCGGGGTGCAGCACTCCTCGGCAAGGACAGGCTCCCACCACCCCGTCACGCCTCGCGTCCCACCCCTCCTCGGGCGGGAGGAAAGTTGCTCTCCTTCCCGCCTCTCAGGGCTCAAAGCGGCGCCTGGACGCCGGCCACGCGTCCCACCGAGTCGTTCCACTCCTTCGCGCACTTCGCGCCGCAGCGTTTCACCCAGCGCTTGAGCACGAAGTTCTCGACGATGCCGCGCAGCATCGCCTTGTCCGCCGCAGAAGGCTCCACGGGCACCATGCCGCCCGGCTCGCCCAGCGGGCACGGCCCGCTCGCATTGCAGTCCATGCCTTGCTTGTCGACAACCTTGGTGGCTGCCCAGATCTCGTCGTCCAGCTTGGCGAGCTCCGCAGTGATCAACTTCCGGGTGTCGTCGTTGAGGCTGTTCCAGGTGTCCATGTTCATGGCCAGGACGGTCGCCGCGTAGCCCAGACGGATGCGGATGTTGTGGGTCACGACCTGCCACCACTTGGCGTGGTACGCGGGACCGGTGCCGGTGATGCCGCAGTCGGCCACGCCCTTCTGCAGTGCGGGAACGACTTCGGCGAAGGCGATGGTCACCGCGCTCGCGTTCAGGCCTTCGATGAAGTCGCCCAGCGTGGTGGAGTAGGTGCGGATCTTCTTGCCCTTCAGGTCCGCGAGACGTACGTTCTTGTTGCGCTTGTCGCCGAGATTGCAGTACAGCTGCTGGCTGGGGAAGGAATAGAGCATCAGCAGCTTGGCGTTGTACTTATCGGCCAGCTCGCGCGCCAGCACGCCTTCGTAGGCCTTCATCGCCTTGCGGTAGGTGTCCAGGTCCTGGACCACCCCTGCGAGATCGATGCCTTCCAGAGCCGGCGAGTCCTGCGCCACGTAGGTGACGACCGCATGCACGGCGTCGTACGTGCCGAGCTTGAGCAGCCGCATCACCTCGAAGCCGGACAGCCCCACCTCGGTGTAGGGCTTGGCGTTGGCGGTGAGCTTCCCGCCGGAGGCCTTGGGCAGCACCTCGTTCCAGAACCGGCTCTCGTGGTCTTTCCACAACTCGAGGTTGCCCCAGGTCCCGACTACCTGGAACTGCCGCTTCTGCACGTCGGCCGCGGCAGTGCCGGGCAGCGCCGACGCGCCGACCAGCCCCATGGCAAGCGCTGCGAGCAGCGTGCGTGCCTTGCGTGTCTTCCGCATGATCCCCTCCGGCTGTAGGTATAGGTATGGAAAACCGACCGTAACACAGATGGCGCTAGTGCAGCAGCCTCGGCAGGAACATCGCCACGTCCGGAACGAACAGCACGATGACCAGGCCGATGACCTGTAGCCCGATGAACGGGAAGAGCGAAGCGAAGATATGGTTCAGACTGATCTCGGGCGGCGCGACCGATTTGAGGTAGAACGGCGCTTGACCGAACGGCGGCGAGAGATAGCCGACCTGCATGGTGATGTTGAAGAGCACGCCGAACCAGATCAGGTCATAGCCCAGCGCGACAACGGTCGGCGCGAAGATCGGCATGGTCAGGAGCATGATCGAAAACCAGTCCATGAACATGCCGAGCACCAGGAAGATCGCCATCATGACCAGGATGATGCCGATCGGGGCGAGCGGCAGTCCGGTCATGATGGTCTTCAGGTAGGTGATCCCGCCGAGCAGGTTGTAGACGCCGACCATCGCGTTGGCGCCGATCGACAGCCAGATCAGCAGGCCGCAGGTCGACATGGTCGTATAAAGGGAGTCGCGCAGCATCGTCCAGCTCAGCGTGCGCCGGATCGCGGCCGCAACGATCACGCCTGCCACACCCATGGCCGCCGCCTCGCTCACCGAGGTGACGCCGGTGTAGATGGTGCCGAGCACCGAGAAGATGATGAACAGCGGCAGGATGACCTTCTTCAGCGCGGCGAACTTGGCCATGAGCGGGATGTTGCGCAGCTCCGCCGGCGCCGGCGGCCCGAGCTTCGGATTGAGCCCGCAGCGGATCAGGACGTAGACGATGTAGATCAACGCCAGCAGAATCCCGGGGATCGTCGACGCGAGGAACAGGTCGCCGATCGAGGTCGAGGTGGTGAGGCCGTAGAACACCAGGACAAGGCTGGGTGGGATCATGGTTCCGAGCGAGCCGCCCGCGCACACCACGCCGATCGCGAGCTTCGAGTCGTAGCCCAGCCGCAGCATCTGCGGAAGCGCGACCAGCCCCAGCAGAATGACCTCGCCGCCGATGATGCCGGTCATCGCCGCCATCACCGAGGCCGCGATGAGCGTCATGACTCCCACGCCGCCAGGCACGCCCCCGGCCCAGATCTTCAGCGCGTCGTACAGGTCGTGTGCGACCCCGGACTTGTCGAGGATCGCCGCCATCATCAGGAACATCGGCACGGACAGCAACACATACGAGTTGACGAAGCCGTACGTCCGGAAGGTAACGATCGAGAGGCTGTCGAGATCGGCAAAGAGGGCACAGAACACGACCGCGATCAGGCCGGTCGCGAAGCCGATCGGCATACCCAGGACGATGATCAGCAGCACGAAGGCTGCCAGCATCAGCAGAGAGATGAGCTCGATGCCCATGGCTCAGCGCACCTCGCGCAGCGCTTTCAGGTCGCCGCGGATATTGGAGATCATCTGCAGGATCATGAGCGCGGCACCGAGAATCATGGAGACCTTGACTACGATCGGCGTCGGCTGGGCCCAGGCGGAACCGCCGACTTCCCAGTCCGAGATGGCGTTCCAGGCCATGTCGAACGCAAACCAGGCGAACGCCGCGAGATAGACGATCGCCAGCAGCGAGGTGACCACATCGCAGCGCAGCCGCGTCCGGCGCGAGAATCGAAGGTACACCGCGGTGATGCGGATATGCTCGCGGCGCATCAGCGCATAGGACCCGCCGACCAGGAAGGCCACCGCGATGGCGGTGGTGACCACGTCGTAGACCCACACTGTGGGTGAGTGGAGGACCACGTCGCAGACGACGTCGTAAATCGTCACCACAACCGACAGCGCGAAGCTGTAGCTCAGGACTTTGGAGATCGCTTCGACCGTGCGGTCGACAGCATTCTTCTCGGCTGGCTCGGTGTGGGGCACCGGGTCCGTCATTGCTCCCTCCCCGTCTTTTATTTGTCCGCGGCGATGAGGCGGGCGCGGCTGGCGGCCGCGCCCGTTTGTGCAGTCGGTTGCTTGCGGTTCGCTCTAGAGCCGGCCGATCGACTTGAGGAATTTCACCTGGCTCTCGTAGATTTCCTTGGCGAGCGGGCTCTTCTTCGACCACTTCTCCCACACCTGCTGGGCGACCTTGCGGAATTCCGTCTTCTCCTTCTCGCCCCACTGGACCAGCGTGTTGGGGTCGCGCTTGGCCGCGGCCTTACGGTCGTCCTGCTCCTGGTCCATCCACGTGCGCAGGCTCCACTCGTCGACCGCAGCCAGCACGATGGCTTTCTGCTGAGGGGACAGCGCATCCCACTTGCGCTTGCTGAGGACGAAGTCCACCGAGTTCATCGAGTGGATGCCGGGGTAGATCGCGTAGGGGGCGATGCGGTTGTAGCCGGCTTCGTCGTTCACCGACAGCGTGCCCCAGTCGGTCGCCTCGATCTTGCCGGTGTCCAGCGCGGTGTAGACCTCCGTGCCGGGCATGACGGACACCGACGCGCCGAGCTTGGCGAAGATCTCGGCCGGGATGCCGTCGGGCGCGCGCATCTTCACGCCCTTGAAATCGGCGATCGAGCGGATCGGCTTCTTCGAGGGTATCGACTCCAGCCCCAGGATGACCGGTCCCAGGAACACTGCATTCCACTTGGCGGCGATCTTGTTCATGACCTCGTTCCCGCCGCCTTGCCGGTACCACATCATCAGATGCAGCGGGTTGTCGTAGCCGGCGGTCAGATCCCAGAATGCCGCCGCCGGCTCCTTGCCACCCTGATACGCCATCGTCCCCACCGCGCCGTCGAGCAGGCCTGCCTTGATGGCATCGAGCGCCTCCGCCTGCGGCACGATCGTCGCGACGGGGAAGGGCTGGATGTCCACCGCGCCGTTGGTGGCCTCCTTGACCCGCGCGGCGAACACCTGGAAGTCCTTGTAGACCGTGGTGTTCGGTCCGTACAGGTTCTGCACCTTCCACTTGTGCTGCGCTGCGGCGGGCAGGGCCGTTCCGGCCAGTGCGAGCCCCACTACCGCGAGAAGGCTCCAGGGTCGAGTCACTCTCCTCAACGAACGAATCATCTTGCTCCTCCCGTTATTCTTGGAAACCGACAGCCGTACCAACGCGCAGCAGAGGAAAAGGTTACCAGCCGCAACCATACCATGCGGCAGGGCGGCGTTCGGCGCGTGTGCGGCGAGACGCTGACGGCGACGTCGTCGATGCCGCGGGCTGCGGGCTATCGCCCGTTCAGGGTTTCGGGATTACCGGCAGCAGGAGATGAGAGGGGCGGGGCGGGTCGAAAAAGACGGTGTTGACGGCAGTCTCGGGGCGCGTGCCGGTCTCGGGGCTCTCGGCTGTGTTCAGGTTGCGGTCCCAGCGGGGAAAGTTGCTGCTGGTCACGCTGACGCGAAGACGGTGTCCGGCTTTGAAGACGTTGCTCGTCGCCCACAGGTCGATGTCGTAGCGGTATACGCGGTCGGGGGCGATCAGGCTGGGCTCGGTCATCGAATCTCGGTACCGGGCGCGCAGGATACCGTCGACGATCAGGATCGAACGCCCATCGGGATACACGTCGCTCAACCGCACCACCCAGTCCGTGTCCACGGCCGAAGACATGGCATAGAGCACGGCCTTCACGGGACCCGTGACCTCGAGATCCTCCGCCAGCGGCTCGGTGGTGAAGGTGAGGCTTCTCGCGTCGGCCTTGCGGTGATCGGTGGGGCCGCTAGGGATATACAGCGTGTTGCCGCCCAGGGTCGGCACGGGGTCGCGCGGATCGTATGCGTAGCTGACGGGGCCTTCCGCGCCGGCGGGAGCCTCGGCGGAGAGCCGTCCGTCGTAGAGCGAGACCTGCGAACCACCGGGCGCCCCGCGCAGATAATAGGGCGTGATGCGCGCGCGAGCCGGCGGCCACTCGTTCTCCGTGCGCCAGCGATTGGCGCCCATCACGTAGATCAGGACCGGCGGCTCGCGCGTAACACCGGTGTCGATGCCTTTGAGCCAGTGGTCGAACCACTTCAGCCGGATCGCGTTGTAGTCCACAGCGTCTGCGCCGGGAAACTTCAGCTCGCCGACGTCCACTTTGCTCACGTTGGCCGGGCCGTGAATCCAGGGGCCGATCACAAGCTTCTGGTTCTCTCTCGACACCGCCGTGCCGGCGCTCTCTTGCAGGCCCAGGAAATTCTGGATCGTACCCTTGAGGAAGATGTCGTACCACCCACCGAGGTGATAGACCGGCACCTGGAAGCGGTGATGGTTTCGTCCCACGTTCTGCTGCCACCAGTAAGGGCCATCCTTGTTTTGACCGACCCAGTCGTAGAAGTATTGCCAGCCGGGTGCCCAGCGCAGCTGCGGATAGGTGTCGACCGGCAGGTGCCAGTAATCCTTGTCCTGGCTCGCGATGGCAGCGTCGAGTCGCCGCTTGGCGCCGTCCGTGCCGACATCCGCGGGCGCGCGCGCGACGATATCGGGACCGAAGGTGCGCGTGGACCAGGCCGCGACAAAGCCCAGCTCGAAGGCGCCACCACGGTATACCCAGTGGTCGAACAGGTCCGAGGCCGATTCGCGCACGAACATCGCCTGCAGCGCGGGCGGCTGGGTGGGGGCGATCATGTACGCAGTCTGGCCCGTGTAGGAGCCGCCCAGCACGCCCACCTTGCCGTCCGACCAGGGCTGCTGCGCGATCCACTGCACCGTGTCGTAGCCGTCCCGGTTCTGCAGCCAGCCGTCGTCCAGGAAGGGGTAGAACTTGCCCTCGGAGGCGAAGCGCCCGCGCGTGTCCTGCACCAGGAATATATAGCCGCGCTCGGCGAAGAAAGTGTGCGCGCTGACCTGGATTTCCGAGGACTTGGTCTTGTCGTAGGGCGTGCGCTCGACCAGCGCCGGGAACTTCCCCGGGGCATCGGGCCGGTAGATGTCGATCGCCAGCAACGTGCCGTCCGTCATGGGCACCATTACGTTGCGTTGCGTGACGACTTTGTACTTCGCGGGAGAGGCCTCCTGCGCCGTCGCGGAGGAGGGCGCGGCAACGAGCAGGGCCAGCGCGAACAAGGCGGTGAGACGGCGGAGGCGAAGCAGAGAGATCATCCGGGGCACCTCGGAGTAGGGAAGATCGCAACGCGTGCACGGCTGGCCGATCGCAGGGGTCGGCGAGAGCCACACTGGCGCACGCTACGCGGATCCGCAGGCGGGCGCAACGCCGCCGGCACTTGCCGACGCAGGATAGGAGACTCGAACTCGCCTCCGGCCCGACGGCCTCGCTGTCAGGGTGATAACCTCCCTATCCTGCGGTCAGCTCCACGCAACCAAAGGAAGCCAACCATGTCGGACACCATCTTGAGCCAGCGCGACGGCGCCATCGCAACCGTCGTGCTCAACCGCCCTGAGAAGCTGAACGCGTTGACCAAGCCGATGTGGCAGCGCCTGGGTGAGGTTATCGCCGGGCTCTCGGCCGAAGACCAGGTGCGTTGCATCGTGCTGCGTGGGGCAGGCGACAAGGCCTTCGCGCCCGGCAACGACATCTCCGAGTTCGAGAACGAGCGCGCCAACATCGAACAGGCGCGTGCCTATGGGGCGGTCATGCACCGCACCCTGGCAGCTCTGGAGCATTGCCGCCATCCCCTGGTGGCGATGATCAAGGGGATTTGCGTGGGCGGCGGGCTGGAGATCGCGGCGAACTGCGATCTGCGCATTTGCGGGGAGTCGAGCCGCTTCGGCGCACCCGTCAACAAGCTCGGACTCGTGATGGCGCATGCGGAGCTGCGCGGCCTGCTCGGGTTGGCCGGTCGTGCGGTGGCGCTGGAGATTCTGCTGGAAGGGCGCGTATTCGGTGCCCAGGAGGCCAAAGAGAGAGGTTTGGTCACGCGCATCGTGGCGGACGACAAGGTGGAGGAGGAAGCCTACGCGACTGCCCGGCGCATCGCCGATGGGGCGCCGTTGGTCGCGCGCTGGCACAAGAAGTTCGCGAGCCGTCTGGCCGATCCTCGGCCGTTGAGCGAAGCTGAGATCGACGAAGGCTATGCCTGTTTCGGCACCGAGGACTTCCGCATCGGTTACCGGGCCTTCCTCGACAAGCGCAAACCCGAGTTCAAGGGGCGCTGACATGGGGCCCCTGGCTGGTCTCAAGGTAATCGAGCTGGCGCATGTCATGGCCGGTCCGACCTGCGGCTTGATGCTCGCCGACATGGGTGCCGACGTGATCAAGCTGGAGAAGCTGCCGGACGGCGACGACAGCCGCCGCTCGATCCCGCCGACGATCCACGGCGAGTCGGCCGCATACCTCATGATGAACCGCAACAAACGCGGGATCGCGGTCGACCTCAAACGTACGGAAGGGCAGGAGATCGCACGCCGGCTGCTCGGCACGGCCGACGTCGTGATCGAGAACTTCCGCAAGGGCACGATGGAACGACTCGGCCTGGGCTACGATGTGCTGCGCGCGATCAATCCGGGACTGATCTACTGCGAGATCTCCGGGTTCGGGCGCACCGGTCCCTATGCCGAGCGCGGGGGCTTCGATCTCATCGCGCAGGGGATGTCCGGCCTGATGAGCATCACCGGCGAGGGACCCGGGCGCCCGCCGGTGAAGTGCGGCGCGCCGGTGACCGACATCACGGCCGGCATTCTCGCCGCGATGGGCGTGCTCGCCGCCTACGTGCACCGGCTGAAGACCGGGCAAGGCCAGCGCGTCGACGCTTCGTTGTTCGAGGCGGGAATCGTGCACACCTACTGGCAGTCTGCGATCGCGCTGGCCACCGGCATCGCGCCGGGCCCGCTCGGTTCCGCGCACCCGCTCAGTGCGCCGTATCAGGCGTTCGAGACCGCCGACGGCTGGATCACGATCGGCGCGGCCAACCAGTCGAACTGGCTCAAGCTGACGGATGCTCTGGAAGCGAGCGCTCTGAAGAGCGATCCGCGCTTCGCCAGCAACGCGGCGCGCATGGCGAATCTGCCTGCCCTGGTGGCCACCCTTACGCCGCTATTCAAGCAGCGCGGCTCTGCGGATTGGCTGCAGCGGTTCGAGGCCGCCGGCCTGCCAGCCGGCCCCGTGCTCGATGTCGCGCAAATGCATGCCGATCCGCAGACGCGGGCCCGCGAGATGGTGGTCGAGGTGCAGCACAGCCGCCTCGGAAAGACGAAAACGCTCGGCACGTCGGTGAAGTTCTCGGCCACGCCAGCCGGAGTGCGGTGCGGCGCACCCGTGCTCGGTGAGCACACGCGAGAGGTGCTGCGCGAGTATGACTATGCGGAGGCGCAGATCGATGCGCTCGCTGCCGCAGGAGTGGTGATGGCTTAGTTTAGCGCCTTAGAAGGATCTCGACGCAGACGCGCAGAGAACGTCCATGAGCGGGCGAGGGTTGATCGCCCGCTGGCGTACCGATCGGGAAGCACCATGCCAGCCGGTGCTTCCTGGCATCAGATCGACGCTTGTACCGGGCCTCGCTCGCTGCCGCCGAGGCGTGTAGAGCTAACGGCGGCAGCCTTGACCTCTGCGAAAGGACTGGGGCCTAACCAGCTCGTCACCGTCTGCTTCAGTCGCCCCTGTCCTTCGAGCTTCACTTTGCCGCTCGCGCGCGCGGACGCCAGGCTGATGTCCCCCATCCAGATCCGAGTGAAAGTTTGCAGATCTGAGGACACCGCGAGGTCGACCTCGTAGCCCGGGTCCTCCAAGCACAGATCCACTTCCCCGCTGTCTACCACCAGCCACCAGTGTTTCATCCCTTTCTTGGCGTCGGCGAACTCGAAGTAGACCACAGTTCGCTTGGCTGGCAACTGCTCCGTTTGGATATTGCGACGGATGTCCCACATCAAGAGGCTGGCATCCAGGTCTTGCTCGGTCATGCGGTTGCGCACCCAGCGTTGTCCCCAAACCCCCACTGCCCGAATAAGCGGCTGGAGCTCGGCGCCCGCCGCGGTCAAACTGTAGTCGGATGATCGGCCGTCCTTGCCCCGGCGGCATTCTACGATTCCGTGCTGTTCCAGCGTCCTGAGGCGCTCGGCCAGCACTGAGGGGGAAATCAGCGGCATCCCGCGGCGCAGCTCGTTGTAGCGGGAGCTGCCCATCGTCAGCTCGCGCAGGACCAACAAGGTCCAGCGCTCCGTCAGGATCTCTGCGGCCTTGGCGATCGGACAATACTGGCCATACCTCTTCATGCGGTCAGTGTGCTCCTACCCAAGCAGGCACTCAAGTTCGATTTCCGAACTTGTGCAAAGCGGCATATCCACATACCGTGAGACGCATCAGCAGCCTTAACAACTACAGGAGGCTCTCATGGTTGGCACTGTGCAGAGGCGAACAACGAGGATCGCGCTGGCGCTGATGTCTGCATTGCTGGAGCTGCTGGTCTGGTCAGACCAAGCTCCCGCGCACGATCTGGCGCAGCCGCCGAACCATTCCGAAGAGACCGAGACGATCGCCATCGGCGGGCTGTCGCTCTGGCTCAAGACCCGATTCTCCGATACCGAGCTGGAAGGGCTTCGACCCGGTGACTTAGGCATCGAACTCCACTACTGCAGTTGCTACGACCGTCCCAAGCCGCACTATCCGTATCCTGTTGTCCTGCTCAAGACCCCCAAGGGCGACTTGGTCGCGAGGCCCGACAGCAGGGAAGGTGCCGTGAGCTTCACACCGTTGGCCGTCAGGCACGGCGAACGCTACTGCGAGCTGGAATCAGAGCACGACTGCTACGGCTCGTTCCAGGAGCCCTGCGAGTTCACCGATTTTCGATACGGGCCGTATCTCGCTCAGTTCTTCCCGGATTGCACCGCAGTTCCGATGCCGCTCCACGACGCAGACATTCGTCCGTAGCTAGTACAGCGACACGGTAGTTACGAAGCATCGCCCGGCAGAAGTGGAACATCGGCAAAGCGCACCTGCGTTCGCGCCGCGGCTCCTCCGCTCGGTCCCGACGGAGCCCAGCGGTGAGGAATGCCAACCTGGGTCACGGCATCAGACCGATCTCTCTGAAGTAACGCACGACGCCCGGATGGAGCCTGTCCGGCCCCGGCACGGCGGCGAGCGTGTTCTCCGGCGTGGTGTCCTGCACCTGCGCGAGCCGCTGTCCGAGCGCCGGCTGCCCGAGGTGCAGGGCCCGTGCAAATCTGTACGCAACTTCATCGGACAGCCCCGGCCGGGCCAGGATGAGGCTCCAGGTGCCCACCGTGGTGACGGCGCGCTCCTGTCCAAAATAGGAACCGGCGGGCACACGCATCGGCTTCAGGAACGCGTGCTTCGCCTGAATGCTGGCGATATCGTCCGGCACGAGACCGATGAATCGCGCCCCCTTCGGCCCGCGCGCAACCGCGGCGAAGCCTGGCCAGCCGATGCCGGCGCCCCACAGTGCGGCGGCCTCGCCGCTCAGCACCATCGGCGGGCCGTCGGCGGCGTGCTCCAGAAGAACGGCGTCGAAGTCCCTGGCAAGATCGAGTTCCAGACCATCGAGAACATGGCGCGCCATGACGACCAGCCCTGAGGTCTTGACGCCGAAGACGACGCGCTGATTCTTCAGCTCGTGGATCGTCCGGTAGCTCGAGTCGCCCCGGACGACAAACATGCCGGGGCTCGGATACATGGCAGCGACGATCCGCAGATCGGCCGGCGTGCGGCCAACCCCAGTCAGCGCTTCGTAGGCGGTCGTGCCTTCGACGAGCGCGAGGTCCAGCTCTCTGGCTTCGAGCAGCGGGATGTTCTCGGTGCTTCCCCCGGTTGCGCGCAGTGTGATCTCTAGCGTGGGATCCGTTTCGAGAAGCGTGTCCGCGACCGCCTGTGCGTAAACGGCAAAGCCCCCTCCCGGGGTCGCGGTTCCGAGAACCAGCGGGACAACGTCCGCTCCACTCGAGCTTGCGCTCCAGATCAGCGTCCCGAGGGAAGCCAACGCTGCTGTCAAGAATCGCATGGCGCATCTGTACTCTGACGATCCGGTCCTGTCAATCCGAGGCGGGGCCGGCGAGTTGCGCGAGTTGATCGTGGCTGGCGGCGCGCCATACAATGGCCCATGTTCCGCCGAGGTGGAACAGCCAGTCCATCTGTGGCGGGGAGTTCGCATGCAAGCCGTCCTTTGCTGCCTTGTGCTCTTGTCCAGCTTCGCCCTTGCCGCCTCCGCGTCGGCGTTCAGCCCGGGCGATCGCGTGGACAATTTCAGGCTCCTGGATCAGAAGGGCGAGTCGCACGAGCTGTACTACCTGTCCGACGCCAAAGCCGTGGTGCTCATGGTCCACGGCAATGGCTGCCCGATCGTGCGCCAGGCCCTGCCTGCGCTGAAGGAGATTCGAGACCAGTATCGGGCGCAGGGCGTGGAGTTCCTGCTTATCAACTCCAACCTGCACGACGACCGCGATGCGCTCGCCAAGGAGGCCGCCGAGTTCGGCATCGACTTCCCGATCCTGGTCGACGAGATGCAGTTGATCGGTGAATCGCTGGGCTTCACGCGCACGGCGGAGGTGTTCGTCATCGATCGGAGGGAATGGAAGCTCGTCTACCGCGGCCCGCTCGACGATCGCCTCGGATACGGCACGCAAAAGCCAGCGGCAACCAAGCGTTACCTGGTGGAAGCACTCGATGCGGTATTAGCCGCGAAACCGGTCGCCGTCCCCGAGGCGGAGGCAGCCGGCTGCCTGATCGATTTGCCCGAGCGCGATCGGCGCGAGGCGCACGCCCGGATCTCCTACTCGGAGCGCATCGCGCCGCTGCTCGTCGCGCGGTGCGTATCCTGCCATCGGCCGGGAGGGGTCGGGCCGTGGGCGATGATCAGTTACGAGATGGTGCGCGGGTTTGCGCCGATGATCCGCGAGGTCGTTCGCACCAAGCGCATGCCGCCCTGGCATGCGGATCCGCACTATGGCAGCTTTGTGGGCGATCGCTCGCTCACGGTCGATGAAGCTCGCACCTTGGTGCATTGGATCGAAGCCGGCGCACCGCGCGGGACGGGACCTGACCCGCTGCGCTCGCAGGACAAGACCTGGTCCGAGTGGTCGCTGGGCAAGCCCGATCTCATCGTGGAAGTGCCGGCGTTCCAGGTGCCCGCAACCGGTGTCGTCGAGTATCAATATCCACGCGCGGCCAACCCATTGGGCCGTGACGTGTGGATCCGTGCGGTCGAGATCATCCCCGGAGATCGCGCGGTGGTCCACCACGTGCTGTCCGGCATCGATGACCCGGCGAACGGCTCTCAGCGTGCCATCAGAGGCCAGATCGGGGAGCTGGGTGGCTACGCGCCGGGCAAGAACGCGATGCGGTACCCGGAGGGCACGGGGATCCTGTTGCGCAAGGAGGCCAGCTTCCGCTATCAGATGCACTACACGCCGAACGGAAAGGTGACCACCGACGTGACGCGGGTCGGGTACTACTTCACCGAGCATGCGCCGAAGCATCCACTGCGGATGACGATGCTGATGGATACGGCGCTGTCGATTCCGGCCAACACGAAAGCCCACACCGAGGCACTCGACCACATCTTCGAGCGCGACGTGGTCCTATACAGCCTGATGCCGCATGCCCATCTCCGCGGCCGCGCGGCGAAGTTCACTGCGCATTATCCGGACGGTCGTGTGGAAGTGCTGCTGTCGGTACCGAAGTACGACTTCAGCTGGCAGACCACCTACGCGCTGACCTCGCCGAAAGCACTTCCGGCCGGCACTCGCCTGGTCTTCGAGATGACGTGGGACAACTCCGCGCAGAATCCGGCCAACCCCGATCCCGACCGTGTCGTCGGGTGGGGAGAGCAGACCTGGGAAGAGATGAACGTCGGCTGGCTGCGCTATCGCTATGCAGACGAAGCGGGTGACCAGGTCAGCGCGGCTCGCGACCCCGAGGAGTAGCGAAGTGCTGCTGTGAGAGCCGGCGTGCGGCTCGGCAGCGCTCCTGACTAGTCGCAATTACGAGCTCGAGAGCGGCTTCCATCCGCACGCTGTGAAGAAACAGGCTCTCCAGCACTCGCCCTCCAACACCACACCGCCCCGCC
>DAIQQA010000090.1:0-5763 GCA_036787045.1 Burkholderiales bacterium | reverse complement strand
GGTGCGAGCCTGCCAGGGGAAATTGACCCCCAAGGCGGTGGCGCGGTTAGGCATGACGACTCTTTCCTTCCGCCTGTCGCAGCGCGCGCTCCTGCGCACTCTGTGCAGGATGCGGGCGAAGCCGCAACACAAGCAGCAAAGCATCCCGCCGTGGACGCGACCGCTCCGGTACACTTCGCCGCGGCAACGCGCCGTTGCTGTCAGCGGACCTCGCCGCCCATGACCGTCACCGTCGTCGTTATCTTCTGCATCGTCTACCTGGGCATGATCCTGGGCGGGCTGCCGTTCCTGTCGTTGGACCGGACCGGAATAGCACTGCTCGGCGCGATCGCGCTGCTCACGATCGGCGACCTCACACTCGACGAGGCTGCGCAGGCGATCCACCTGCCGACGATCATCCTGCTGTTCGCGTTCATGGTGGTCTCCGCCCAGCTGCGGCTGGGAGGCTTCTACGCGTGGGTGACGATCAGGATCGGGACGCTCGGACTGTCGCCGCCGATGCTGCTGGGTGCACTGATCTTCACGGTCGCCGGATTGTCCGCGGTGTTCAGCAACGACATCATCTGCCTCGCGGTTGCCCCCGTGCTCATCGATGTCTGCCGAAGGCGTCGACTGCAGCCGGTGCCGTTCCTGCTCGCGCTGGCCTGCGCAGCGAACATCGGATCGGCCGCGACCCTGATCGGCAATCCGCAGAACATGCTGATCGGCGAGAAGCTGCACCTGTCGTTCTATGGTTATCTGACCGAGGCAGCCATCCCCGTGCTGCTGGGGCTGCTGCTGACCTGGGCGTTCATCGCCTGGCACGGGCGCGCGAGCTGGCAGAAAGCCGGTGACGCGTCGGGCGAGGAGGACCGCCGATCGGAGGACGAGCAGCTCGATCGCTGGCAGACGGTCAAGGGCCTCAGCGTGGCTGCCGTCATCTTCTTCTCCTTTCTCTTCGCCCCGTGGCCTCGTGAGGTGGTGGCGCTCACCGGAGCAGGCGTGCTCATGCTCTCCCGCAAGCTGCATTCGCACCACATGCTCGGCCTGGTGGACTACGAACTGCTTGTCCTGTTCATGGGCCTGTTTGTGGTGAACCACGCGTTCGAGCAAACCGGCATACCGGCGGCCCTGGTGGCGGATCTGGCCAGCTACGGCATCGATCTGCACGCCCCGGCCGTACTGTTTCCCGTGACTTTCGTCCTCTCCAATATCGTGTCGAACGTCCCCGCCGTGATGCTGCTGCTGCCGGTTGCGACCCACGAGCTATCCGGGCCCCTGCTCGCGCTCGCGAGCACGCTCGCCGGAAATCTGTTCATCGTCGGCAGCATCGCCAACATCATCGTGGTGGATGCGGCGGGACGGCACGGCATCCAGATCGACTGGAGGACGCATGCGAGCGTCGGCATCCCGGTGACGCTCATTACGTTCGCCGTGGCGGCGGGCTATCTCTGGATTCGCGTGGCACCTGCCTGATCGGCCCATCGCCGGCGAGAACGTGATGTGACATCTGATTGGCCTCGCCCCAGTTGTCCGGTTTCGGTCCGTTACAAGTCGCGGAAGCCAGCGGCGCGCGCTAGATCAGCCTTCACGTCCTCGCGGCTGCGCTCGTACACGATCTCGCGCCCCATGGCGTTGCCAACGTAAGCCGAGCCGTTGCGTGTCAGGATCAAGTCGCATCGCACGTTGTGGACACCTTCCCCGAGCACGATCTGGATAATGTCCAGACGCTTGTTAAGGACGACCACGTCGAGCGTCTGGCCGCTACTGGTGACACGTACCTGAATTTTCTCCTCGTTCATGTGACGATCGATTCCGTTAGACGCGGTCGCGATAGGCCGCTAGCCGGGGCGCTGCGGTGCGGCGCATCGACTTTGGGCGCTCCAACCGATGGGAGAGTGTAACCTCCTGCGGCCGCCTGTGGTCGGGAGTGGACGGACTCGACCGGCGGCTACCGATCCCATTGCGGTCGGTCGTCCCCTAAGAAGCAGACCTTCGGATCATTTCACTGACCTGCTAAGAGCGACGTTCGCTGAGTCCCGGATCTGCCCACGCCATTCGGGATCGTACCGATTCCGGTCCAAATGGCAAGGTGGTGACGCAGATCCGACCACCTATGGCTTCGACGCAGACTCGTTCCTGCGCTTAGGGGGCGAGTTCGGAAATGTCTTCGGCTTAGTGGATGCGGGATTGGGTGACGGCAGCCAGATCCAATACCGCGGTGGGAACGGATCGATACTGCATGACTCTGGAAACGCCCCCGTTTCCGTCGCTCACCCGGATCCTTACCAGAGAAAACCGATCATGTGACGGCGCCCCGCTCGGCGCGTGCCAAACCGATCAAATAGAGGATGTCCGCTGCCAGGGTGGCCCCGGCAAGGGCCGTGGTTTGGCCTAGCGCATCGTAAGCCGGCGCAACTTCGACTTGATCGCCGCCTACCACATTCAGTCCGCGCAGCCCGAACAATAGTTCGCGCGCCTGGTGGGTGGTGGGCCCACCAATAACCGGCGTGCCCGTTCCTGGGGCGTAGGCGGGGTCCAGAAAGTCAATGTCGAGCGTGAGGTAAGCTGGCCTGCCGCCCACCACGGACCGTACCCTCTCGGCCGCCGCACGCGGCCCTTGATCGAGCAGCTCGCGGGCGTCGAGTATGGTCAAGCCGTGCGTGTCGGGATTTGGCGTCCGTATCCCTATTTGGATTGAGTGGGCCGCGTCGATGATGCCCTCTTTTGCCGCGTGATAGAACATAGTCCCGTGGTTGTAGTCTTCCGACGTCCAGGTATCGGAGTGGGCATCCAGGTGCACCAGTGACAGCGGTCCGTGACGGGCTGCTTGCGCCCGCAACAACGGATAGGAAACGAAGTGATCTCCTCCCAACCCAAGCAAGGAAACGCCGGCATCGAGAATACGTCCCGCAGCCTGCTCGACCGCCTCGATCATGCGCTGAGGATAGCCGACGTTGAAGTCGACGTCCCCGCAGTCGATCACGCTAAAACGCTCGCGCAAGTCGAACTCCCAAGGCCAGACACCCCACGGATACTCACCGACAAAAGCCGACTGCTCGCGCAGAGCTCGAGGACCGAAACGCGCGCCGGGCCGGTTGGTCGTCGCAAGATCGTAGGGAATACCGAGAACGGCAAGCTCGACCCCCTGGAGGTCGTGCGTGTAAGGACAGCGCAGGAAGCTGAGCGGTCCGGCGTAGCTGCCGCCCACGGCGGATTGCGGTAGGGAGGAGCTCTGTGACACTCAGCGCCCCGACTCGTGGAAGCCCTGTGCGTGGCCGCGCGGAGGATGGTTCCGGTACAGCAGCCGGGCGAAATCAGCGCTGAACCCCGCCACGCGTCGCTCGAGGTTAGGGTCCTCCGCCATGCAACGGTCTCCTTCCCTTGGGCAAGCCCGCCGCTCAGGCAGACAGATTGAAGGAGCGCGCATCGCGTGTTCTTTGCACCTATTCACAGCATTATGCTTGGATTTTGGAATGAACGTTGGATCTGCGTAAACAAAGCGAAGCCGCAGCGAAAGCGATCGCTGCGTTGCCCGATCACCGCGCCGCCTCCTCCTCCAGATACGTGTATCCAT
This sequence comes from Burkholderiales bacterium, assembly GCA_036787045.1. Lineage (GTDB taxonomy): Bacteria > Pseudomonadota > Gammaproteobacteria > Burkholderiales > SHXO01 > SHXO01. The sequence goes on along the minus strand of DAIQQA010000090.1, from coordinate 2,207 downwards.
CGAGCCCCCCAACGTACTCGGCGATGAACATGTTGGCTTCCTGTCGCGATAGCGCCTTTGCACTGCCTACCTTGCGCCTGAAGGCTGCAAGCAAGTTCGACGCTTCGAACTGCACGTAGTTGAGCACCTCGGCCACTGTGTCACCATGTACGAGGTCGGTGATCTCGTACCCTTGGTCCGTGAGCTTGAGGTGAACCGCGTTCGTGTCGCCGAACAGGTTGTGCAGGTCGCCGAGAATCTCCTGGTAGGCTCCCGTGAGAAAGATGCCGAGGATATAGTCGCTGCCGTCGTGGAATTCGTGGAGGGCCAGGCTCGGACGGCCGTCCTTGCCTCCCACGAACCGGTCGATCTTCCCGTCCGAGTCGCAGGTCACATCCTGCAGCGTCCCGCGGCGATCCGGCTGCTCGTCCAAGCGGTGCACCGGCATGATCGGAAAGAGCTGATCAATCGCCCACGAATCGGGGAGCGACTGGAAGAGCGAAAAGTTACAGAAATAACGATCCACGAGCACCGCGTCGAGCTCCGCGGTGATCTCCCGGTAGGCGTCGCGATCCTGCTGCGCTAGCTGTGCGATTCGATTGACTGTCGCGAAGTAGATCGTCTCCGCCATCGCGCGCTCGCGGAGCGAGAGCACGCCGCTGTTGAAGTATTGCCGAGCGCGCTCCTTGTCGAAGGTGGCGTCGTGGAAAACCTCGAGAACTTTGCGCGCGTTGGACGCCAGCTTCGGGCTGGCGAGCGTGTGCAAGTCGGCGATCATGTCCTGCAGCAGCGGGGGATCTTCGCTGGTGATCTCGGGAAGCGGAGGCTGCACCTGCGACTCGACGTCGATGACCTTGACGAGGAGCAACGCGTGGTGCGCGGTGAGTGCACGCCCGGATTCGCTGATCAGATGCGGCATCGGCAGCCGGTGGTCGCGGCACACTTCCGCGATCGTGTAGACCACGTCGTTCGCGTACTCCTGGAGCGAGTAGTTCATGCTGGCGTGTGACGTGGACGACGTCCCATCGTAGTCGACGCCCAGGCCGCCTCCGACATCCAGGTAGGCGATATCGACGCCGGCGCGCCGGAGCTCGACGTAGTAGCGCGCGATCTCCTGGAGCGCGGACTTGATATACCGGATGTCGGTGACCTGGCTCCCGATGTGGAAATGGATGAGCTTCAGCAGATCGAGTCGGTCCGCCGCACGCAGTCGATCGATGAGCTTCATGACCTGTGCAGCGCTCAACCCGAACTTCGACCTTTCGCCGCCGCTCTGGGCCCAGCGTCCAGCACCCTCTGACGACAGCTTGATGCGCACGCCCGCCATCGGCTGTACGCCCAGATCCTTGGCCGCCGCGAGGAGCACATCCACCTCGCTCAACTGCTCGATAACAATGAACACACGGTGTCCGAGCTTCTGGCCCATCAAGGCGAGACGCATGAACTCCTCGTCCTTGTAGCCGTTGCACACGATCAAGTGCTCGCTCGATTCGGTAAGACCCAACACCGCCTGCAGTTCGGGTTTCGATCCGCACTCGAGCCCCACACCGTGCGCGCTGCCGAACTGGACGATCTCCTCGACCACGTGACGCTGCTGATTGACCTTGATCGGATAGACGGTGGTGTAGCCGCCGCCGTACTCGAATTCGCGAACTGCGCTTGCGAACCGCTCACTGAGAGATTCGATCCTCGATCGGAGGATGTCCGAGAACCGCAGCAGCACAGGCAGCCCTACGCCCTGTTCCTGGAGGTCTTTCGCCAGGTCGAAGAGATCGAGCGAACGGTCGGGGTGGTCGCGGTCGGGGCGAACGATTACTCGACCGCGCTCGCTCACGTCGAAATAGCCGGCGCCCCAGCCCTCGATGTTGTAGAGGGCCTTGGCCTTCTCGATGCTCCAACCTTCTCTTCCGTCCGGCGGCGCGGGGGCGGCAGGAGGCGTCTCGACACTGGTCATATACGAAGACATACGAAGATAGAACCCCGGGGAAAATGGATGGCTTCTGCCTAAAGAGTCCGCTCTCTCCAAGCGCGAATGCTTCGAAACGTCGGTCTGTCGCTCTCGGCCTGGGGAATATTGTAGACCCGCTCCCGGTTGTGAGCACCATCTCGGGTAGTGTCGCCAATCGCGCATGCAGTTGTGCCCGCCGGTAATCGTCTGAGCTCGAGTTCAACCGGGCGGTTGGAAAAGTCGTTCCGATCAAACGAGAGCGACTTTCTTTCGACTCAAC
>DAIQQA010000089.1:0-20243 GCA_036787045.1 Burkholderiales bacterium | reverse complement strand
CAGCGAGTCGTCAGCCATCAGGGGGGCTGGCGTTTCGCACGGCTGCCGTGATGTGGGCGCCGGATGCCAGCGTCCCCGCGCTCTTCGCGTCGCTTCCCTCTGGAAGTCCTCCGTGTCCACCGTGTCCTCCGTGGTTCAGCTTTGCACGGTTCAGAACCAGGCGTCCTGCATCTCGAAGCAGGTCCGATCCAGGTTGTTCAGCAGCTCGTTCTGGTGGCGGGTCCGGGGCAGCTCCCAGCGGAAGAAGTAAGCGCACGCCGCCAGCTTGCCCTGGTAGAAGTCCCGCTCCGCCCCCTGTGCCCCGGGCAGCCTGGCCACCGCCACCAGCGCCTGACGCAGCCAGATCCATGCCACCACCATGTGCCCGGCCATCTCCAGGTAGACCGACGCGTTCGCCAGGGCCAGCTCGACCTCGCCGTTGGCGGCCGCGCACAGGAGGTTGCGGGTGGTTTCCATGATCCGGTCGACTGCCCCCGCCAGATCGTCGGCGAAGCCGCGCAGCTCGGGGGAGTCGCACTTGCGCGCCTCGCGCAGGGTTGCATGCATCTCGCGCATCAGCAGCTGCAGGGCCGCCCCGTCCTGCATGCCGGCCTTGCGCCCGAGCAGATCCAGGCCCTGGATGCCGTGGGTGCCTTCGTGGATGGGGTTGAGGCGGTTGTCGCGATAGAGCTGCTCCACCGGATACTCGCGCGTGTAGCCGTACCCGCCGTGCACCTGGATGGCGAGGCTGTTGGCTTCGAGGCACCACTGGGACGGCCAGGACTTGACGATGGGCGTCAGGATTTCCAGCAGCAGGTGGGCGTCCCGCCGCACCTGCTCGGTCTCGCCGGTATGCTGGTCGTCAACCAGGCGGGCGGCATACAGGCACAGCGCCAGCCCGCCCTCCACGTAGGCCTTCTGCGCCAGCAGCATGCGCCGCACGTCGGCGTGCTCGACGATCCTCACCTGCGGCCGGGTGGTGTCCTTGCCGGCCAGCGGACGGCCCTGCAGGCGCTCGCGCGCGTACGCCAACGCATGCAGGTAGCCCGTGTAGCCGAGCATTACCGCACCGAGCCCGACACCCACGCGGGCTTCGTTCATCATATGGAACATGCAGCTCAAGCCCTGATGCGGCTCGCCCACGAGCCAGCCGAGCGCGCCGCCGTTCTCGCCGAAGTTGAGCACGCAGTTGGTGGTGCCGCGGTAGCCCATCTTGTGGTTGAGCCCCGCCAGCGCGACGTCGTTGCGCAGCCCCAGCGTGCCGTCGTCGTTCACCAGGTACTTGGGCACGAGGAACAGCGAGATGCCCTTCACCCCAGGCGGCCCGCCGGGGATCTTCGCCAGCACCAGGTGGATGATGTTCTCCGACAGCTCGTGGTCTCCGCCCGAGATCCACATCTTGCTGCCGAACACGCGGTAGCTGCCGTCCGGCTGCGGCTCGGCGCGCGTGCGGATGTCCGACAGCGACGATCCGGCCTGCGGCTCGGACAGGCACATCGTGCCGAAGAACCGTCCCGCCAGCAGGTGCGGCAGATACTTCGTCTTCTGATCGGCCGTGCCGAACGCCTCGATCAGATTGGCGTTGGCGATGGTCAGGAACGGGTAAGCCGCGGTGGATACGTTGGCGGCGTTGAAGATCGCCAGACAGGCCTGCGCCACCGTCGCCGGCAACTGCATGCCGCCCTGCGCGTAGGCCTTGCCCGCGGCCAGCAGACCCGCCTTGCAGAACACCTCCAGCGCGCGCTTCACCTCCGGGATGATGTGGACCTGCTTACCGTCGAATGTCGGCTCGTTCAGGTCGGCCTTGCGGTTGTGCGGCGCGAAGTGCTCGGCGGCGATGCGGTGCGCGGTGTCGAGTGCCGCGTCGAACGTCTCGCGCGAATGGTCCGCGAAGCGCACCCGCGCGCACAGCGACTCGGTCTCGAGCAGCTCGTAGAGCACGAAGGCGAGGTCGCGGCGGTTGATCAGGCGGTCTTGCATGGAGCTACCCTTAAGGCAAACCTCTCACCGCCAAGCCTGCCCCCGACCCCGATCGGGGGACGCAAAGGACGCCAAGGAAAGCCAAGGGCGAATGATTTCTGCGGGGACAACCGGCATCACCGGCGTTGGACCCGCAGGTTGCTACGGCAATCCCCGTCTATTCGCTCGTCTTTGCGTCCTTTGCTTCTTTGCGCCTTTGCGTTGAGGTGCAGCGCTCGAGAACTGGCACGGAACTGGCAATCGACCATGCTAACACGCCACCTCCGCACGCCCTCGCGCCATGCTCGCCCTGCCGGATCCCCGCCCGCTCGCGGCCCTCACGCGACCAGGATTGCTCGCCTTCGCTGCCGCGCTCTCGGCAGCGCTCGCGGCGCTCGCGCTGCGCAACGGAGCGGTGGCGTTGATGGGGCTCTGCGTATCCGTGTTCCTGCTCGCCACGCTGTTCGGCTGGCTGGGCAGCGTGCAGCGCCGCGATGCCATCCGCGACACGCCCACGTCCACCGCGACCGGTGCGGCGATGGGTTACGTGGAGCTGATTGGGACAGCCGAGGATGTGGCCTGGCCGCCGCTGCGCAGCCAGATCCGCAAGACGCCGTGCGTGTGGTATCGCTACCAGATCGAGCGCCGGGTGACCGGCACGTGGGTTACCGAGTCGAGCCGGGCCAGCACGCAATGCTTTCTGCTGCGCGACGCGAGCGGCGAGTGCATCGTCGACCCCGAAGGTGCCGAGGTAGTGCCCCGCCGCTCGCGGGTGTGGCGCGAGTTCGACTATCGCTACCACGAGGCGGTAATCGCCCTCGGCGAGACCGTCTACGTGCTGGGAGAGCTCACCTCGGTGCACGCTGCTCTCGACACGCCCGCTGAGCAGCGCGCGGACATCTCGGCGCTGCTGGCGGAGTGGAAGCGCGAGCCCGAGGAGCTGATGCGGCGCTTCGACGCAAACCGCGACGGCACGCTCAGCGACGAGGAATGGGAGGTGGCGCGGCGCGAAGCCAAGGCGACCATCGAGCGCGAGTACGCCGCCCGGCGGGCGCTTGGCCCGGTCAACCTGATCCGCCGCCCGCGCGCCGGCCGCAAGTTCATCATCTCGGCCTACCCGCCCGAGCACCTGATGCGCCGCTTCAGCCTATGGGCGTGGCTGCATCTCGGGCTGCTGGTCGGCGGGGTTGCGGTGGTGCTGGTGGGGGTGGGGGTAGTGGTCTTGACGTGAGGCGTGAGGCGCGAGGGAGGAGGGAGGAGGGAGGGGGTAAGGTGAGGGACTCCTGAACCCTGCGTCCTTCGACCTTCTTGCGCCAGCGTCGGACACCCACGTCGCCTCACGCCTCTCGCCTCACGCCTCACGCCTCTCGCCTCACGCCTCACGCCTCACGCCTCCCGCTAGTTCGACTCCTTTATCAGCCTTCCATTCGCCGGCTGCACCGGCCGCGCGTTCATCGCGTACAGGCGCCCGAATACGCCCACCTGCTCGCGCGAGACCGGCACGGGCGCCTTCAGCACGAGCCACAGCACGCCTTCGCTGCAAGGCGGTGTGGTGAGCGATCCCATGTAGGTGTAGTAGCTGCGCGCCTCCGGGAGCATGGCGTTGATGTCGATGGCAACATCGGCTGGCATGACCTCGCGCCCCGCCTCCAGCGGCAGGTGCGGCCACAACGCGTCGATGAAGGCATTGGGCTGTTCGCCCGCCTCGAACAGCACCGCCACCACCGCCAGGCGCCCGTCCAGGCTCCGATGCACCAGGTGCGCCACCATGTCGTAGGCACGCCCGTCGATGCGCTCCTCGGCCGGCTTGTGGAAGTGGAACTGCATGAGCTCGAAGCGCTCGCCGGCGACCACGATGCTGCTCCCCTCGGCATAGTTCACCTGCACGGTGTGGCCGCTGTCGACGATGCGAAGCGGCGCGGCTTTGTAGTCGAAGCGGATCGGCTCCAGCGCAAGCCGGGCGCCGTCGCGGATGTCGATGGGCGACTGGCGCTTGCCGTTCGCGCAGGTCGCATACTCAGGCTTGAGCTTGCCCCACTTGTCCGGCGCGCCGGTACCTTCGTAGTCCCAATGGATCTCCTCGTGCGCCTGCTCTCCCTTTTCCTCTACGGCGACCGGCCGCGGCTTGGCGCTGCGCGACGGGCGCGGCCGGTTAGCGGCCAGGTAGGCCGGCGGCTTGCCCAGCGGCCGCGCTGCGCTCTGCGCGTTCGCTTCGCGAATCTCGGTGTGCGCAGCCGGCCGCAGTGCCGATTTGTCGACGTTGCCGGAGTCTGTGCGGTGTGTTCCGTCCGGCTTGGTCGCCTGCGCAGGCGACTGGCCCTCGGCAGCAGTCGCCTTCGGCGCCTCGGTCACAGGTTTGGAGATCGCGCTGTTGCCCATGTCGGCGGGGCGCTCGGCGCTGGCGGATACGGCCGTCGGTTTCGGCATCGTTTCGGCGACAGCGACCTTGACCGGCTCGGCCTTGGGCTTGAGCGGCATGCAGGCGCGCTCCAGCAGGCCTTCGTGCAACGAGCCCGGCGGCGCCAGTGTGGGCGTCTCGACCGCATCGAGGTTGACGCGGCGCAGCTCGGTGCCGTCGCCAGAATAGAAGACCCGGAACAGCGGCGCGAATGTGCGACTCGCGCAGTCGTAGCTGACCAGCGAGTTGGCGCTGTAGTAGAACACGCCGACTTGGTCGGAGCGTTGCTCCTGGGTGTAGACCTCACGCACCCAGGCCCGTATCACGCCGCCGTCGCGCACCGCTCCAGCCGTGTCCAGGTACACGGCGCGGGTCGGGCCCTCGACGATCGGGACCCAGCGACCGGCCAGGACATTGCCGGCAAGCAGCGCAAGCAGCGGGAGAAGAACGATTCGCATCACTGCATGTTTCACTGTTAAGTTTCCCTGTCGACGACGCCTTCCCTGGCACGCGTTTCCTGTCATGCCTCACCTGTCACGCTGTTCAAGCCGTGCCTCACCGGCCATATCGGCCCGCCAGCCACGCTCCTTGAGCTGCGGTTCCCATGGGCGCTCTGCCTTGCGTACAATAGAGCGTCCGGCAGATGAGCCGTAAGCCATTCATTCAACGAGAAAAGCAGCCGTTTCCCCAAACCGCCTTCCCATCACGGGGAGTTGGGGGATGGGTGCAGGAGAAGCAGTCCATGGACGAGAAGCTGGTCTACAACGTAAACGTGCGCGCGGTCGACTTGCTCGCCACGCCCGACGAAGTGAAGCGGCAGGTGCCGCTCACCGATCGCGCCGAGGCGACGGTGCTGCGCGGGCGCAACACAGTCGAGCGCATCCTCGACCGCCGGGACCACCGCTTCATGGTGGTCGTGGGCCCCTGCTCGATCCACGATCCGGTTGCGGCGATGGACTACGCCCAGCGCCTGAAGACGCTGGCCGACGAAGTCTCCGACACGCTCTACGTCGTCATGCGTGTGTACTTCGAGAAGCCGCGCACCACCACCGGCTGGAAGGGGTTGATCAACGATCCGCACATGAACGACAGCTTCGACATCGAGCACGGCATCCAGCTTGCGCGTAAGGTGCTGCTCGATGTCAACGAACTCGGCCTGCCCGCCGGGACCGAGGCGCTCGACCCGGTGAGCCCGCAGTATCTGGGCGACCTGGTGACCTGGAGCGCCATCGGCGCCCGCACCGCCGAGTCGCAGACACACCGCGAGATGGCGAGCGGCCTGTCCACCCCGGTCGGCTTCAAGAACGGCACCGACGGTGGGCTGACGGTGGCGGTGAACGCGCTGCTGTCCGTATCCAACCCGCACAGTTTCCTCGGCATCGACCAACGCGGTCAGGTCGCGATCATCCGCACCAAGGGCAACGCCTACGGCCACATCGTGCTGCGTGGTGGCTCCAAGGGCCCCAACTACGACTCGGTCACCATTGCGCTGGTGGAAAAGGAGCTGGCCAAGAACAAGCTGCCGGCCAACATCGTGGTGGACTGCAGCCACGCCAACTCCAAGAAGGATCCCTCGCTGCAGCCGCTGGTGATGCATGACGTCGTGCATCAGATCATGGAGAGCAACCAGTCTCTGGTCGGCGTGATGCTGGAGAGCAACCTCCACGCCGGCAACCAGTCCATCCCCGCCGACCTGTCGCAGCTCAAGTATGGCGTCTCGGTCACCGATGCGTGCATCGACTGGCCGACCACCGAGCAGGTGCTGCGCGATGCGCGTGAGAAGCTGAAGGATGTGCTGCCGCGGCGTGTACCGCGCAGCGCCGAGGTGCGCAGCCTGCGCGGGTAGACGTTAACCCTTCACGCCGGGAACGCAAAGGACGCAAAAAGAAGAGGAAGGCCGCCAAGGAAAATGGGATACAGGTCTGCGTTCTTCTGCGCCTTCTGAAGCAGGGTTCGGTCGGCGGGGTGGTCGGATGCGAACCCCGCACCGCCTCGCCTGCTGCGCCGGCACCCCGCCTCGTGAGCGTATTCAGCCGCGCAGGGCGGCCAGGCGAGAGCAAAGAAAGCTCCCTCTCCCCTCGCGGGAGAGGGCTGGGGTGAGGGGGCTCTGAGGAGGCACGCCCTTCCTGTCACGCCCTTTCTGTCACGCTTCATCTGTCACGCCGCTCCTGTCCCTGTCGTCGCCGTCGGGCCGGTTTGCGCGATCGCATTTGACGCAATAGAATCGAACCTATTCTCGGCCGGTGCTGTCGAACATCGGCCATCGTCGTCCAACCCCGCAACATCGTCGCGAAACCGGCACGCGCCGCGGCCGCGACCTCTCCGCACGGGGGATCCATGACCGACCTGACCGAACACGACATCTATCTGTTCCGTGAAGGGACGCACTACCGCGCCTACGACCGGCTCGGCGCGCACCTCGGTACGCGCGCCGGAGAGCCGGGCGCCAGCTTCGCGGTGTGGGCGCCCAATGCCGAGCGGGTTTCGGTAATCGGCGACTTCAACGACTGGCGCGCTGGCGTTCACGAGCTCTCCGCGCGGCCCGACGACAGCGGCATCTGGCAGGGGTTCATGCCGGGCGTACAACGCGGCACGCGCTACAAGTACCACATCGTGTCGCGCTACCAGGGTTTTGAGACCGAGAAGGCCGATCCGTTCGGCGTGCGCACCGAGACGCCGCCGGACACCGCTTCCGTGCTGTGGGATCTGGACTACGGCTGGAACGACGGGCAATGGCTGGAGCATGGGGCTGGAGCCAATTCGCTCGCCTCGCCCATGTCGGTTTACGAAGTGCACCTGGGCTCGTGGCGTCGCGTGCCGGAAGAGGACAACCGCTCGCTCACCTACCGGGAGCTCGCGCATGAACTGGGCGACTACGTGTCGAAGATGGGCTTCACCCACGTGGAACTACTGCCAGTCATGGAGCATCCCTTCTACGGCTCCTGGGGCTATCAGGTGACGGGCTACTTCGCGCCCACGGCGCGCTTCGGCACGCCGCAGGACCTGATGTACCTGATCGACCACCTGCACCAGCGCGGGATCGGAGTGATCCTGGATTGGGTGCCCTCGCACTTTCCTTCCGACGGACACGGCCTGGCCTACTTCGACGGCACCTATCTCTACGAGCATGCCGACCCGCGCCAGGGCTACCACCCGGAGTGGAGCAGCTCGATCTTCAACTACGGCCGGGCGGAAGTGCGCAACTTCCTCGGCAGCAGCGCGTTGTTCTGGCTCGACAAGTATCACGCGGACGGTCTGCGCGTGGACGCCGTGGCCTCGATGCTGTACCTGGACTACGGCCGCCGAGGCGGTGAGTGGATCCCCAACCAGTATGGCGGCAACGAGAACCTGGACGCGGTGAGCTTTCTGCGCACCGTCAACGAGTCGGTCTACCGGGACTATCCGCACGCGCAGACCATCGCGGAAGAATCCACTGCGTGGCCGATGGTCTCGCGCCCCACCTATCGGGGCGGGCTGGGCTTCGGACTGAAGTGGAACATGGGCTGGATGCACGACACGCTGGCCTACTTCCAATGCGATCCGCTGTACCGCAAGTACCACCACAACCAGCTCACCTTCAGCATCTGGTACGCGTTCACCGAGAACTTCATGCTGCCGCTGTCCCACGACGAGGTGGTGCACGGCAAAGGCTCGCTGCTGGGCAAGATGCCCGGCGACGAGTGGCAGCAGTTCGCCAACCTGCGTCTGCTGTACGGCTACATGTGGGGCCATCCCGGCAAGAAGCTGCTGTTCATGGGCGGGGAGTTCGGGCAGAAGCGCGAGTGGCAGCACGAGGAGGGCCTGGAGTGGCACGTGCTGCAGTATCCCCTGCACGCCGGCGCGCAGCGCTGGGTGGAAGATCTCAACCGCTTCTACCGCGGCGAGCCCGCGCTCTACGAACTGGACTTCAGCGCCGATGGCTTCGAGTGGATCGACTGCAACGACGCGGAGACCGGTGTGATCTCCTTCCTGCGCAAGGGCCGGCGTCCCGAGGACACGCTACTGGTGGTGTGCAACGTCACCCCCGTGATGCGCGAGAACTACCGTGTGGGCGTACCGCGCGGCGGGCACTGGCACGAATGCCTGAACAGCGACGCTGCGCTCTACGGCGGCAGCGGCCAGGGCAACTTCGGCGGCGTGGATGCCGCGCCGCTGCCCGCGCACGGGCGCTATCATTCACTCACCCTCCGGCTGCCGCCGCTAGGGGCGGTGTTCTTCAAACCTCAGTAAGGCGTTCAGCCACAGAGGACGCAGAGAATACAGAGACAAAGCAGAGGCGCGGACGTGACTCGCGAACGATGCAGGCTGGTCAGTGGACTCGCGGAGCAGGCACCCAGTCCCTCCCCTCCCCTCCTTTCCAAGGAGGGGTGGCGCCGAAGGCGACGGGGTGGTTTGTGCAGGCTCTCACCACCCCGTCACGCTGCGCGTGCCGCCTACCTCGGGCGCGCTCCCACCACCCCGTCACGCTTCGCGTGCCACCCCTCCTCGGGCAGGAGGGGAGTGTTCTCTCTCTCCGCCTCTCACGAGGCGGGGTGGCGCTACAAGCGCCGGGGCGGTGTGGGGTCAGCTCATGTGGGAGGTGTTTCTGCGAGATCACAAAGCATGCCGAGACAGAGCGACCGAGTCGATGCGCTCGCACCGAGTGAGAGCAGAGCTGATTTGCACAGAGCCCAATGGATTTCTCTGGGTTCTCTGTGCCCTCTGTGGCTGAGCTTTGAGCAGTAGAGGCCGACCATGCCGAACCAAGCAACCATGGATCAACCGACGCCGGCAACCGCCACCCCCGCGCTCCCCGAGCGCGGCCGGGTGCGCACCGTCATCGAGAGCATCACGCCACAGGTCGACGGCGGGCGCTTCGCGGCCAAGCGCATCGTGGGCGATGTCGTGCGCGTGGAGGCGGACGTCTTCACCGACGGACACGACGCGGTGTTGTGCCGTCTGCTGTTCCGACGCGCAGGCGAGAGCGGGTTCACCAGCGCGCCGATGGAAGCGCTGGTCAACGATCGCTTCGCCGGGACCTTCACTGCAACCCAGATTGGACGCTGGGAGTACACCGTCGAGGGCTGGGTCGATCACTTCGAGACCTGGCGCCGCGACCTGCGCAAGCGCAAGGCCGCAGGCCAGGACCTGTCGCTGGAGTTCGTACGCGGCGAGCAGCTGGTGCTTGAGGCGGCAGGCCGCGCCACCGGCGAGGATGCGCGCTGGCTGGCGCAGTGGGCCACGCGCCTGGCCGACACCGCGCTCGATCCCGAGCAGCGCTACGCTGCGGCGGTCGATACGTCGCTGGCGGCCCTGGCGCGGCGCTACCCCGACCCCGAGCTGGTGGCGCGGCACGACACCTGGTTGCCGCTGACGGTGGACCGCGAGCGCGCACGCTACTGCGCCTGGTACGAGCTGTTCCCGCGCTCCTGCTCCCCGGAAGCGGGCCGGCACGGCACCCTGCGCGACGTGGCCGCCCGCCTAACCGACATCGCGGAGATGGGGTTCGATGTGCTCTACCTTCCGCCGATCCATCCCATCGGCGAGACCGACCGCAAGGGCGCGAACAATGCCGTCACCGCTCAGCCCGGCGAGCCCGGCAGCCCTTGGGCCATCGGCGCAAAGAGCGGTGGCCACAAGGCGGTCCATCCGCAGCTCGGCACGCCGGAAGATGTGCGCTTCCTGGTCGACGAGGCCGCGCGCCACGGCATCGAGCTGGCGCTCGACATCGCCTTTCAGTGCAGTCCCGACCACCCGTACGCGGCCGAGCACCCGCAGTGGTTCCAGACGCGCCCCGACGGCACCATCCAGTACGCCGAGAATCCGCCCAAGAAGTACCAGGACATCTATCCCTTCCACTTCGAAACCGCCGAGTGGCGCAAGCTCTGGACGGAGCTGAAGAGCGTGCTGGACTTCTGGATCCGACACGGGGTGCGCATCTTCCGCGTCGACAACCCGCACACCAAGCCCTTCGCCTTCTGGGAGTGGGCCATCGGCGAGGTCAAGCGCGAGCACCCCGACGTCATTTTCCTGTCCGAGGCCTTCACCCGGCCCAAGGTGATGCATCGCCTGGCCAAGCTCGGCTTCACACAGTCCTACACCTACTTCGCCTGGCGCAACACGCACTGGGAGCTGAAGGAGTACTTCACCGAGCTCACGCAGGGTCCGGGGCGCGAGTATTTCCGCCCCAGCGCCTGGCCCAACACCCCCGACATCCTCCCCGAGTACCTGCAGTTCGGCGGGCGGCCGGCCTTCATGGTGCGGCTGGTGCTGGCTGCCACGCTCGCGGCAAGCTACGGGATCTACGGCCCGGCCTTCGAGCTGATGGAGCACGAGCCGCGCGAGCCGGGCAGCGAGGAGTATCTCGACTCGGAGAAGTACCAGCTGCGCCACTGGGACCTGCGCCGCCCGGACAGCCTGCGCGATTTCGTCGCGCGGGTGAACGCCATCCGGCGCGACAACCCGGCCCTGCATTCGGACTGGAGCTTGCGCTTCCATCCGGTCGACAACGAGTCGCTGCTGTGCTATTCGAAGACCAGCCCGGACGACGGCAACATGGTGTTCACGGTGGTCAACCTCGACCCGCATCACACCCAGGCCGGCTGGGTCGAGCTGCCGCTGGCAGAGCTGGGGCTGGACCCGGCGCGGCCGTTCCAGGCCCACGACCTGCTGTCGGGCGCGCGCTTCCTGTGGCACGGCGCGCGCAACTACGTGGCGCTCGACCCGCAGCAGGCGCCGGCGCACATCTTCCGCCTGCGCCGCCGGGTACGCAGCGAGCAGGACTTCGACTACTTCATGTAAGGGCGCGCATGGACCGGGAGAAGAGCGTTGAGCAGCTTGCTGACACCACGGCGTCCGGCTGGTACAGCGATCCCCTGTGGTTCAAGGACGCTGTCGTGTACGAGGTGCACGTGCGCGCGTTCTACGACGCCAACAACGACGGCGTGGGTGACCTCGAGGGGCTCACGAGCAAGCTCGATTACATCCAGGAGCTGGGCGTCAACACCATCTGGCTGCTGCCCTTCTACCCTTCTCCGCAGCGCGATGACGGCTACGACATCGCCGACTACCACAACGTTCACCCACAGTACGGCACGCGCCAGGACTTCCGCGCCTTCGTGCGTGAGGCGCACCGGCGCGGGCTCAGGGTAATCACCGAGCTGGTCATCAACCACACCTCCGATCAGCACCCCTGGTTCCAGGCCGCGCGGCGGGCGCCGCCCGGCTCGCCCAAGCGCGACTTCTACGTCTGGAGCGACGATCCAAAGAAGTATGCAGGCACGCGCATCATCTTCACCGACACCGAGAGCTCCAACTGGGCCTGGGACGACGTGGCCAAGGCCTACTACTGGCATCGCTTCTTCAGCCACCAGCCGGACCTGAACTTCGACAACCCGCAGGTGCTCAAGGCCGTCATCCGGACCATGCGGTTCTGGCTGGACATGGGCGTGGACGGCCTGCGGCTGGACGCCATCCCCTACCTGGTGGAGCGCGAGGGCACCAACAACGAGAACCTGCCGCAGACCCACGCTGTGGTGAAGCAGATCCGCAAGGTCATCGACGAGCACTACGGCGACCGCATGCTACTGGCCGAGGCCAACCAGTGGCCGGAGGACGTGCGCGATTATTTCGGCGACGGCGACGAATGCCACATGGCCTTCCACTTCCCGCTGATGCCGCGCATCTACATGGCAATGGCCCTGCAGGACCGCCATCCCATCGTCGAGATCATGCAGCAGACTCCCGACATCCCGGAGAACTGCCAGTGGGGGATCTTCCTGCGCAACCACGACGAGCTCACGCTGGAGATGGTGACCAGCAAAGAGCGCGACTACATGTACAGCACCTACGCCGCCGACCCGCGCGCCCGCATCAACCTGGGGATCCGCCGGCGGCTCGCGCCGCTGATGGAGAACGACATGGACCGCATCAAGCTGATGAACAGCCTGCTGCTGTCCATGCCCGGCTCCCCGGCCCTGTATTACGGCGACGAGATCGGCATGGGCGACAACATCTTCCTGGGCGACCGCAACGGTGTGCGCACGCCGATGCAGTGGAGCCCGGACCGCAACGCCGGGTTCTCGCGTGCCGATCCCCAGCGCCTGTACCTGCCGCCGATCATGGACCCGGTGTACGGCTTCGAAGCGGTGAACGTCGAAGCGCAGGCGCGCGAACCCGGGTCGCTGCTCAACTGGACGCGGCGTTTGCTCGCGGTGCGTAAGACCAGCAAGGCCTTCGGGCGCGGCAAGCTCACCTTTCTCAAGCCGGGCAACCGCAAGATCCTCGCTTACCTGCGCGAGCTCGGCGACGAGGCCGTGCTGTGCGTAGCCAATCTGGCGCGCTCGGCGCAGCCCGTCGAGCTGGAGCTGGCGCGGCTGCGCGGGCGCGTGCCGGTCGAGCTGATGGGCCGCACTGCCTTCCCGCCGATCGGCGAGCTGCCTTATCTCCTCACGCTGCCGGCCTGTGGCTTCTACTGGTTCCGCCTCGCCACCGACGTGCCGACCCCGGAGTGGCACGAGGAGCGCCTCGCGCGCGAGGACCTGCCGGTGCTGGTGCTGTTCGATGGCTGGTCGAGCTTCTTCCGCGACCGTGTGGTGCCCTGGCGCATCGGCATGGCGCAGAAGGTGCGCGCCCAGCTGGAGGAGGAAGCGCTGCCGCGCTACATCGAGAGCCAGCGCTGGTACGCAGCCAAAGGCGAGAAGATCAGCCGCGCGTCTCTGATCGACCATGCCGAATGGAAGGTCGGGGCCAACACCTGGCTGTTCACTCTGGTGGACGTCGAGACCGCGGCCAGCAAGGCCACCTATTCCATCCCGCTCACCCTGGCGTGGGAGGACCGCGAAGAAGAGCGGCTGCGCAGCCTCGCGCCTGCGACCATCGCCCGGGTCCGTCAGCAGGCGGCGGTGGGCGCCCTCGCCGACGGCCTCGCCGACGAAGCGTTCTGCCGCGCCCTCGTGGAGTCCATCGGCGCCAATCGCGAGCTGGCCACCGCCCACGGGAAGCTGCATTTCCGGCCGACGCGTGCGTACCCGGATCTCGCCGGGGCCAGACCCGGCGAGCTGTCCGTGGCCCACTCGCGCGGGCAGACCAGCAACACCACCGTGAGTCTGGGCGAGCGCCTCTTCCTCAAGGCCTACCGGCGCGCGCGACCCGGGGTGAACCCGGAGCTCGAGATCGGGCGTTTCCTCACCGAAGTCGCCGGCTTCCGCAACTGCGTGCCCGTCGCCGGCGCACTGGAATACACCGCCAGCGACGGCACGCCGATGACGCTGGCGTTGCTGCAGGGCTACGTGACGAACCAGGGCGACGGCTGGACCTACACGCTGGAGTATCTGGAGCCCTTCCTCGACGAGCACCGCACCCTTGCCGCGCCGGTCCTCCCCTCGGACGTGCACGGTGCATTCCTCGCGCTGATGGCCACGCTCGGCAAGCGCACCGCCGAGCTGCACCTCGCGCTGGCCACCCAAAGCAGCCACCCCGACTTCGCGCCGGAGCCGATCACCCGCACCGACGTCACGGCCTGGACCGCCCGCGCCGGCGAAGAGGCCACGGAAACCCTCGACCGCGTGGAGCGGCAGCGCGACCGGCTGCCGCCGATGCTGCGCAGCGAACTGGAGACGCTGCTGGATGCCCGCAAGAGGCTGCTCGCGCGCATCGAGTCCAGTGCGGCAGCCGAAGTCGAAGGCAGCAAGATCCGCTATCACGGCGATTACCACCTCGGACAGGTGCTGCTGTCGAAAAACGACTTCGTCATCATCGACTTCGAGGGCGAACCGGCGCGCCCGCTGGCGGAGCGCCGGCAGAAGCACTCGCCGCTGAAGGACGTCGCGGGTATGCTGCGCTCGTTCAATTATGCGCGTCATGCAGCGCTGCTGCGCGCAACCGAACAGCAGCCGGAAAGCCTGGCCAACCTCGCGCCGCTTGCGCAGAGCTGGGAAACGCAGGTGCGCGACACTTTCCTGCGCGCCTATGCCGAGCGGGTGCAGGGTAGCGAGCTGTACCGGTCGTTCGATGGGGCGCGCCCCCTGCTCGAGCTGTTCGAGCTGGAGAAGGCTTTCTACGAGCTGCGCTACGAGCTGAGCCATCGGCCCGACTGGGCTGTCGTGCCGCTGCGCGGGATTCTTGCCTTTGGTTGAGCCCGCTTGAACCACAGAGGCACCGAGGCACAGAGGAACACGAGACAGAAACACACAGATGGCGCTTGCAACCGGTCTGTGAGCACGATGGCAGCGGGCAGGAATGCGAGAGCAGCCGCACTTCCCCCGCATGCGGCTGCCAAACTGCTGAATGCAGCAGGACCGTAGTTGATTTCTCTGTGCCTCTGTGGTTCAAACCGCCGTAGCAAGCGCGAAGCGCCGCCAAGGAGGAGATCATGAAAGAAGAAGTGAGCATGCTGCTGGAGCCGGCCAGGGCTTTTCTGATGCAGATCGGCGAGTTCCTGCCGAAGCTGCTGCTTGCGGCGGTCGTCCTGGTAGTCGGCTGGCTGCTGGCCAAGGCCGTGCGCTTCGCGGTCACGCGCGGGCTGCGCGCCATCAACTTCCACGTGCTCGGGGAGCGTGCGGGCATCGACGGCTTCCTGAAGGAGGGCGGGATCGAGACGGACACCGTCGGAATCCTCGCGCTGCTGGTGTTCTGGCTGGTGGTGCTGGCCGCGCTCATCATCGGCTTCAACAGCCTAGGGCTCACCTACATCACCGACCTGCTCGGCCGCATCGCGCTGTTCCTGCCGCACGTCATCGTGGCGGTGCTGATCCTGGCCTTCGGCTCGTACTTCGCCCAGTTCGTCGGCAACACCGTAACCAGCTACTGTCGCAGCGCACAGGTGCGCGATGCGGAGCTGCTGGGCATACTGGCCCGCTACGCGATTCTGACCTTCGTGGTCCTGATCGCGCTGGACCATCTCAGCATCGGCGGCGAGATCGTGCGGGTGAGCTTCCTGATCATCCTGGCGGGGGTGGTGCTGGGCCTCGCGCTCGCCTTCGGGATCGGCGGGCAGAAGCGGGCCGCGGAACTGCTGGAGCGTTGGTGGCCGACGTACCAGAAAGGGGAAGACGAGAACGCGCGACGATAGGCGGCGTGCGGCCAGGCGGAAGCTGTACGATTGGCAAACATTGACCATCGTCAAGGCCCGGATCCAGGCTGCGGCGGATGATCGCAACGTAACTCAGACAACAGGAGGCAGATATGGAAGTCAACCGGGAAACCCTGCTACGGGACATGCGGCAGGTCGTGGCGCAGACACAGGCGCTGCTGGAGACGGGCGGCGACAAGCTCGGGAAGACACGCGAGGCTGTGGCCGAGCACCTGGAAGCGGCGAAGGACACCCTCGTCGACCTCGAGCGCGATCTGGAACACGGGGCGCGCCGAGCCGTGCGGCGCGCGGACCACTATGCGCAGGACAACCCCTGGCGCGTGGCGGGCGCGGCGCTCATCGTCGGGCTGGTGCTCGGTACGGTGCTGGGGATTGGCGCTGGTCACAGGCGCGACTGACTCTCAGAAGGAGACCACAGGATGGAACAGACCGGCAGCGACCAAGTCGTCGAGGACCTGCGCAACCTGGCCAGCAACACCGAAGCGCTCGTGGCCGCCACCGCCGGCCAGGGCGGCGAGAAGATTCAGCAGCTGCGCAGTCGCGCTGAGGACTCGCTGCGCGAAGCGCGCCTGCGCCTGCTCGAGGCCGGCGTGCGGATGGAGGGGCGGATGCGCTCCGGTGCGCGCGTCGTGGATGCCTATGTGCACGATCGCCCGTGGCACTCGCTGGGCATCGTCGCCGGCGCTGCGTTCCTGATCGGCTACGTCCTGGGTCGGCGCTAGAGCGCCCCGCTTCGGGCTCGAGCACCGTGCCGTCACGACTCGCGCAGCTCACGGCCCGGCGCCGCGCGCTGGTGCTGCAGTCGCAGGCCCTGCGCGCGCAACTGAGCGCCTCTGCCATCGCACTGCGCCATGCGCTTGGCCCCGCGCAGATCGGTCATGCGGTGCTGGGCAGCATCCGACGCCACCCGGGCATCGCCGCCGGCGTCGCGGTCGCGCTCGTCACGCTGCGTCCGCGCCGCCTGTGGAAGCTGGCGGCGCTGGGCGGCGGTGCACTGGCGTTTGCGCTGCGCGCGGCTCCGGTGCTGTCGGCCGCGGTGCGCTTCGCGAGAGCACGCCGCGCCCGTGCGGCGCCGCGCTGATGCAGCGGCGGTTCGACGCTTCCTTCCGCCTGCGCGCAGTGCGCTCCTGCTGACTGTATCCGGGCACGCGAAGCCTGGGACAGGCGACCATGACCTGGGAACAGCTTCCCTTCGTGCAGGGCATCGAGCGCGCCATCTGGGCGACACCGCTCGAATCGCTGCCGGCATGGCGGGCCTCGCTGCTGCGCTTCACGCGCCTGCTGCTGGCGCTGGCCCGCGACCTGGTGTCGGGCCAGCTCACGCTGCGCGCCATGAGCCTGGTCTACACCACGCTCCTGTCGATCGTGCCATTGCTGGCATTGAGCTTGTCCGTGCTCAAGGCGTTCGGCGTCCACAACCAGGTCCAGCCGGTGCTGCGCAACTTCCTGGCGCCGCTGGGCGGTCAAGGCGAGGAGGTCACCGAGCACATCATCCAGTTCGTCGAGCGCATGAACGTCGGCGTGCTCGGCTCGGTGGGCTTCGCGCTGCTGCTGTACACGGCGGTGTCGCTGGTTCAGAAGATCGAGGAGTCGTTCAACTTCATCTGGCACATCGCCGAGCCGCGCAGCATGGGCGAGCGCTTCAGCCGCTACCTGAGCGTGCTGCTGGTGGGGCCGATCCTGGTGTTCTCCGCGCTGGGCATGACCGCCGCAGTGACCAGCATGGATCGCGTGCAGGTGCTGCTGGCGGTGGAGCCGCTCGGATGGCTGGTGTACTCGATCGGCCAGCTCATGCCGTACCTGCTGGTGATCGCCGCCTTCACGTTCATCTACATTTTCGTCCCCAACACGCGCGTGCGCTTCTGGCCGGCGCTCACCGGCGGAATCGTCGGCGGGCTGCTCTGGCAGACCGGCGGCTGGGCCTTCGCCATGTTCGTGGCCGCCTCTGCCCGCTACTCGGCGATCTACTCCAGCTTCGCCATCCTCGTGCTGTTCATGATCTGGCTCTACCTGAGCTGGCTGATCCTGCTGTTCGGCGCGGGCGTCGCCTTCTATCGGCAGCATCCGGAGTACATCCTGCCGCAGAGCGGCGAGCCGCGGCTGAGCAATCGCATGCGCGAGCGCCTCGCGCTGGTGGTGATGAGCCTGATCGCGCAGCACCACCGCGACGGCCGCGCCGCGTGGACTCTGCCGCAGCTTACCCAGCGTCTGGGCGTGCCCACCCACGCCATGCGCGCGGTGCTCGCCACGCTGCGCCAGTCGGACATCCTGGCGCAGACCGGTGACGATCCACCCACCTATCTGCCGGCGCGCGACCTCACCCGTCTTCCCGTGCGCAGCCTGCTCGAGGCGGTGCGCAGTGCTGGCGAGGACCGCTACCTCAACCCGGCTTCCCTCCCGGTGCCGCTGGCCGTCGAGCAGGCCCTCCAGCGCATCGAGCAGGGGGTGGGTGCCTCGCTGGAGGATTTGAGCGTCGCCACGCTAGCCGATCCGCCCCACGCTGTCAGCGGCGACGGTGCGGAGCTCTGAACGCGGATGATGCGCATTGCCCTCATCAGATGGCTCGAGCGGCGGCTCCAGGCCGAACCGAGTTCGCTCGCCAAGGGCATCATCCTGGTGTCTGTGGCAGCGCTCACGCTGGCGATGCTCACGCTGAGGCTGGCGGTAGAGGCCGATCTGGCGGTCTCCCTCACCCTGCTTCTGCCCATCGTGCTGATCGCGTGGTATCTCGGCCTGGCATGGGGCCTGGCGACGACGTGCTTCGTGGCGTTGTCATGGCTGGCGGCCGATCTGGTCGGGGTGACACCGAGGGTGCCCGACTGGGTCGTTTATGTGAACGCCATCGTGCGCGCGGGCGTGTTCGGCCTGGCCGCCCTGCTGGTGGCCGCCCTGCACCAGGCCTACCGGCACCAGCGCCAGCTGGCCACCATCGATCCGCTCACCGGCCTGAACAACCGCCTCGGGTTCATGGCCGTCGCGGAAACCGAGCGGCAGCGGGCTGCGCGCTTTGGCCACCCCCTCACGCTGGCCTATCTCGATCTCGACGACTTCAAGGCGGTCAACGACAGGCTCGGACACGAGGCAGGCGACGCCGTCCTGCGTCTGGTCGGCAGCTTCCTGCGCCAGCGGCTGCGCAGGATCGATTCCGCCGCCCGGCTGGGAGGAGACGAGTTCGTCGTGCTTCTCCCGCAGACCGGCGAGCAGGCAGGCTTGCTCGCAGCTTCCGACATACACAGCGGAATCGCGGCTGCGCTGAAGAAGGACGGTTTCGCGGTGGGGTTAAGCGCGGGGGTCGCGACATTCCTGCAGGCGCCGCACTCGGTCGACGACATGCTGCAAACCGCCGACCGGCTCATGTACGAAGCCAAGCGAGAGAGCAAGGGCAGGTTGCGCCATGCAGCCGTGTCGGGCCACGCCGCCGACCTCTCGCAGCGCGCGGGCGCCACCGCGCAGGCCGCGCTGCGCCAGGACGCATGAGCGTCTCAATAGTATAATTTGGGCAAATTCTCCGAACGTCCTTCGCACGGCGCCACAGCAAGGACGCCGACCCCTTGGCAGAGCGCGGACTGAAGCAACCGCGGGCGTGCTGGCGGGCACCTGTTCCACCCTCCCACAAACCTGTGGATCCTGCGCGGCAAACGGGGACACTGCACGGTCGGCGGCAGGGTGCACACCGGCAGGCGCCGACCGCCGCCCGGCCGGCGTACCCGCGCGGCCAGTCCGGCCATGACAGCCAGCCTCGAGATCCGATCGATGATGCAAAGTAGCTTCTTCTGGCCTTCAGCGCGACAGGTGCGCGAGTGAGCGCCCCCATCACCACCGTGTGGCCGGGCGATCCGTACCCGAGGGGCGCGACCTGGGACGGCGAGGGCGTGAACTTCTCGCTGTTCTCCGCTCATGCCGAGAAAGTGGAGCTGTGCGTGTTCGATGCCAGCGGCCGCCAGGAGCTGCAGCGCATCGAGCTGAAGGAGCGCACCGACGAGATCTGGCACTGCTACCTGCCGGAAGCGCGCCCGGGGCTGCTCTACGGCTACCGGGTGCACGGGCCCTACCGTCCCGAGGAAGGCCATCGCTTCAATCCCCACAAGCTGCTGATCGAGCCCTACGCCAAGCATCTGTCGGGCAACCTGCGCTGGAGCGACGCGCACTTCGCTTATCGCGTGGGCCACGCGCGGGAGGATCTGTCGTTCGACCGGCGCGACAATGCCGCGGGCATGCCCAAGTGCCGGGTGATCGACCCGGCCTTCACCTGGGGCGAGGATCGCCGACCGCGGGTGCCATGGCACGACACGGTCATCTACGAGCTGCACGTGCGCGGCTTCACGATGCGTCACCCCGAGGTCCCGGCCGCGTTGCGCGGTACCTATGCCGGGCTCGCCTGCGGGCCGGTAATCGACTGGTTCCGGCGCCTGGGCGTCACCACCATCGAGCTGATGCCGGTGCACTGGTTCGTCGACGACCGCCACCTGCTGCAGAAGGGGCTGCGCAACTACTGGGGCTACAACTCGCTTGCCTTCTTCGCACCGGACCTGCGCTACAGCTCCACCGGACGCGTGAGCGAGTTCAAGACCATGGTCAAGACCCTGCACTCGGCCGGCCTGGAGGTGATCCTCGACGTGGTTTACAACCACACCGCCGAGGGCAACCACCTGGGGCCCACGCTGAGCCTGCGCGGCATCGACAACGCGTCCTACTACCGCCTGGTGCACGACAACCGGCGCTTCTACATGGACTACACGGGCTGCGGCAACACGCTCAACATGCGCAACCCGCGCGCGCTGCAGCTGCTGATGGACAGCCTGCGCTACTGGGTGCTCGACATGCACGTGGACGGCT
>DAIQQA010000331.1:0-1762 GCA_036787045.1 Burkholderiales bacterium | reverse complement strand
GCGTCGTGACCGGGTGCCGGCAGCATCTGCCAATCCAGGTCGCCCCAGCGGTGAATCGCTCCCGGCTTCAGCACCCCGTCGAAGGCGAAGCGCTCGGCCTGCTGCCCGGTGTAGTCGATCCATAGCGCCCGCACATCCCAGTCGCGGATCAGCGCCGCCTCGGCTTCGGGGATCAGCGTGGGGCAGCCGTACACGCGCTGCACAGCCGCGTTGCAGCCCATGTGATCGCTGTGGCAGTGGGTGTTGACGAGCAGGTCCACGCGCTCGCCACCCAGCCGGTCCCGCACCAGCGCGAGCGTGGTCGCTGCGCGGGTGACGTAGCCGGTGTCGATCAGTACGTTCCCGTCGCGTCCGCGCAGCAGGATCTGATTGGCGTTGAGCCAGTCGCGCACGATCACCTGCACCTGCGCAGGGAGGGCGGGCTGGGTCGTCACGTGTTCCATGCAGGGTGCCGACGATCCGCTCAAGAAGGGAGGGCAACGCCATGCCGCAATTTCCTTTCGGCGGATTATCTCACTAAGGCAGATCTGGACAGAGTGATCTGGCTCAAGCCTTCGGCCTGCCTGCAGAGATGCGCCGGAGGGATTGCCCAGGCGGACCCGCTGCGTCCCCTGCTCGGCTCGACATGCCTGCCGCGGCTGGCTACCATGGACGGGTTCGGATCTCCGGTCACACAGAATAGTGAGCAAGCGATGAAGATCGTTATCGGCAACCTCCCAGACGATGCAACCGAAGAGGGCCTCCGCGAAGCACTGGGCGGAATCGCCGAGGTTGGATCGGTCTTGCTGCTCAAGGAAAGCGGGACCCCCTCGGCCGTCATCGAGATGGCCATGACCCGGGCGCAAGCAGACGCCCTCGCCAAACGCATACACGGCCGCATCTACAAGGGCCGCGACCTGCGCGCCTGGGTGCCGCTGGAGCGCAGCTAGGCAAGCGCCGGTTCGGCGCTGCCTGCGCACCGGGCGTGGCTCACAAGGATCCGAGCGGCTTGAATGCCCTAGCCGAGGACATTCGCACCGGGCTGAGCGTCGAGGCCTTCAAGCGCAGCTTTCTCGACAACCTGTTCTACGTGCAGGGGCGCTTCCCTGCGGTCGCTACGCCCAACGATTGGTACATGGCAGTCGCCCACAGCGTGCGCGACCGTGTGCTGCAGCGCTGGGCCGCCACCAGCGAAACCTATTCACGGCAGCGCAGTCGCACGGTGTGTTATCTGTCGGCTGAGTTCCTGCTCGGCCCGCATCTGGGGAACGCGCTGCTCAACCTGGGCGCGCAGGCGCAGGCGCGCCAGGCCATCGAAGAGCTTGGCCTGGACTTCGCTGCGCTTCTCGATCAGGAGGAGGAGCCGGGGCTCGGCAACGGCGGCCTGGGGCGGCTGGCCGCCTGTTTCATGGACTCGCTCGCCACACTCGAGATCCCCGCCATCGGCTACGGCATCCGTTACGAGTTCGGGATCTTCGACCAGGGCCTGCGCGACGGCTGGCAGATCGAGCGTACCGACAAATGGCTGAGGCTCGGCAACCCCTGGGAAATCGCGCGCCCGGAGATCGCGTTCGAAGTCAAGCTCGGCGGGCACACCGAGCCCTACACCGACGAGCACGGCCGCTACCGCGTGCGCTGGGTGCCGGAGCGCGTGGTCAAGGGCGTGGCATACGACACGCCGATTCCCGGGTATCGGGTGAACACCGCGAACCTGCTGCGCTTGTGGAGTGCCGAAGCGGTCGAGTCGTTCGACTTCGAAGCGTTCCACACTGGCGACTACTAC
>DAIQQA010000235.1:0-6278 GCA_036787045.1 Burkholderiales bacterium | reverse complement strand
GTGGTCATCGGCATGCAGGATCTTCATGCCCGTCTTGTGGTCGCGCGGCTGCCGACATCGATCCGGTCCGACCGTGAGCCGACTGACGCCGCCGGCAACCTGAAGCTGAACTCGTTGCCGCCCCCGGGCGCGGGCCCGGCCTGAACGGTTCCCCCGAGCTTCAAGACGATGCGTTGGACCGTCACCAGCCCCAGGCCATGTCCGGCCGCACGCTCCTGATGCAGGCGTGTGAAGGGGACGAAGACGCGCCGTCGCTCATCTTCCGAGAGGGGCAGCCCGTTGTCGCGCACCCAGAAGCGCACCTGTGTGCCGTCGCGCTCCCCGCCCAGCTCGAGGCGCGGCGGCGAGCCGCCGTACTTGAGCGCATTGCTCAGCAGGTTCACCCACACCTCTCCCACCCAGGGCGCATAGCCCAGCGCCTGCGGCCACACCTCCGGCAGCCGCACGTCGGCCTGCGTGCGCGCGCGCAGGTCGGCAACCTGGCTCAGGGCCTGTGCTGCCAGGGTGCCCATGTCGAGTGGATGGAGCGTGACCTTCTGCTGCGCAACTGTCGACAGCAGGAGCAGTGCGTCGATCGCGGTACCGGTGGTGGAAAGCGCACTCAGCGCCTGGCCCAGCAGATGCCGCTGCTCATCCGACAGATTCTCCGACTTGAACTTGTAGAGGATCTCCAGGAAGCGGTTGGCGGCAGCGAGCGGCGTCTTCAGGCTGTGGGCGATGGTGTGAGCGTAGGCCTCCAGCTCTGTGTTCTTGAGCGAGAGCTCCTCAGTCTTGGCGGTGAGCTCCTGTTGCAGGCGGTGCAGCTGCAGGTGATGCTGGATGCGGGCCACCAGCTCGTCGCGCTGGACGGGCTTGGTAATGTAGTCCACCGCTCCCAGCGCGAAGCCCTCGACCTTGGCGCGGGTGTCCTCCTCCGCCGTCATGAAGATGACTGGGATGCCGGCAGTAGCCGCGTCGGCCTTCAGGCGCCTGCATACCTCGAACCCATCCATTTCCGGCATGCGCAGGTCGAGCAGAACGAGATCGGGCGTGGCCAACCGCGCTTTTTCGAGCGCATGCACACCGCTGCGTGTCAGCATCAGCTCGAATCCCTGCTCGGCGAGAAAGTCGGACAGCAGCCGAAGGTTCTGCGGCTTGTCGTCGACGATCAGCAGGGTGGAACCGCGCAGCTCAGTGGCTAACGGCATCCTGTCCCGTCTCGAGGCATTCCTGCAGCAGCGCGACCAGCCGGTCTTCGTCGAAGCCACGCGCCAGCTCGAGCAGCCGGCGCGCGAAGGGACGCAGCTGCGTGTCGCGCTGCTCGAGATCCGCGGCGACCTGCGCCACCCGGACGAGCTTGCCCAGCCGCGCCAGCTCGAGGAGCTCCTCGAGAGCCTCCTGTGATGGCAGCACGAGCGGCTGATCGCCGCGCGTCCCGGCGTCTTCCGTCTGTACATATCGCCAGCTCAGCCCGAGGACGCGTGCGATGACCTCCAGCAGGTCTTCGGTCTGAAAAGGCTTGCGCAGGCACCGGGCGAAGGTGTCGGGATCGGCCTCGGCCCGCGCGAGGTCGGCGGAGCTGGCGGAGGCCGCGACGATGGGAACGGTCCCCAGGCCCGGCAGACGGCGGATGGCAGCCGCGGCGTCGAACCCGTTCATCGCCGGCATGCGCAGGTCCATCAGGACCAGGTCAGGGTGGCGGTGCCGCGCAAGGTCGGCGGCCTCCTGGCCATCGCCGGCGAGCGCGACATCGAAGCCTAGCGGCTCGAGCATCTGGCGCAGGAGCTGGCGGTTCTCGTCCTGATCGTCGGCAACCAGGATGCAGCGGCGTGGACCTTCGTAGCCGGCGATGGGCCTGCGCACCGCCAGCTCCATCGGATGATCTTCGAGGAACGGGAATGCAACGGTGAAATGGAAGCGGCTGCCGCCACCCGGACGGCTGTCCACTTCGATCACGCCACCCATCAGGCGTGCGAACTCCTGGCTGATCGCGAGGCCGAGACCCACACCCGACTCGCGCCTGTGCCCCTGGTCGGCCTGCTCGAAGGGCGCAAAGATGCGCTCCCGGTCCTCAGGCGCAATCCCCACGCCGGTGTCTTCCACGGAGAACCGCAGCTCCACTTGCCCGTCGGCCGCAGGCGCAGCGTGCACGCTCAGGGTGACCCGCCCCGTGTCGGTGAACTTGATGGCGTTGCCCAGCAGGTTGAGCAGGATCTGCCGCAGGCGCTTGTCGTCGGCCAGCACCACGTCGGGCAGGCCCTCGCCCATGTCGAGGAAGAACTCCAGACCCTTGTTGCGCGCATCCACGCACACCATCGCGACGATCTCCTCAAGCAGCGCTCGCAGCCGCACCGGTGCGGGGTTGAGCTCGAGGTGGCCGGCCCGCATCCGGGACAGATCGAGCAGGTCGTTGATCAGGGCCAGCAGATGGCGGCCGCTGCTCGCGATCGCCTGCAGTGCATCCTTGCGCATCGCCTGGCCCGTGGGGCCGCCGCGCAGCAGGTCGGCGTAGCCGAGAATCGCATGCAACGGTGTGCGCAGCTCGTGGCTCATGCTGGCCAGGAACTCGTCCTTGGCGCGGTTGGCGGCCTCGGCCGCGGTGCGCGCGGCCAGGAGCGCTTCGCGCTGGCGGCTCAGCAGGCGGATCCAGAAAATGGCCGCCAGCAGAATCGCCGAGAATACGGCCACCGCAGTCCAGATCGCCCGGTAGTCGATCTTGCTTTCGTAGCGTACCGACAGCCACTTCTGGGAAATCTCGCGCTGCTCCTCCTGGCTGATGGTGAGCAGCACCTTTTCCAGAATGCTGACCAGCTCCGGCCAGTCCTTGCGCACGGCGATGGAGAAGCCCTTCGGCTGCAAGGCCCGCTCGATCGGCGTGGCGATCTTCAGGTTGCTGATCTGGCGATGCCGGATGTTGTAGACGATCGGAAAGATGTCATCCACCAGCCCCGCCTCCTTGCCGGTGGACACCGCCATCAGGGCGTCCAGCAGATCGGAGTACGCGGTCACGTCGTAGTTCGGGTAGGCTCGCGCGACCAGCTGCTGCGAGGAGTGTCCGCCCACCACGGCGATGCGCTGGTTCTCGAAGTCGCGCAACCCGGTGACGAACCCGAAGTCGTCGCGGGTGACCACCACGTTGACGTAGTGCAGATAGGGCTTGGTGAACGCCAGGAACTGCTCGCGCTCCGCCGTCGGTGTGAGCGCCAGAACCGCATCCAGCTCGCGCGAGCGCAGCTTGCTCTCGACCGAAGGGAAATCGAGCAGTTGATACACCTCGAACTCGAGGCCCAGCCGCTGCTTGATAAGATCGAGGTAGTCGGCGACCACGCCGATAAAGCGGCCCTTGCTGTCTTGGAACTCGTAGGGCGCGTAGTTGGTTTCGGCCCCGATCCGCACCAGCGGGTGCTTGGCGAGCCAGGCGGCCTCCTCCGGCGTCAGCTCCACGGCTGGCACAGGCGGAGTCTGAGCGGCCAGGCGGCCAGGCGCAGCTGCCGCGATCAGCACCGCCAGGCACGCTGCCGCTGCCGGGAGTGCCCACCGGTGCATGAAAGCCAATGAATGCGTCATTTCCGCGGTGGCGACTTACCGGAGACACCACGGCCGATGCCTGGGGTCCGGTAGTGCAATGACCTCGATCCAAAGATGGTATCACGCGCCGCTGCGGACCGGCCCGCGGGCCCCAATCGAACGGACAGGATTAACAGGCTTTTTCAGGATTCACAGGGTTCTTTCCTTCGCGGAGCAGATCAGGTCGAGCGGCGACACCTGTCCTTGGCGATCGAGCATCCTGTTTACCGTTTTCTTTCCGCATGCATATAGGCCCGCCAGCCGCCCAGGCTGGTAATGTCCTTTGCCCCTTGCGCCGCGTAGCCCTCGCAGACGAAGCCCGGGACGGTCGTCCCGTCCGCCAACTCGACTGTGCCGATCCCCAGCGGGGCCGGAATCCCCGCTACGAAGGAGCCGAACTCGCCTGCCGCCAGCTCCCAGACTTCCAACTCGATGGCCGCACCGCCCTCGCTCACGCGCACCATGCCAGGCCGGAACGGGGGCCCGCCGGGGAGCGCGTAGAACCTGTACGCCGGCGCGCTCCGGGTCGCCGCAACCAGGCGCCCGCCGCGCGAGGTGAGCTGATGGTTAAGCGGCAGCCCAGACATGTGCGCGCCACACACCGCCACGCGCACCTGGCCGGACGGCGCCGGCGCGTCCGCGATCGTCGTAAGTAACGGCAACGGCGCCTGCGTCGCACCCATGGTCTGCACACACGCGCGCTGCAGCTTTGCAGCCAGCCTGAGCAGCGGCACGTCCTGATGCGCGGACGCGACCAGCGTCACACCAAAGGGCAAGCCGTTGCGCTGGAAGCCGGCCGGCACCGCGGTGGCGCACAGATCCAGCAAGTTCATGAAGTTGGTGTAGTAGCCGAGATTGGAATTGAGGCGGATAGGATCGGCCTCCACCTCGGCGATGCGATAAATGGTTCCCGCCGTGGGCGTCACGATACAGTCCACACCAGCAAGGATCGCGTCGGTCGTATGTTTTAGCCTCTTGAGCCGGTACAGCGCGTCGTAGGCATCGGCCGCCAGCCAGGTCTTGCTCTTGCCGACGATCTCGCGCGTCACCGGGTGCAGTGCGTCGGCATGCGCATCGAAAAACGCACGGATCGCGGCGTAGCGTTCGGCCACCCACGGTCCTTCGTAGAGCAGCCGGGCAGTATCCAGGAAGGGCGTCAGCTCGATCTCCACGCGCTCGCCGCCCAGCGCCTGGAGCTGGCGTACCGCATCGTCGAACAGCCGCTCCGCCTCGCGGTTGCCGAAGAACTGCAGATCCTGCGCACGCGGCACACCGAGACGGAACGTCGATGCGCTGCCGAAGTCGAAGCCGTAGGGTTGCGCCGGTCGTGAGAAGGGATCTTGCGCATCCGCACCCGCGGCCAGGGCAAGTACCCGCTGCGCGTCCTCGGCGGTCAAGGCAAAGATCGAGATCGTATCGAGCGAGCGGCAGGCCGGCACCATGCCCGAAGCCGACAGAAGACCGCAGGTGGGCTTGTGGCCGATCAGGTTGTTGAATGCCGCGGGTACCCGCCCCGACCCTGCGGTGTCCGTGCCCAGACTGAAGCTCGCCAGGCCGAGCGCGACCGCCACCGCCGAGCCCGACGAGGACCCGCCCGAGATGTACTCCGGATCGAAGCTGTTGCGGCCGGCGCCGTACGGCGAGCGTGCGCCGACCAGCCCCGTCGCGAACTGGTCCAAGTTGGTCTTCCCCAGCGGAATCGCACCGGCATCGATCAGCCTCTGCACGACCGCCGCGCTGCGCCCGGGCGTATATGCGAACGCCGGGCATGCGGCCGTCGTAGGCGCGCCCGCCAGGTCGATGTTGTCCTTGATGGCGAACGGGACGCCGTAGAGCGGAAGGTGTTTCGGATCTCTCCCATCGAGCGCCCGTGCGTAGACGAGCAACTGCTCCTTCGACAGGCGGTGAATCCAGACCCGATGCGTGTCCTCCGCTGCCAGCCGCGGCCACAGCTCTTCGATCAGCTCGGCGGGCGTGAGCCGCCCCGCGAGGTAGCGCTCTCGCAGGCTGGCTATGTCCAGGATCGCTGCACGCATCTCTCTCTACACCTTGAAGCCAGCACGGGCCGCCAAGACGCCAAGACGCCAAGAAAACCGAAACCAACGGCTGCGAGCGCTCGAGAGCCCAGCCGATACTCCTGTGCATGGTCTTCCCAGCGCATGCGCGGAGGGTCCAGCGATGAGAAGTTTCTTTTCTTGGCGTCTTGGCGTCTTGGCGGCCATCAATCAGGTTTTCCTTTGCGTCCTTTGCGTCCTTGGCGGTGAGAGCCTGAAGATCTAGGCTTCCTCGAGCACGACCAGATTCTGCCCCGACGCCACCTGCCCGCCCTCGCGGCAGAAGATCTGCAGCACCTTCCCCGCCACCGGCGCGTCGACGTTGATCTCCATCTTCATCGACTCCACGATCACCAGCGGTGCGCCCTTCTCCACCAGGTCGCCCACCCGGGCGGGAACCTTCCACACATTGCCTGCAACCGGAGTCGCTACGGCGCGGCCGTTGGGCGGCAGATCCAGTTCGCTATCCGGCGCCGCCTCGGCGACCGTTGCGTCGGACGCATACTCCGACTGGCCTGCCGCCCGCCAGCGCTCGCGCTCGGCCTCGAAGGCAGTCTGCTGGGTCGCCTTGAAGGCGGTGATAGAGGCCGCATTGTCACGCAGGAAGCGATTGTAGTCCTGCAGCCGGAACACCGTCTCCTCGACCCTCAAACGATAGCGACCAAGGGGAAACTCCTC
>DAIQQA010000234.1:0-6287 GCA_036787045.1 Burkholderiales bacterium | reverse complement strand
TAAAGCGCTACCTCTCACCACGAAGACACGAAGGCACGAAGAAAAGCAAACAGCTGGTCGAGTTCGTGGTGCGCCGGAGCATCCGCACGCCTTGAACCTCTCAATGGGCGGGGGATCGAGCTCGCAGGTTCACGGTAGCCGCATCTTCGCAGTCTGGTGTGGACCGAGCCCTGTCCGCTATTCTTCTTTTCGCCTTCTTCTGGGTTTTCTTCGTGTCTTCGTGCCTTCGTGGTGAGAGGTAGGTCTCAAGCAGTAGCCGACCGGGCACGGACAGTGTTGCGGCGGATGAACTCCGCCATGCGCTCGACGCCCTTCTGGATGGCCTCTGTCGACGCCGCGTAGCTGAACCGAATGTGCTGCCCTTCGTTGGGCACGCGCGGCCCGAAGTGGATGTCGGCCAGCACAGCGACCCCAGCCTCGTTCAGCAGCCTAGTGCGCAACTCCTCGGAATCTTTCGCGCCGATCATGGCGCAGGCTTCGGTGACGTTGGGCCACACGTAGAAAGCTCCGCCGGGCGACTGGCAGGTCACCCCAGGCACCTGGTTGAGCAGCTTCACGATCAGATTGCGTCGCTCGAAGAAGATGTCGCGCATGCGCTGCGCGTCGTCCTGAGGACCGTTCAGCGCTTCTACCGCCGCCCACTGGCTGATCTGGGAGGCGCAGGACTCGGTGTTGGTGATCCAGGTGGTGAAGAACGGCGCGAGCCTGCGGTTGGCGACGAAACCCAGCCGCCACCCCGTCATGGCCCAGGTCTTGGAGCAACCGTCCGAGATGATGGTGCGTTCCTGCATTCCCGGCAGCGTGGCGATGGACGCGAACTCGCCGTCGTAGACGAGGCGGCCGTAGATTTCGTCGGCGAACACCCAGACCTGTTCGTGCCTGCGCAGGATGTCGGCGATGGCTTCCATGTCCCGGCGCGGGATGACGCCGCCGGTGGGGTTCTGCGGCGAGTTCAGGATCAGCAGCCTGGTTCGCGACGTGATCTTGTCCGCCAGCTCCTGCGGGTCGAAGTTGAAGCCCCGCGATTCGCGCAGGTAGAGCGGCACCGGCACCGCACCGTTGGCCTTGATCTGCGACTCGTATATGGGGAACCCCGGGTTGGGGTAGATGACCTCGTCGCCGGCACCGTAGTCGGTCGTCGACAGGACGGTGTAGCCGATGAAGGGCTTGGCGCCCGCACCGACCACAACCTCGTCCGGGCTCACCTTGAGGTGTCGCGAGCTCGCGAGGTAGCCGGCCACCGCCTCGCGCAGCTCGACGATGCCGGCCGAAGGCGTATAGCCGTGCTTGCCCTCGCGGATCGCTTTCACGCCTGCGTCCTGGATGTTGACCGGCGTGTGGAAGTCGGGCTGGCCGATGCAGAAGGACACGATGTCCTTGCCCTGCCGGATCAGCGCGTTGACCTCGGCCAGGACCACGAATGCGTTTTCGGTGCCGAGCTCTCGCGCTCGGCGGCTGACGTCTGCCATGGGGATTCCCCGTGGGATAGTGAAGGCGTGGATGATACCTTGGTGAGGCAAGAGGCGTGAGGCAGAACGGACGAGGGAGAAAGGAGAGAGCCATCAGGCGCAGCGCGGGAGCGTCGGTCTGGCAGCCCTTATGCCTTGGCGTCCGTCATACCCCTGCAGATCGGCCATTATCGTCCAGCCGTCACCCGCCTCACGCCTTATGCGTCGAGCCACTCCGCCAGCGCGGCATTGACCTCGGCGGGACGCTCCAGCGTGGAGAGGTGCCCACAGGCCTCGATGACGCGCAGCTGGGCACCCGGAATGGCCGCGGCAATCTCCTCGTGAAATGCGAGCGGGGTCAGCGCATCCTCCCGACCGCACAGGACGAGCGTCGGACAGCGGATGGACGGAAGCGACGGACGGAAGTCCGGCCGCCCGATGATCGCGGTCTGCTGGCGCAGGTAGGCGGCAAGGCCGACGCGCTCGGCCATCCCGCGAATAGTGCGCACCAGCGGCTCGTCCTTGACCCGAGAGGGGTGGACGAGCAAAGGCAGCATGCGATTGGTCACCGGCACGAAGCCGCGCTCCCGCTGTGCCAGCTCCATCAAGGCGCGGCGCCGCTCAGTTTCCTCCGGCTCGTCCGGGCGCGCCCGGGTATCGAGCAGCGCCAGCCGCTCCACCCGCCGCGGCGACTGCCGCACCACCGCCTGCGCCACGTAGCCGCCCATCGACAGCCCGGCCAGCGCGAACCGCTCCACGGGCGCCTCGCGCAACACGGCGGCGGCCATCTCGGCGATCGAGTCGTGACGCGTCAGATCGGCAACCCAGATATGGTGGCGCTCGGACAGGGCAGTCACCTGCGGCGCCCAGAGCGCGGCGTCGCACAACAACCCGGGGAGCAAGACCAGGGTGCTGTCCGAGGTCACCGCGGACCCGCTGTCCGGCGGCCGAGCGCCGGCATCCGGATTCTCACCGTGTAGCGAGGCTCGAGCCGCGGGCATCACCTCACTGCTCGTTCCTCACCCACTTGCGCAAATCCCACGGTTCGTACAGCGTCCAGATGTAATCGGTGCAGGCGGTCTCGCGCAGCTCGTGGATGCCTTGCCGCTGCGCCTCGTCGAGGAACTGCTGGAAAACGGCTTCGCTGGGAAAGTCGACCACCACGAAGTAGCGGCGCTCCCGATCCTCATGCATGCGGCGGATCGGCTGCCAGCCGGAGGCCACGACCTTCCCGCCGAACCCGTAGATGATCTTGCCGGCCTTGACACTGTAGTCGCGGTACTGATCCTCCTTCCCGGGGAGAAGGTTGAACACGTTCAGGGCGTAGGGCATCGCTGGAGTGCTCGCGGGCATTGCGGATCTGTAGGTTATCATGCAGCGCTGACCCGAACGGGAGATCGCCACATGAGCACCAACATGCAGGTGCTGCTCGCCAGCCGCCCGACCGGCTGGGTGCAGGAGTCGGACTTCAGGATCGTCCAGAGCCCGGTGCCGAAGCCCGGACCGGGCCAGATCCTGGTGAAGATTCACTGGCTATCGCTCGACCCGTACATGCGCGGCCGTATGAGCACAGGGAAGTCCTACGCCAAGCCCGTCGAGATCGGCGAGGTCATGACCGGCGGGGCGGTGGGCGAGGTGGTGGAATCCAGCAACGGGAAGTTCAAGGCCGCGGACTACGTGGTGGGTTCGCTCGGCTGGCAGCAGTACGCGGTCAGCAACGGCGAAGGGCTGACGAAGGTCGACCCCAAGCTCGTGCCGCTGTCTTGCTACCTGGGCTGCGTCGGCATGCCGGGCGCAACGGCGTGGACCGGCTTGCTGGAGCACTGCAAGCCGCTCGCCGGCGAAACCGTGGTGGTCTCCGCGGCCTCCGGCGCCGTCGGCAGCGTGGTCGGGCAGCTCGCCAGGATGCAGGGTTGCCGGGCGGTAGGCATCGCCGGCGGCAAAACCAAATGCGATTTCGCGGTAGAAGAGCTGGGCTTCGATGCGTGCGTCGACTACAAGGCGGGCAGACTGCACGAGGACCTCAAGGCGGCCTGCCCGGACGGCATCGACTGCTACTTCGAGAACGTCGGCGGCGAGGTGATGGACACGGTGTTCCGCCAGCTCAACGCCTTCTCGCGCGTGGCCCTGTGCGGCATGATCGCCGATTACAACGCGACCGAACCCTACGGGGTGACGATGATGCGCTCGCTGCTGGTCAACCGCGTCAACCTGCGCGGGTTCATCGTGTCCGACCGCCCGGATCTGTATGCCCGCGCGATCGGGCGGCTCGGCAAGCTGGTGGCAGAAGGCAAAATCAAGTACCACGAGACGGTCGCCGAGGGGCTGGAGAATGCACCCTCTGCCTTCATCGGCATGCTGAAGGGCGCCAACCTGGGCAAGCAACTGGTCAAGGTCGCACCCGATCGGTGACGGACCTCAGCCAGCGACTGGACGGTCCGCCACACGCCGTCATTCCGGGGTGCCCACGCGGGCAGAACCGGAATCCAGAAGTTGCTCGACCTCGATCTGCGGGTTCCGGGTTCCGCTATGCGGTCTTGGAACGACGAGCTGAGGTTCGTCACCAGCCAGGAAGTCACATGGCAGCCATGAGCCGCGCGCGCCGCCGGCCCTGAACTTGCGGCGCAGTCACGAGTCACAGCACAGGCGTCAGCGCAACGCCGTCCCTCACAAGGAGAACCCCATGCAAGCCAAGCGTTATCCCGCCGCCTCTTTGCTGCTCGCTGGCGTGCTGGTCCCCACGTCGTTCGCGGCTCAGGCCGGCGAAGCGACCATCGTCTGGTCGCGAGCAAAGTGCGAGATGGTCCTGGTGGAGAAACCGGAGGGCGAGTTCGGTGTCGTTCTGCAGCTAAGCGACGGGCGCGTGGAGATCGGCGACCGACTGGAGGGCGACTTCGAGTCGATCAACCAGATCCGCAACATCAAGAACCTCGCCTCGGGCGAAGAGATCATGATGCGCGGGGTGCGCTACTCCACCAGCCGCAAGTATGTGCTGCAGTCCATGCCAAAGTGGTGCAAGGCGCCCAAGGAGTAGCGCTTCAGCGGCGTGAGCCAGCCAACCACAGAAGCGGCCCCAGTGCCCCGAGCATCAAGGCCCAGGTCGAAGGCGCCGGCACCATGGCATAAGGTCCACCAGGTAGAGGCCGCCGAAGCTGTCCTCGCCGAAGCTGAACAACCCAGTGATCAAGCGCCGTCCGGTCAGCGGATCCACCACTGGGCTGTAGAGGTCGGTCACGTCCGGGGCCTCGGTGATAGCGATGAAGCTGCCCTCCTAGCGGATGGCCCAGGTCCGGTCGCTGATGAGACGAGCGAGCGCCGCGAGTGTGGCGCAACGGCGACTCTGGGTGCGGCAGGCGGTGGCCGTTCAGGCCGCCTCATGCTCCCGCACAGGCTCTTCGACGCGGCCGCGCGCAGCGGCCTGTGTGCCAGTCCCCAGCGGCAGCTGAACCTGCGCGGGCGAAGGCTCGGGCACAGCGGGAGGGCTCGCACCCCACTCGATCAGCTCCATGCGTCCATCGAAGTGCTCGACGATGGCGGTGCAGCTGTCCACCCAGTCGCC
The DNA here is from genome assembly GCA_036787045.1 of Burkholderiales bacterium. GTDB lineage: Bacteria > Pseudomonadota > Gammaproteobacteria > Burkholderiales > SHXO01 > SHXO01. The sequence continues at coordinate 1,280 of DAIQQA010000234.1, read as the reverse complement.
GCAGTTGAGGTAGGTAACGCCGTCGATCTGCTTGATGGTGGCGGCATGGATGTGGCCGCAGATCACGCCGTCGCAGCCACGGCTCTTCACGTCGCGCACCACCGACTCCTCGAAGTCGTAGATGAAGCTGACCGCGGTCTTCACCCTGCGCTTGGCGTACCCCGCCAGCGACCAGTAGCCGGACACGCCGAGGTGCCGGCGCAGCCAGGACAGCATCACGTTGATGCGCACCAGGAATGCGTAGGTATGGTCGCCTAGAATCGCGAGCCACTTGTGGTATCTCGTCACCACGTCGAACTCGTCGCCGTGCAGCAGCACGTAGCGCTTGCCGTCGGCGGCAGTATGAAGATACTCGCGATGCACGCGGATGTCGCCGAAGGTTGCGTCCACGTGTTCGCGCAGCAGCTCGTCGTGGTTACCCGGCACGAGGACCACCTTGACGCCGTGGCGGGCACGCTTGAGCACTTTCTGCACGAAGGTGTTCATCGGCGCAGACCAGTACACCCCGCGCCGCCCCATGGCCCAGAAGTCTACGATGTCGCCGACCAGGAACAGATGTTCGCAGTCGTACTCCCTGAGAAAGTCGAGCAGGCGCTGCGCCTGGCACGCACGCGTGCCGAGGTGGATGTCGGACAGAAAGATCGAACGCACCTTTGCCATGGCTCTCACCTTCCTCCGTATGCAGCCGCAGAGCCGCAGAGGACGTAGAGAAGGCCTGCTTTGCGTTGAGGTGTACGGTTCTGCTCTGCGGTCCTGCGCGTTCTCTGCGTCTCTGCGTCGAGAAGTCGGGCTTGTGTCATCGCTTGCACCCCAGAAACAGGTAATACGGCACGCGCAGCCCGGGGAGATAGGGCACCGCATCGCGCCGCTGCTCGCAGAAGATGACGTCCAGCCGACTGCGCAGATAAGGCAGGTGTTCGGCCGACAGCCACACGCCGTCGTGGCCGAACCAAGCGCGCCAGAGCCGGTCGGCGAGCGCGCCATCCGGGAGATGGAAGTCCACCACTGCCAGCGTACCGCCCGGGGCGAGCATGCCGATGGCGTTGTCGATGGCGCGCTGCCAGTCGGGGATCATAGTAAGCGCATACGAGAAGTAAACGCAGTCCGGGAGGGTGGCCGGCCGGTACCCGGTCGCGTCGGCCTCGACCAGCAGAACGTTGCGCCGAGCGTGCAGGCGCCGCCGCGCCACCGCCAACAGCGCCGGGCACAGATCGACTACCTCGACCGACGCGAACGTCGCGAGGCGCGCACCGAAGAACTCGAGGTTGCCTCCGGTGCCC
>DAIQQA010000088.1:0-20370 GCA_036787045.1 Burkholderiales bacterium | reverse complement strand
CTATCGTGCCCACGTTCACGTGCGGCTTGGTCCGCTCAAATTTGCCCTTTGCCATTGCCGGTTCCTCTGTTCCTGACTGCTTTGCCGTGAAGAAGCTCTGTGCAAGAAAAAAATGATGAGATGGTGCCCATGGAGCGGATTGAACGCTCGACCTCTCCCTTACCAAGGGAGTGCTCTGCCACTGAGCTACATGGGCGGCACGCCTGCCACCACGAAACCCCTCGACCCCAAAGATCTCTCAAGCGCGCAGGGGGAGCGCCGTTCGTCGCAAACCTTCGTTGGAGCGGGTGAAGGGAATCGAACCCTCGTCGTAAGCTTGGAAGGCTTCTGCTCTACCATTGAGCTACACCCGCCCGCAAGAGCTCGCCGTCCTCCGCACTGCATGCCCGCTGGCCCGGAAGATCAAGGCCGCGCCGACCATCCCCGCTACCGCAACGCCCTTCGAACCTGGTGGAGGGGGAAGGATTCGAACCTTCGAAGGCATAGCCGGCAGATTTACAGTCTGCTCCCTTTGACCGCTCGGGAACCCCTCCGAACGAAACCGGCAATTTTGGCGATTTGGGGGCCCTCTGTCAAATTTGCGCCGAGAATCGGCCCGACTGGGCGAGCCCGCGCCCGGTTACAGCGCCGGATTGGGGTAGCGGTTATGGATCTCCTCGATCCGGCTGAGTATCTCCGAGTCCAGGGATACCTGTGCGCTGTCGATGTTCTCCCTGAGCTGCTCCAGGCTGGTCGCCCCGATGATGGTGCTGGCGGTGAACCAGCGCTGGCGCACGAACGCCAGCGCGAGGGTTGCCGGGGATAACCCCCGGGAGCGCGCCAACTCGACGTAGGCCGCCACTGCGCCGGGGACGTTGACCTTGGCGTAGCGCTGGCCGAAAGGCGGGAAACGGGTCAGCCGGGCGCCCTGGGGTTGGGCGCCATCCAGGTACTTGCCGGTGAGATGGCCGAAAGCCAGAGGACTGTATGCGAGCAGCGGGACGTCGAGATGCCGGTGCACCTCCGAAAGCCCCATCTCGAACGTGCGGTTGAGCAGGCTGTAGGCGTTCTGGGTCGATGCGATCCGGGGCAGACCGGCCTCCCGCGCCAGCCGGACGAACTCGGTGACCCCCCAAGGCGTCTCGTTCGATACCCCCACGTAGCGCACCTTGCCGGCCCGGACCACTGCGTCGAGGGCTTCGAGCTGCTCCTGGATCGCGACCGTGGGCCGCTCCTGGCCCGGGTCGTACGCCCAGGTCCCAAAGGACGGCACATAGCGGTCCGGCCAGTGGATCTGGTAGAGATCGACATAGTCGGTCTGCAGGCGCTTGAGGCTGAGGTCGACGGCCTCCTGGACGCTGCGTCGGTCGATGCCGGTGGGTCCGCCGCGCACCCACGCGAAGCCGCGCCCTGGCGCCGTGATCTTGGTAGCGACGAGCACTTTGTTGCGCGGGCGACCTCGTAGCCACGAGCCCAGATAGGCCTCCGTGCGGCCCTGGGTCTCGGCCCGCGGCGGGACGGGATACATCTCGGCCGCGTCGATGAAGTTCACGCCCCGCGATACTGCGTAGTCGAGCTGGGCGTGCGCGTCGGCTTCGCTGTTCTGCTCTCCCCACGTCATCGTGCCCAGGCACAGTTCCGACACCGACAGCTCAGTGTGTCCCAGCTTGCGGTACTGCATGGTCCCCGTCCCTTGTTGTTGTCAGATGTGAGCAATCACTTACGGACGGCAACTACCAGCTCGATCTCAACCGGCACCCCGCGCGGAAGCTCGGCCACTCCCACCGCACTGCGGGCATGCCGGCCGTCCTCCTCGAAGAGCTGCACGAGCAGCTCCGAGGCGGCGTCGATCACCTGCGGCTGCTGGGTAAAGCCAGGCGCCGACGCCACAAATCCCGTCACCTTCAGCACCCGTTCGACCCGATCGAGGCTGCCGAGCGCCGATTCGAGCTGTGCCAGCCCCTGCAGCACACAAGCCCGCGCCGCTTCCTGCGCCTGTTCCAGCCCGATTTCCCCGCCGGCTTTCCCCGTCATCAACACCCGCGCGCCTGCCCGGGGGATCTGTCCGCTCACCCACGCCAGCCCAGCGTGCACGACCACCGGCACGTACTGGAACGCAGGTGCTACCGGCTCCGGCAGAGCAAGGCCGAGCCCCTCCAGTCTCGTCTTGACACTCACGACTTGTCTCCTCCGTGGCCTGAAAGTTGCTGCCCTGGCGGTAGGTTCGCCCGAGAGCACTTGATTTCACAGGTGGATTACATCATCTGAAGGTCGTGGACCGGCACAGACGTGACCCAAACTGTCTCGGCTGGTCTGGAAATCCGGAGCGCCATGAACATCGTATACAACAGCCAGCACTACCACGTGGTCGAGTATCCAGGGCTCAACGCTTACGAGCTCATCGACAAGACGCTGGGAGTCGGCGGCTATCTCGAGGGCGAGGTCGCGGACTCATTCCGCCTGTCGCTGCAGCGTCTCATCGCCGAGGATCCCACCATCGACTCAGTCGACGAGTTCCTGGGCGGCTTCGAATCCCTACTGACCCAGCCGGTGCGCTTCCATTAGGCGCCGCGCGGCCGGGTCTGCCCTCTCAGCTTCGCTCGAAGTATATCGACCGCAGGCGCCCTCTGTCAGGCGCCCGCCGTCGTAGCCCAGGCCATTGCGGTTCGGCCGGAACGAGAACTCTGTGGTTGCTGGAAGCGCCTCGGGCGAGGTCGCTTGAAGGAACCGCCCCTGGCTCCGACCTACTTGCAGCTCTCGGGGAGCGTCTCGCAAGAGTCGAACTGGCCGAGCGGGCGTTTGAATGTGTACTGTGCCGGCTTCGCGACCAGCTGTTTCGCGGCGCGGTCGACGCTCTTGCTCGGCAGGGTAAAGGGCAAGGTGACAACGAACACTGCCGCCCCCACCACCGAGGCCACCACGCCTAGCGGGCGCGCCAGCAGGCCGTCGGCATACATCTCCGCAGTCGTCGGCTCGCGGCCGACCTGCTCCTGATCCAGCGCAAGCGCCGGCGGGACGGCCACAGCCAGGGACAGCGCCGGGACGAGAACCAGTTTCTTCCATGCAGACATAATGCCTCCTGGGTGAGGATGTTCCGGATTCTAGCCCCCGAAACTCCCTTGCGACAAGGGGTTATCCTTGGTAATTGAGAGTCGGCGGGAACTTCGCCAGGCGGCCCCGACGCGTCCCGCGGTGCTATGCTCTTGGGCAATATCGGTCACAACCCCCTGCAATTGAGGACGCCATGCGGGTCGAACTGAGTTACGGCAAGGGCACAGTGCCCATCGAGCTGTCCGACCAGTGGTCGGTGACGGTCATCCGCAAGCCAGCCATGCCGCTGCTGCAGGACCCGCCTGCAGCGTTGCGGGCAGCGCTCGCGACGCCGGTGGGCAGCGGGACCCTCATGCAGGAAGCGGGCCGGGCCCGCTCCGCCTGCATACTCATCTGCGACATTACCCGCCCCGTGCCCAACGGCCTGATCCTCCCGGTTCTGGTGCGCGAGCTGCTGGCAGCCGGCCTCAAGCCCGAGTCGATCCGCATCCTGGTGGCCACCGGCCTGCACCGTCCGAACGAGGGCAAAGAGCTGGAGGAACTGGTTGGCGACCCCTGGGTGCTGCGGACCGTCCGGGTGGAGAACCACTTCGCGCGCAATGACGCGGATCATGTACTACTGGGGACGACCGCCTCGGGCACGGTGGTCAAGCTGGACCGGCGCTTCGTCGAGGCCGACCTGAAGATCGTGACCGGCCTAGTGGAACCGCACTTCATGGCTGGGTTCTCCGGTGGCCGCAAGGTGATCGCGCCCGGAATCGCCCACCGCGACACCATCACTACCTTCCACAACGCCCGTTTCATGTCCGACCCGAAGGCTGACAACTGCGTGCTGGAGGGCAACCCTTTGCATCGGGAGCAGCTCGAGATCGTGCGCATGCTGCGCCGGGTTCTGGCGGTCAACACGGTCATCGACGAGCATCGCAATCTGTCATTCGTCAACTTCGGGGAAGTCGTCGAGAGCCATCTGGAGGCCGTCGACTTCATCCGTCGCTACGCGCAGGTGCCCGTCGCGCGCCGGTTCAAGACCGTGGTGACCAGCGCAGCCGGCTATCCGCTGGATAAGACCTACTACCAGACCGTCAAGGGCATGGTCGGTCCGCTCGACATCCTCGAGCCGGGCGGCAACCTGGTCGTCGTCTCGGAGTGCGCGGAGGGCATAGGCTCGGATGAGTATCGGGATGCCCAACGCCGCCTCATCGAACGTGGGCCGGAGGGCTTCTTCTCCGACATCAGCCGCAAGGCCCACGCCGACGTAGACGAATGGCAGACCCAGATGCAGCTCAAGCCCATGCGCGTGGGCGCTGTGCATCTGTTCAGCCCCGGCCTGCGGCCGGAGGAGCGCGCGCTGACCGGCGTGAACGTCGTAGACTCGCTGGAGGAGACCCTGCAGCGCTGCGTGGCCAGCGCCGGCGACGCGCACATCGCGGTGGTGCCGGAAGGCCCCTACGTCGTTCCCGTCTATCGCCCGTTACCTCAGGCGACTACTGCGTAAAGCGGGAACGCAGAGACGCAGAGGGGAAAAGAGAGGACGCTGAGGAAAGGCAGTTTCCAGTTTGCAGGTACCGAGCGAGCAAGAGGTGTGGCAATGCTCGTGGTGTGCACGCGGTTTGCTGGCCGGTGGGACGCCATACAAGTCACGGTGTCCTCCGTTTTCTCCTCTGCGCACTCTGCGTTCCCCGCTCTAAGGTGTAGGTCGCAAAAAAAGACGGCGGTGATCAACACCGCCGTAAAGTCCAGGCCTTTGCGGCCAGAGGAGGAAGGGGTCCCGCAGACGTTGTCTGCCCGCGGGGTCCGCCCGGGGAGGTCGGGCGGATGGGGAACCCGACGCGACCGAGGTCGCGGGCCGCGCATCGAAACTACGCACAGATTAACCCTGGACCGGCAGCGCGGTCTTGGACAGTCTTGCGCAGTTCTTGGACGTTCTTGCCGGTGTCCTCAGCGGAGCCGACTCGGCGTGACGCCGAAATGCCGCTTGAACTGGCGCGTAAGATGGCTCTGGTCGGCGAACCCGACCGCGCTCGCCACCTCAGCCAGCGAACGTTGGCCGGAACCGGCACTCAGCAGCGAGCGCGCCGCGTTCACCCTCACCTGCACCAGGTACTGGTGGGGCGTAGCGCCGGTGACCTGCTTGAATTGCCGCGCCAGATGGAACGGGCTCAGGTGCACCGCGGCAGCCACGTCCTCGAGCTTGATGTCGCGCGAGAAGTTGGCCTGGAGGTAGGCAATGGCGTCGGCAACCGCTCTGGGTTTGTGCGAAGCCTCCGTGGGCCGGTCCTCATCAGGTCCATCCGCGGCCCCGAGCCGCAAGCTGTAGTTGCGCAGGAGGTGCACCGCCAGAATGTTGGCGAGCGACTCTGCGTAGAGCTTCCCGCCCACATCCGCGCGCAGCGCCTCGCGTGCAAGAACACCGGCGATGTTGGAGATGACCGAATCCTGCTCCCGTGCGGAGGCCAGCAGCTGGTAGTCGCCGGGCTCCAGATCGAACACCTGCCGCGCAACGCGGTCGAGGAAGGCAGGCTCCAGGCTCATGACGGAAAAGCTGAGCCGGGTGTCCCAGCTCCAGCGCACCGACTGGCCGCTGGGCTGCACCGCGACGCAGCCCGGCATCAACTCCTGCTCGACCAATGCGCCGTCCGCTTCGCGTTGCACATGTCCGGGGGCGAGGCTCACGAAGACCAGATGCTCGGTGCTTCCCGCCGGCAGGCAGTCGCTGTCGGGCGCAGCCTCCCGACGCTCGAAGTTGAGCGGCCGCCACCCCAGCGCACGGCTGGTCAGGCGCACGTTCTGCGGCTTGAGGGAGGCAAACTCGACCGGCCCCGCCGTCGAGTCGTGGCAGTCCCCGGCGTGGGGCTTCTGTTCGTTCGTCTGCAGGTAGTTCATGTATGGCCCATCCTTTCCTCGCTGCGTCGGGCGCGCAGGCGCTAGACGCAATAACGACAGCGTCGCAGTGCAACTTAGCAGGGGACTGCAGCACGCGGAATGGCACGTCCATGCATAAGAGCTATTCCCCTGCCGAATGAGCGCAGAACAGACGCCAGACCCGGCTTCCGGCGGCCTAGGAGAACGCTCTGCCGTACGCTTTGTTACACTGGCGTTCGCACGCCATCCATTCGAGGCTGTTCATGATTCCCGATCGCATCGAAGTCAATATCGCCGGAGGGCTCGAGGTTCCGCTGCCGCGCATGCTCACGGTGCGCCAGAAGTTCGAGGCCGATCGGCTGACCGATATCGCCGGCACCGTCGCGCTCGAGTTCCAGCGCCCCGAGGTACGCAATCGCGTGAAACCCGGACAGGTCGTCGCGGTGGGCTGCGGCAGTCGCGGCATCGCCAACATCGGTGAGATCGCCAAGGCCGTGGTTCACGAGCTGGGTGCGCTCGGCGCGCAGCCCTTCATCTTCCCGTGTATGGGCAGCCACGGGGCTGCCACCGCCGAAGGGCAGAAGAAGGTCCTGGCAAGCTATGGCATCACCGAGGCGGCGACCGGGTGTCCCGTTCGCGCCACCATGGACACCGTGGTCGTCGGACATCTCGAAGACGGCACACCCGTGCACATGGACCGTTTCGCAGCGGAGGCGGAGGCGATCGTCGTCATCAACCGGATCAAGCCTCACACCGCCTTCCGCGGCGCAACCGAGAGCGGGCTGACCAAGATGCTGGCCATCGGCATCGGCAAGATCGTCGGCGCCAGCACGTACCACGCGCACGGCATGGACTTGTTCCCCGACCTGCTGCCCCGCATCCGCGACGTGAACCTGCGCGCCCGCAATGTGTTGTTCGGCGTGGGCATCGTCGAGAATGCCTACGACGAGACCGCGCTGATCGAGATCATCCCCGCCGAGCGGCTGGCCACGCGCGAGCCGGACCTGCAGGCCATGGCCAAGCGCATGATGCCGCAGCTGCCCTTCGACGAGATCGACGTGCTGATCATCGACGAGATGGGCAAGAACATCAGCGGCGCGGGCTTCGACCCGAACATCACCGGGCGCAACCGCCGCGCCGTCCAGTGGGCGGCCAAGCCGCTGGTGAAAAAGATCGTCGTGCTGGGGCTCACCCGGGAATCCATGGGCAACGCCACCGGAGTGGGCTCCGCCGATGTCATCACCATGCGGCTATATCGGGAGCTGGACGTGCCTTCGACCTACGCCAACATCATCACCTCCTGCAACCTGGACGGGGCAGGCATTCCCATGATCATGAACACCGACCGGGAAGCCATCCAGCTCGCGGTCAAGACCGTGGTACGGGTCAAGCCGCAGGACTGCCGCATCGTGCGCATTCGCAACACGCTCCAGCTGGCTGAGATCCAGGTCTCGGAGCCGATGCTGGAGGAACTGCGTCAGCGACGAGACCGCTTCCAGACGGTCGCGGGCCCGGCGCCGTTTTCCTTCGACGCCAACGGTGCGCTCGCCCCGCTGACGCTCACGCCCCACGCAGCGGCGGCCTGAACTGATCACGTGATCGGCACCCCAGACCACGTGCAGCGCTGCGCGGAGACCTTAGCATTCCCTTGCAAGAAGTAGTCGCATGACGGCGATTCCGCGTGCGAGCAACCGGCATGCCGCTGTCGCGTGCGTGCTTCTCGTTTTGGCAGCGCTGGTCGCCGGATGCACCGCTACCACGCAGCGCTGGACCAAGGCGCAGCACGAAACCCTCGACCTCAAACCCGGTGACCTCGAGACAGGCGGACTGGCCTTTCTCACCCCCGCAACAGTCACGGGACAGGAGGAGGACCGCCAGCCCCTGGCCCTGGCGTTCGTCAGCGCCGTCAAGGAGCAGCGGCAGGATCTGCGCATCGTCGGGCTGTCGCAGACCCTGTCGGCCATCAACCGCGCCGGGCTCACGTCCGACTATCAGCGCATGTTGCTGGTGTATCGGGACACCGGCGCGTTCGATCCGCAGACGCTGCGCGCGGTCGGGGAGGCCGCGGGCGCCCGCTACCTCGCACAGCTCAAGCTGCCGCGGTTCAGCCAGTACGCCAGAGAACGCTTCGGTGTTTTTGGGCTGAGCGTGGTGTTCACCCCGTCCGCGAACATCCGCATCTATATGCAGATCTGGGACAGCCTGGAGGGCGACATCGCCTGGGAAGGGCAGAACGAGCTGACTACCGCCTACGAAACCCCGGCGGAGACCACCGTACCGTTCGAAGAAGTCGTGCGCGAGTGTGCCCGCGAGTTGATCACGCGTCTGCCGTGACATCGGGGAAATCATGTCTCTGCTGAGCAGCGTCGACGCTTATTGCGAGCGCACCGACCCGACCCTGTGGTCCGAACCCCTCAACGCAGTGACCAACGCCGCATTCCTGGTAGCGGCCGTCCTCCTCTGGCAGGCCGTCGAAAGCACGCGCAGCGCCGGCGCGGCGGTCGCCCCATCGGTGCGTTCGCTTCCGGCGCTGCTGGGCCTGATCGGGCTGTGCAGTTTGCTGTTTCACACCGTGGCGACGGTCTGGGCCGGGTTGGCAGACACGCTGTCGATCCTGCTCTTCGGCTGTGTTTTCCTGTACGCGTTCCTGCGCCACACGGCTGGACTGCACTTGTGGATCGCGCTGCTCGGCGCAGGCTCGTTCACGGTGGCCAGTTACTTCACGCCCGCTTTCCTACCGACCGGCTTCCTCAACCAGTCGGGAGCCTACTTCCCCTACGTCGCCGGTCTGCTGGCGATTGCCGTGTTCCTGCGCGCCACCGGGCGACCGGGCTGGCGCGTGTTCCTGTTCGGCATTTCGCTGTTCTGCGTCTCGCTCGCTCTGCGCACCATCGACCCGCAGGTCTGCGACACCTTCCCGCTGGGAACCCATTTCCTCTGGCACGTGTTGAACGCCGGCGTGCTGTTCCTGCTGGCCCGCGAACTTGCTCAGGGAAACCGCGTCACCCCTATCTGGTTGACCTCCCGGCAGCCCCCCGGTTAGAGTGAGCCGCTGCCGTCCGCAGCCGTGTGAACATTTTGTTTCTTCGGGGAAAATTCGGGGGCAGGCATGGGGAAGAAAGAGGAGAGGAAGCTCGATAGCGAAGCCAAGCTGAAGAAGCGCGAGAAGAAAAGGAAGGAGGGCGCGCCCAAGCGCGGTATCGTCGACGTCCTGAACTGCCCGCCGGTTGCCCGTTTCCATTACGAACTGGTCGTTGGCAACGGCATCGGCGACGACGCCGTAGAGGACGCCCTCGAGGCGTTCAAGCGCGCCTGGGAAGCGCGCCGGCAGAAGGCCTACGAGGCCGCGCGTGCGGCCGAGACGCCGGGGAAGGACTGCGAAATCGCCGAGCACATGATCGTCGGCCCCTTCAGCAGCGCCCAGGACTGGAAGATCGACATCGACGCCGAGCCGATGACCGCCATGACCTGGTGCTGGGTGGGGTACGAGTCGATCACCTTCTGCAAGCCGGTGTGACGCCCCACCGTTCTTGCGAGCCGCCTCTCACCATTTAGACACGAAGGCACGACAATAGCGTTGTGAGACCCCGGCTCGACGGGTGCGGTGTTGAACGCACCGCACGTGTCGCGAATTGACGAAAGCATGTGCGCCGCGGATAGCGCTTACTTGATCTTCTTCGTGTCTTCGTGCCTTCGTGGTGAGCGGTTGACGTAGTTCTCGTCAAGGCGGCTGGGATCCGAGCCGATCCAGCATCGCCTTCACCGCGCGGATCTGCGCACCCGCCTTGGTGTGATAGTTCACTCCGGTATAACCCCACCAGTCCCAGCAGCCGTTCGGATTGAACACGAAGCTCGTAGGCCAGGGCCACGGGCCCCAGCCATAGCGCGCGATGGCCTGTGGGTACAGCACGACGATCTGGTTCGTGTCTGCCCAGCGGTTGTAGCCGGCATGCCGCGCGAACTGCTCATCGATCTGTTCCTTGCCCTGCGCGCAGCCATGGAAGGCCACGTGCACGCGGCAGCCGCCCGCACGGCAGATCTGCGGCACGTACACGAAGCCTTCGTCATCCATGCTGACGGCGTAGGGCGACTTGGCGAACTCCACCTGGCCGAAGCGCAGCAGCTCGCCGTGCGGTTGTGTAGACGGCGCAAGCAATGACCCGTACAGATGGGCGAGCAGGACGCCAGCCGCGTCGAAGTCGCAGTCGTTGAGATAAGGCGACGCGGTCGTGTTGCACGCGCTGCCAAAGTCGGTGGTGATCATGGCGTGTCCTGCGCCCACGTCGCGCACCTGGGCGATCTGCCCGGCGGGCACGAAGCGGGCATAGTAGTCCGCCAGCGCATCCACCACCGCCGGCCGCACGGTGTCGTCGTTGCGTCCCGAGAACAACCAGACCCGGGACGTGCGCAGATTGGCCAGATCGTCCACCAATCCGCCACGTGCCAGGATCTGGGTCTGCGTGACCAGCACCGCGGTGCCCGGCATGGCGGTCCACGCCCCCGGCTGCATGCAGTTGTACCGGGCAGTCCACGCGCTGCCCTGGGCACAATAATACGGGCCGGCCGCCAGGACGCCCGCGCCACGCACCGTTCTCGAGTACGCGACATGGAACTGAACCGCCATGTACCCGCCGGAAGAGACGCCGGACACAGTGGTTTGGTACTCATCGACGCCCAGTGCGGGCAGAGGCTGCCCTGCAGGCGCCGGGCAGGGGGGCAGCGCGATCAAGGCTGCAAGCAAGACTCGCAGGCATGATGAGAACGTTCGCAGCATGTATTAGGTCGAATCCAGTGGAAGAGATCGTGTCCGGCACACGCAGCAGCGCCACGTCATCGCGCGCATGGCACACGGTCCCAGCGGCCTCTTGCGCGCGGGCCAGTGGGGCACCGGCCCGCCATCCCGCCAGCGCGACGTCGTTGTGACGGGACGCAAAGGGAGGTAGGCTGCCCGGCATCCACACGGCGGAGCACATTGTGACCGTGAATCAAGAAGAGCGCTTGTACCCGTGCAGCTTCGTGATCTTCGGCGCCACCGGCCATCTTGCCACCACCAAGCTGCTCCCGGCGCTGTACCACCTCGAGCAGGCTGGGCGCCTGCCCGCAGTGACCAACTTCATCGCCTACGCACGGCGCGAGTGGGACGACGCGACCTGGCTCGCTCACGTGGAAGCGACCCTGCGAGGAAGCCTCGCAGACAAGTTCGATCGGGAGATCTACGGCCGCTTCGCCCGGCGCTGCTCCTACGTGCGCGGCGACCTGCACGACACTGAAGGATACCGCCGTCTTCTGGAAGAGATCTCCAAGCCCAAGACCGGCGTTTGCTCCAATCTGGTCTTCTATCTGGCAATCAAGCCCAGCGACTTCGGCACGGTCGCCGAGCAGCTCGCCGCGGTCGGCTTGAACCGCCCCCGCGGCCTGCATCGGCTGGTGGTCGAGAAGCCCTTCGGTGAAGACCTGGAGAGCGCGCGTGTGCTGAACGAAGTGCTGCACCGACATTTCGACGAGCATCAGATCTTCCGCATCGATCACTACCTCGGCAAGGAAACGGTGCAGAACCTGATGGTGTTCCGCTTCGCCAACCTCATGGTCGAACCGTTGTGGAACCGCAACTACATCGACCACGTGCAGATCACGGTGGCAGAGTGCGCCGGCGTCGAGACGCGCGCCGGCTACTACGACCAGGTCGGCGCGTTGCGGGACATGCTGCAGAACCATCTCATGCAGCTGCTCACGCTGGCGGCCATGGAACCGCCGCCGGCACTGGAAGCCGACGCCCTGCGCGACGAGAAGGTCAAGGTGCTGCGCTCGATCCGCCCGATTCCCCGCCGTGCACTGCACGCTCACGCATTTCGCGCCCAGTATGCTGCCGGCAACATGGGCGGCCGACAGGTTCCCGGCTACCAGCAGGAGGCGGGGGTGGAGCCGGACTCCGTCACGGAGACCTTCGTCGCCGCCAAGCTGCTGATCGACAACTGGCGCTGGCGCGGAGTGCCGTTCTATCTGCGCACCGGCAAGCGCCTCGCGCGGCAGCAGTCGATGATCGCAATCCGTTTCAAGCATCCGCCCCAGCAGCTGTTCCAGGAGACGCCGCTGGAGAACATGGACCCGAACTGGATCGTGCTGCGCCTGCAGCCGGCCGAGAGCATGCACCTGGAGATCCACGCGCGCCAGCCGGGGCTGGGGCTGCACACCCGCATGATCCAGATGAACGCCGGCTATCGCGGCGACGGCGAGCGCGCCATCGATGCCTACGAAGCGCTGCTGCTGGATGTCATCCGCGGCGACGCCACCAACTTCATCCGCTTCGACGAGGTCGAGTGGGCGTGGCGCGTGGTCGATCCCGTCCTGAAGTTCTGGGCGCAGGAGCGCGACTTCATCCACACCTATCCCGCCGGGAGCTGGGGCCCCGAGGAGGCCAACCGCCTCTTCGAGTGGGAGTACCAGGCCTGGCGCAACGACGCGTAGCCTGTCGTCACGCGGCACGCTGCGGTGAGAACAAAGCCCGTACCGGCAACGGCAAAGACAACCGCTCACCACGACGACACGAAGGCACGAAGGCACGAAGAAAACCAACAACTATCGGTTGCCGATTATCCCGCGCACACAGCCCTCGCGCTGTGTGACTCGAGCCGGTTGCTTACACCCCAGGACTCGTTTGGCTTTCCTTCGTGTCTTCGTGGTGAGAGGTTGCCTTTAGTCTTAGTCCCGCGCCAGCCGCGTTTCGACCAGCCGGGCGTAGAAGCTGGCCCCCAGCGGCAGCGCGTCGTCGTTGAAGTCGTACGCCGGGTTGTGCACCTCGCAGGCGCCCGTGCCGGAACCGTTGCCGATGTTGAGGTAGCAGCCCGGGACCGTCTCGAGCATGAAGGAGAAGTCCTCCGAGGCCATAATTAACGGCGGGTTGCGCTCGACGTTCTGCGCACCCACCACCTCGCCGCAGATGCGCGCCGCGAACTCCGCTTCGTCCTGGTTGTTGACGGTGGGAGCGAAGATGAATCGGACCTGGGACTGGGCCTGCGCGCCGAAGGCCTGTGCGACGCCTGCGGCGATATGCGGCAGGCGCGCCTCGATCAGCCCCATCACCTCGCGCGAGAATGCGCGCACGGTCCCCGCCAGGCGGGCGGTCTGCGGGATGACGTTGTAGGCATCGCCGCCCTGGATCTTGGTCACCGACACCACCGCAGTCTCGGTAGGCGGCACGTTCCTGGAAACGATCGACTGCAGCGCCACAGCGATGTGCGAAGCGACCAGCACCGGGTCGATGCCCGACTCGGGGCGCGCGCCGTGCGCGCCCTTGCCGGTGATTTCGATGTCGAAGAAGCCGCCGCCGGCCATCATCGGGCCACTCCTGACCGCGAATTTGCCTACCGGCAAACCCGGACGGTTGTGCATGCCGAAGATCGCCTCGCAGGGAAAGCGCTCGAACAGCCCGTCGGAGATCATCGCCTGCGCACCACCCAACCCCTCCTCCGCGGGCTGGAAGATGAAGTGCACCACGCCGTCGAAGTCGCGGGTCTGCGCCAGATACTTCGCCGCACCCAGCAGCATTGCCGTGTGCCCGTCGTGGCCGCAGGCGTGCATGCGCCCCTCGTGGCGCGAACGATGCTCGAAATCGTTCGCCTCACCCATAGGCAGCGCGTCCATGTCCGCGCGCAGGCCCAGCGAGCGCGTGCTGCGGCCCGCGCGCAGCGTGCCGACCACCCCGGTGCGCCCCACACCGCGATGCACCTCGTCGCAGCCGAATTCCTCCAGCAACCCGGCGACCACTGCCGAGGTCCGGGTCTCCTGGAAGCCCAGCTCGGGATGCGCATGCAGGTCGCGCCGCCAGCGTGTCATCTCCGCATGCAGCTGCGAGATCCTGTCTGTCACCGCCATCTTCAGCCTCCTGTTCTGCGGCGCTGAGGCAGCACGAAAGCACCGCCCACGGGTCGGTTCGATCGATGCGCGGTGCGAGCTGCTTGGCCCAGCGGCCCGGTGGAAACCGCGAGCATGCCACAGCGCCGGCAGGGTCAGCAGGCGCTCATGCCGCCTCTTTCGCCAGATCTACCTCGAACACGGTGCCACCGCCATCACGCGCCAGGCAGCGCGCCGTCCCGCCGTGGCGCGCGGCGATCTGGCGCACCAGTGCGAGCCCCAGCCCCACTCCCTCACCGGTCTCCGGAAGCCCCGGCGGCCGGTAGAAGGGTTCGAAGATGCGCTCTCGTTCGGCCGCCGGCACGCCCGGTCCGCGGTCGGCGACGCTGAGGCGCGCGCCGGAAGGCAACGGCCGCACGCTCACCTCCACCGCTGCGCCGGCCGCGTACCGCCGCGCATTCTGCAACAGGTTACGCAGCAACCGGCGCAGCAGGCGCGGATCGCCCTGGATCGTGACCCGCTCGCCTGCGGCCTGCACTCCGTGCTCCGCGGCCTCCTCCGCGGCCAGCGCGAGCAACTCGACTTCCTCGGCCCGGGTCAGACCTTCCAAGACGTCCAACCGGCTTGCCAGCAGCAGCTCGCCGATCAAGCCATCCAGCTCACCGATGTCCTTGCCCAGTTTCGCCTTCAGCTCGGGACGCTCATTGCCGGGGAGCAGCTCCAGGGCCATGCGCATGCGCGCCAGTGGTGTTCGCAGCTCATGCGACACGTGTGCGAGCAGCGTCTTGTGTCCGCCGACCAGCTGTGCGATCCGTTCTGCGGCGTGATTGAAGCTGCGGGCCAGTTCGGCGACCTCATCGCGGCCTTCCACCTCGACGCGCGCCGTAAGGTCGCCCGCGCCCAGCGCCTCCACGCGCACCTGCAGCCGCTCGAGTCGCCGCGTGATCCGGCGCGCAAGGGGATAGGCGCCGAGGGCCACCGCTGCCGCGAGCGCCAGCAGGGCAATCAGCAGACCAGGGGGGCGATAGCGATGCTGGAACCGCGCGACCAGCCAGCGCCCGTCGGGGAGGCGCAGTGCAACGCGGGGACCCCCGCGCCCGTGCAGCCATCCGCTTGTGGTGCGCTCTGGCGGGAGCGCCGGCAGCGCCTCGCCCACCGCCGCCAGCAGGGCCCCGTCGGCTGCGCGCAGGGTGAGGTCTGCATCGAAGCGCGCAGCCAGGTCCTGCACCCGGCGCTGCACAACATCGCCAGTGGCCTGGGCAGGCAGCGACTCGGCGATCAGCCCGGCGAGTGCATCGAGGTGGGGTCGCTCCCGCCCTTCCTCTGGCAGCACCCACCACGCCAGCGCCATCAGTGCCGCAAACAGCAGCAGGACCCCGACGAATGCGAGGTACACCTGCAGGTAGAGGCGCCTCATTCGTGCCCGTCCTGCTTCCTGGCGAACAGGTAGCCCGCGCCCCTCACGGTGATGATCCGGCGCGGCTGCTTGGGATCGTCCTCGATGGCGGCGCGGATGCGCGACACGTGCACATCAAGGCTGCGGTCGAAGGCTTCGAGCGCTTCGCCGCGCACAGCGTCCATTAGCGCCTCCCGCGACATCACCCTGCCGGCGTTGCGCGCCAGAGCCCACAACAACTCGAACTGATGGCTGGTGAGGGAGCGCTGTGCGCCGTCGACCCGCACTGCATGGGCAGCCCGGTCGATCTCCAGCCGTCCGAAGCGCAGCGTCTCGCCGCGCGCACCGGCACCGCCTCGCCGGCGCAGGATTGCGCGCAGACGCGCCGCCAACTCGCGCGGGTTGAAGGGCTTGGGCAGGTAGTCGTCAGCACCGAGCTCCAGGCCGACGATACGGTCGGTCTCATCGCCGCGCGCCGTGAGCATCAAGATTGGCAGGTCGGAGCCCGCACGCACGCGCCGGCACACCTCGAAGCCGTCGGAGTCGGGCAACATGACGTCCAGGATCAGGGCGTCGAACCCGCCTTTGCCCAGGGCGTCGAGCCCGCTCGCTGCGGTCCCGCGAGCGACCACGGTGAACCCGAGGCCGGCCAGGTACTCGGCAACCATGGCCGCCAGGCTCTCGTCATCCTCGATCATCAGGATACGGTCGGGCATGTAGGTTCGCAGGGCCGCATGCAGGCCCGATTCGGCACGACAGGCGCGTATTGTCCCACCGAGTGGGCGAGAGACTCCAAGCGCAGGCGAGAGGCTAAGCCTCCCGCCGCGAGAGTTAGTGCCGGAACCGCTCCGCCATTTTCACCAGCTCGGCACGCTGCTCTGGGGTCAGCACATCGGCCACGTCGGCCAGCGCGGTAACGATCCGGTTCGACGCGGTCTCCGCCAACTGCAGCTCTGCGCGGCGCAGATCCTCCAAGGCGGCACGATCCACGTTGGATTGCGTTAACGCGGCCAGGAACGCCTCGCGGTGTTGACGGTGCTCGTCACGCACGGGTGCGAGGTCCTGCAGCGTCGCCGCAACGATGGTTTTGATCTCGGCGCGCTGAGCGTCGGTGGCGTTCAGCTTGTTCAGCATCCAGTCCGTGGCAAATTCCACGCGCTCGCGCTGCGCCTCCGGGCTCATGGAGGTCCGGCACCAGCGTCCGCCACCATGCCATCCGCCCGGGCCGCCCTGATGGTTCGACCAGGCGCCGATGCTCGTGGCCAGAAGGCCACCCAGCAGGCCGCCGGTAACTAGGCCGGCAATGAAGCGGCGCCGCTTCGGCGCTTCCCGGCCCGCATCGGACCCACTGGCCGGGTTGGAAGAGATAGGGTTGTGCTCGCTCATCGCATGCTCCTTTGCTCTTGGGCTCTTCGCCGCACCATGCAGCGAATGGTTGGCATGCTAGGGCCGGGCTGTTGCTGGGCTTTGTGCCGCGCGTAAAGTTGTGTGAAGCTCGGCGCCAGCAGGCCCGCACTTGACTCCCTCGTTACTCCGCTCGGATGATGATGCGCAACGATCTCACAGAGTGGGAGGAATCATGCACGACTCGGCCCGTCGCCAGTTTCTCGAGATCAGCGGGGTTGCCGCTGCGGTGTTCGGCATTCCCCTGCAGACCGCGGGCGCCGCCGAGGCGGCTTCGCATACGACCTCGTCGACGGTTCATCTCGAACACGATGGACTGGGGCTCAGTCCGTCCGAAACGGTCGCTGAGCTTGCCCGCCTGTGCGCGGCGCAGGCGCCGGCTGAAGACATCTACGGACTGGGCGGCGTCGTGGAGGAGGTCGAGGCGTACTTCGCGCGCGTGCTCGGGAAAGAGCGGGCGCTGTTCATGCCGACCGGCACGCTCGCAAACCACCTCGCGCTGCGCACACTGGCCGGTGACCGGCGCCGCGTTGTCGTCCAGGAGGTCAGTCATGTCTACAACGACACCGGCGACTCGACTCAGATCCTGAGCGGCCTCACACTGCTGCCGGTCGCCCCGGACCGGGCCACGTTCACCTGGGCCGACGTCGACCGGGTACTCAGGCGCACGGCAACCGGGCGCGTATCTGCTTCTGTGGGGGCAATATCCATCGAGTCACCGGTCCGCCGACGCTCCGGAGAGTTATTCGATCATGCAGAGATGGCACGAATATGCGCGGAAGCCAGGCGTCGTGATGTCGGGCTGCATCTCGACGGCGCGCGCCTCTTCATCGCCTCGGCGTACACCGGCATTTCGCCCGCCGACTATGCAGCGCCGTTCGATACGGTGTACGTATCGCTCTGGAAGTACTTCAACGCCATGAATGGCGCCATTCTCGCCGGGCCTGCCGCCACGCTGGACGGAATGTTCCATGTGCGCCGCATGTTCGGCGGTGCGATCTTCAACGCCTGGCCGTTCGCCATGCTGGCGCGACGCTACGCGGAAGGGTTCGTCGAACGGCTGAGATCGGCGGTCGCGGTCTCTGAAGAGTTCATCCGCTCGGTTTCGGGCGGAGCGGTGCGGATCGAACGCGTGCGCAACGGCACCAACATCTTCAGAGTGATCGTCGCGGGTGCAAAGGCGCAGGCCCTGCCCGAGCGACTGCGTCCGCAGGGGATCTTCCTGCCGCAGCCAACCAGAGGCCCCGACGATGCAGTGTTCGTCCTCTATGTGAACGAGACCTGGAACCGAACGACTGGCGCACATCTGGCCGAAGCGTTCCAACGCGCGATGGCTGGCTGACATCCTGCCGCCGGCCCGACGCTCATCCGAAGGAGCAAGGAGCGGAAATGCGGTGGCGAAACCGCACTAACAGAAAGGGGAGCCCGAGGGGCTCCCCTGCGACGGTCCGGCTCCGGGACCGGGACGACGATCAGTTGGCCACCACCGGCTCGACGAAGATCTCGACCCGACGATTGGCCTGCCGCCCCGACTCCGAGCCGTTGCTCGCAATCGGCGCCGACTCGCCCTTGCCCAGAGTCGCCAGCCGCATCGGGTTCACGTCCTTGGACTCCAGGTAGCGCGCCACAGACAGGGCACGTCGCTCGGACAGGTTCTGGTTGTACTCTTCCCTGCCCACGCTGTCGGTGTGACCGACGATGGTGAGTGTAGTCTTGGCATAGCGGATTACAACGTCGGCCACCCTGTCCATCGTGGTGTGGAAGCCTGGCTTGATCTCGGCAGACCCGGTGTCGAAGGCGGTCTGGTTGGTCATGGTGATCTTCACCACGTCGTTGTCCATCTTCTGCACCTTGGCGGCGCCAGACTCGATCTCCTTCTTGAGGTTCTTTTCCAGGTCCTTCTTCTGGCTGTCCATGTAGGCGCCGACCGCGCCGCCGGCCAGGCCGCCGCCCACCGCGCCGACGACGGCACCGGCTGTGCGGTTCTTCTTGTAGGCCACGGCGCCGATCACCGCGCCGCTCGCCGCGCCGATGATGGCCCCTTTCTCCATGTTGGTCATGGGCCGCTTGCCCGACGCACTGCCGGTGCTGGTGCAGCCCGAAACAGCAATCGACGCAATGACGAGCAAGGCCAGGTAACGCTGCATACTGCCTCCGGGAGATGAGTTGCACCGTAAGATGATCAGCACGGCGGGAAGCAATATGAATACCCGTGCCCACTGGCTGTCGTTGCATGGCTACGCACGACGACCAGTGCAAGGCCCCGCGGCTCGCTCAGCCTCGGATGGCACCGGCGGTCAGCCCGGCGACGATGCGCCGCTGCAGCGCCAGCACCAGCAGCACGATGGGCACCGACACCACCACCGATGCGGCCATGATCCTGCCCCACGGCAGCTCATGCGCGCTGGCGCCGCTCATCAGCGCGACGGCCACCGGCACCGTGCGTGTATCTTCCGTCAACGTAAGGGTAAGCGCGAACAGGAACTCGTTCCAGGCCGCCACGAATGCGAGCAGGCCGGTGCTGACCAAAGCCGGCGCCATGAGCGGGACGAAGATGCGCGTGACGATCGTCCACGGCGTGGCACCGTCCATGATCGCGGCCTCTTCCAGCTCGCGCGGCACGTCGCGCATGAATGTCGTCAGCAGCCACACCGTGAAGGGCAGCGTCAGGATCAGGTACGACAGGCCCAACCCCGATCTGCTGTTGTACAGTCCCAACCAGCGGATCAGCTCGAACATCCCGGCCAGCACCGCCACTTGCGGGAACATGGATACGCCCAGGACCACCCCCAGCAGCATCCCGCGGCCGCGGAACTCGATGCGACTCAAGGCGTACGCCGACGTCAACCCCAGCAGCAGGGACACTCCAACCACGCCGGTTGCGACGACCACCGAGTTGAGAATGTTCAAAGCGAAGGGCTGCTCACGGAACACCCCGGCATAACTCGCCGCCGTCCAGCCTGCCGGCCACCAGCCGACGTCGAACAGCCTCCCGCTCGGGGTCACCGATGTGACGAGCGCGTAATAGAGGGGAAAGACGGCCCACGCCACGACCAGCGCACCGAGCAAACAAGCCCCGAGGGTGCGAAGCGACCGGCTCATCGCTGCACCTGCGCAGCCAGGCGCAGCCGCGTCCCGCCGATCAGCACCACCGTGCACAGCGCCACAACCAGGAAGAGAAGAGTGGACGCTGCCGAACCGTAACCCAGGTCCTGGAAGTCCACGAGCTGCTGGCGCGCGTACACCGACATGGACATGGTGTCGGGACTGTGCGAAGTCAGCACATAGATCAGGTCGAACACGCGCAGGCCGTCCAGCGCGCGGAAAATGACCGCCACCGTGAGCGCCGGCCGGATCAGCGGCAGCGTGATGTAGGCGAACTGCTGCAGTGGCCCGGCGCCGTCCAGCCGTGCGGCTTCGTAGCATTGCTCCGGAATCATCTGCAGCGCAGCCAGCACCAGCAGTGCAACGAAGGGCGTGGTCTTCCACACATCGACCATCACCACCGCGGCCATCGCCAGGTGCGGGTCCGCCGTCCATGCGAGCGGGGTGTCGATCAGTCCCAGCGCGAGCAGTGACCGGTTGACGACGCCGAACTGGTCGTTGAGCATCCAGGCCCACATCTTCGCGGACACGATGGTGGGCACCGCCCAGGGCACCAGCACGGCGGCGCGCACCAGGCCGCGCCCGGGGAAGCTCGCGTTCAGCACCAGGGCAACGGCCACGCCCAGACACGCTTCGAACGATACGGACAGCGCGGTGAACACGAGCGTGTTCCACACCGCCCGCCACCAGTCCGGGTCGGCGAGCACGCCGAACCAGATCCC
>DAIQQA010000233.1:0-6350 GCA_036787045.1 Burkholderiales bacterium | reverse complement strand
GGATGCACTCGGCCCCGTGCCGGTCCCGGCCGAGCGGCTGTGGGGCGCTCAGACCCAGCGCGCTGTGGCGAACTTCCCGATCGGTGCAGAGCGCTTCCGATGGAGCCGGGCGGTGATCCGCGCGCTGGGCGTTGTCAAGAAGTGCGCTGCGCTGGCCAACGCCGAGCTGGGTCAGCTGCCGCCGGACAAGGCCCATCTGATCGCGCGCGCCGCTCAGGACGTCATCGACGGGAAGCTGGATCGGGAGTTTCCTCTTGCGGTCTTCCAAACCGGGTCGGGCACGCAGACCAATATGAACGCCAACGAGGTCATCGCCAACCGTGCGATCCAGCTCGCCGGCGGCGTGGTGGGTTCGAAGCAGCCGATCCATCCCAACGACGACGTCAACCGCGGCCAGTCCTCCAACGACGCTTTTCCCACGGTCATGCACATCGCGACGGTCGAGCAGCTCGAGGACGTGCTGCTCCCCGCGTTACACGCGCTGCGCGACACCCTCGAGGCCAAGTCGCGCGCCTTCGACCTCATCGTCATGGTGGGCCGCACCCACCTGCAGGACGCCACGCCGATCACCCTGGGCCAAGTGATCTCGGGCTGGGCGGCGCAGCTGGATCAGGCCATCGACACGATCCGCGGCACGCTGCCGGGCCTCTACGCGCTGGCGATGGGCGGCACGGCGGTGGGCACGGGGCTGAACGCCGACCCGCGCTTTGCCGACACGGTCGCGCAGTGGATTGCGCAGGAGACCGGTAAGCCTTTCCATTCGGCGCCCAACAAGTTCGCCGCACTCTCCGCGCACGACGCCATCGTCAACGCGAGCGCCGCGCTGCGCACGCTCGCCGGGGCGCTGATGAAGATCGCCAACGACGTGCGCTGGTATGCCTCAGGGCCGCGCGCCGGCATTGGCGAAATCACGATCCCGGAGAACGAGCCGGGGTCCTCGATCATGCCCGGCAAGATCAACCCGACCCAGTGCGAAGCGCTGACCATGGTCGCGGTGCAGGTATTCGGCAACGACCACGCGGTGGCGTTCGCCGGCTCGCAAGGCAACTTCCAGCTCAACGTCTACAAGCCGGTGATCCTGCACAACGTGCTGGAATCGGTGCAGCTGCTCGCCGAGGGCGTGCGCGCCTTCGACGAGCGCTGCGCGCGGGGAATCGAGCCCAACGAGACGCGTATCCGGGAGCACCTGAACAACTCGTTGATGCTGGTCACGGCGCTGAACCCGCGCATCGGCTACGAGAAAGCGGCGCAGATCGCCCTGATGGCCTACCGCGAGAATCTCAGCCTGAGGGAGGCCGCCCTCGAGCTCGGTGTCCTCACGCCGGAACAGTTCGACCAGTGGGTCAGGCCCGAGGACATGACGCGACCGCTGTGCCCTCCAGGCAGCGAGGAATGAAGACCCGGCTCGACGCGTAGCTCAGCCGGGCCGCGCCGGCCGAACCTTGCGACGCGAGGTTGCCGATCCGCGACTCGGAGAGGCTACGCGCGGAAAAAAACGAGGCGAGTCTTACGACTCGCCTCCGGGGGCCCGGCTTAAGGAGGGAGGACCGGGCAGGGGAACTGCTCGAGGAGCGACCGCAACCCGTACGTGCGGACTGTGTGGCGAAGAACCCCCAGCATCCGACAGTCTAGAGGCCCCGGGGCGGGCGCGGTATCGATCCGGCGGGGCACTCGCTCCTCTCTCGTTTGGAGGAGTACCGCAGCCTGCCCATCAGCGAACGGCTGGTCGCTCCAGTCCGGGCGTGGGCGCGGCCGGGCGAGCGCTTATGCGGTACCGGTTGCGGCGCCTCAGCGACCGCGTACGCACACCAACGGACGAGGCCGCGTGCGCGACCGAGGTCCCGGAAGTGCTCAATCCGGTTTCTTGTCCCCCAGGGTCTCACCCCACTCTTCGCGAACGCGCTCGACGGCGTCGCTCAGCGTCTCTTCGGGAAGCTGGTTGATCGCACCGGCCAGGATGTCGGCGGCTTCGATGGTGTTCTGCGGGAGGACGTGGCTGTCGAGCTTGGCGACGAACATCGCCGCCGCACCGGTGGTGCGCAGAAGATGCTCGCGTTCGTTCATCAGGATCTCGATCTCCGCGCGCAGCATGGCGAGCTCCTGCTCGCGCTGCAGGTCCGAGGCGCGGCGTCCGATGGTCTGTCTGCGTTCCGTGTCCGTCATCATGGTGCCTCCCTACTCCTTTTCGGTTGCAACGCTCACCAGCGTAGGCTGCAGCAGCCGCTGCGCATCCGCCGGCGCCATCCCGACCAGATAGCCCCGCTTGCCGCCGTTGATGTAGATCCGCGGCAGGTCGAGGATGGTCCGTTCCATGTAGACCGGCAGCTGCTTTCGGGTTCCGAAGGGCGAGGTCCCGCCCACGATGTACCCGGTGTGCCGATTCGCGGTTTCCGGGTTGCAGGGCTGAATGGTCTTCACCCCGAGAACCCGCGCCAGCTCCTTGGTCGACACCTGGCGGTCGCCGTGCATCAGCACGATCACCGGGTGCCGGTCTTCATCTTCCATCACCAGCGTCTTCACGACGCTGTGCTCGTCGACCCCGAGACTGCGGGCCGATACCGCGGTACCGCCCTTCTCTTCGTACTGGTACGGATGATCCGTGAACTCGATCCCCGCCGCGCGCAAGGCACGCACCGCCGGCGTGACCGGCGCCTTGTCCTTGCTCATTCGGAAAGAAGCGGCGTCGGGGCCGGCGAGCGGAGCGCATGGGCGCCGCGCTCGGTGACGGCGGTCATCCCCTCAGCACCTGATACAGGGAGTAGAGCATGCCCGCAGTAGCGCCCCAGATGTTGCGCTGCTGGTAGGGCATCGCGTAGTAGTTCCGGCGCCGGCCGTTGACCTCGTCGCTATGGCGCTGGTGATTGGCGGGGTCCAGGAAGTGCGCCAGCGGCACCTCGAAAACCTCGGCGACTTCGAAGGGGTCCGGGTCGTAATCGACTGGCGGCTCGATCCAGCCGACCACGGGCGTCACCCGGAACCCGGTCGGAATGTCGTAGTCCGGGAGGGTCCCGATCACGTGCACGGCGTCACGCGCGAGCCCCGTCTCTTCCTCCGCCTCGCGCAGCGCTGTGTACACGCGGTCCGGGTCGCCCTCGTCCACCCGACCGCCCGGAAAGCTGATCTGGCCGGCATGGTCGGTCAGATGCGCCGTGCGCTGGGTCAGCATCACCGTCACCCCGGCCGGCCGGTTGATCAACGGCACCAGCACCGCGGCAGGCGTCACGATACGCTCCGGCGGGTGGCTATAGCGGAGGAACCCTTGGTCACCCGCCAGCGCTTGCTGCTGGACCAGCTGGTCCAGGATCCACTGGCGCGTGATGCACGGGACTGAGGTCAAGACTGCAGACACAGGTCGGATTGGCAGGCAGTTGACAGCACGAGGCCACAGGTACCGGGCCATACCTGGCGGCGGCCGGGCACGTCGAGGCTCAAGGGTTCGTAACCAGACATCGGTCGAGGGGCATGCCGGGATCGCGGCGGATCTGCAGCAGGCGTCGTAAGCAACAATAGTTCCAATTTTACCGCTGCGCGCGGCAGAGGCGAACTGTCGTCTCCAGCCGACCAGAACCACCTGGAACTGATCGGCATTCCGCGTAATCTATATGGGGCGCATTGCGCGCATTGCACGTCCCCAACCGTTTGGAGGAACACACATGAAGATTCGCATGCTGCTGGCTGCCGTGGCACTCGTTTGGTCAAGCGGCGCACTGGCCAATCACTGCCCGCTGGACATGAAGGCAATCGACGAGGCCCTGTCGAAGAACCCGCAACTGTCGGCTGCGCAGCTGGCCGAGGTGAAGAAGTACCGGGCCGAGGGCGAGGCCCTGCACAATGCCGGGAAGCACGATCAGTCCGTCGAGACCCTGGGCAAGGCCATGAAGATCCTGGGCATCCAGTGAGTCATTGACTGCCACGAAAAACCCCGCACTCGCGGGGTTTCTTGTCTCTCGCCAAGGCTCACCCCGCCAGCATCACGGCGCAATAGCGCAGCGGATTCCGCGGCATGAGGGCTAGAATGGGGCGATGCGCGTGGCACGGACTCTGTGGGCGCTCGCCCTCCTCACCACCCCGACCATCGCCCAGGCCGATTGCCGTCTCGAGCTGGAGCTGATGAGCGCGGATCTGCGCGGCGTCCAGCTCACCGAGGCCCAATCGCATCAGCTCGCGGCACTGGTGGACGAGGTATTGAAGCGCTGCCGCATGGGCTGGGAGGCGTCCGCGCTGGAGTACATCAGTAAAGCGCGCGCGGTGGCGGGGATCCCGAAGCGCGACTGGCTGGACGATCCAGGGCCGGCTGGGACGCTCACGGATCAGCCTACCCGGTAGCGCCTCCGGGTAGCGTCCTTCGCCGTCAGGCCGCTGCCCGTTTTTCTCCGCGCCCCTCTGCGCCTCTGCGGTTGAGGGCTGGGGTAGCGGCTTGCGGTCAGAACAGCTGCATCCCGCTCTTGGCAACCTTCTTGCCGATGGCGCTGCTGTCCCCCTCGGTGGCCACGAAGTAGGTCATCGCCTGGGTGTCGACCTTCTGCGCCAGCTCCTCGATCAGCTTGCCGGCGTTGGTGAGTAATCCGCAAGGCTTGACGGCAACCACGTACAGCGGATGCTCGCGCAAGTGCTTGAGCTGCTTCTTGGCGATCCACGCGTGCTTGATGTGCTCGAACGCGGCAAGCTGGTCGCGCAGCAGCTGATGCTCGGCCTCCGGCAGGTCGGAAGGGAGGAACGTGTCGGTGGCGGACAGCGACTCCCGCTCGGCTTGGGCGCGGTCGGCCACGTCGATGACGCCCTCGCCGCGCCGGCGCCACGCATCGGCCTGGTTCTTGTCGCCGATACGATGGAAGTATTCGCAGGCCAGCTCGCAGGCAGGCAGCGCGTGGCGGAACTCCTGCATCGCGCGCTCCAGGTGAGCAAGACCGCGCGGGTCATGACGCCCCAGCAGAATGCGTCCGATCACGAAGTCGGCGTCGCGGTCCTCGGGTGCATGCTGCGCATAGGCCAGGTACAGCGGCAGTGCATCGGTCTCCGGCGCGAACTCCTCGGTCCACGCCGCCAGGTTCCAGCGCTCCTCTGATGTGAGCCGCTCGCTCGGGCCGGCAGCCAGCTCGGTCAGCTTGCCGCGCGCGTCCTTCACGTACTCGAAGCGCTGCTGCCACGCTTCGCGGTTGCGCTCGAGCCAGCCCTTGTCGAAGAGCTCGAGCAGTCCAGGCAGGCGCGCACCCAGCCACGCCTCCGCCGCGCTGCGTTCGATGCTGCCCGGCAGCACCGGTGGCGCGTTTATCGCCGACAGGCGATCACGCAGGGCCGGATGGGTGTTCGCGTGGTCGGTCTCCACCGTCACCGCCTTGCGGATGCGCTCCAGCAGCTCCTCGCGCGAGGGCGTGCTCTCGCGCAGGAAGCGGGCCAACCCGGTGAACGGACGCGCCTCCGGCTCCGGATCGGCATCCGCGCGCTTCAGCAACGGCTGCCAGTAGTGTTCGTGGATCAGGTCGGAGCGGACGTGCGTGCTGACCAGAGCCTGCGCGGCGTCCTTCACCGACGTCAGGCGCGCGGAGATCGCGTCGGCCTCGTACTCGTTGCCGCGGGCAAGCGCGAAGCTGCAGGCATTGAAGTACGGTGCGTACCAGTCGAAGAACCGGCGCAGCAGCGCAGTGCTGAAGCCGTGCGCCTGGTCGAAGGTGAGCATGATCCGGTACCAGGTCAGCCGCAGGCGATAGATCCAGGCGCTGAACTGGCTGTGGTTGCCGGACAGATGGCCGAACTCGTGGGCGAGCACGGCACGCGCCTGTTCAGGGGTCAGCGCGAGCAGCAGCGGCAGGCCCAGGATCACGGTATTGCGGTTCCACCCGAGCACGCCCAGGCGCGGTGTCTGCGCGACAGCCGCATTGAACTCCTCGGTGAGAATGATCTCGTGCACCGCAGGTGTCTTGAGCTGTGTGTGCAGCGCCTGGACTTCCGAATGCAGCGCCGGGAAGTCCGCGCGCCGGGCGATGTACCCGGTAGGCGGCTCGATGCGCACCCACAGCGAGCGCAGGATCACCCAGATCACCGCCAGCAGCGGGATGATCAGCTTCTTCTTGAGCAGCAGGAGCAGGAACGCGGTGCTGGCCAGCGCACCCCACACCGCCCCGCCGATGAGCGCGATCAGCAGCGCCACTACGCCGAACAGAACGGCATAGCCGAGCAGGGCGAGCAGGATGATGCGCATCCTGTAGGCGCGCGGGTCGTTCGCAATGCTGGCTTCCGCTTCCCGCACAAGGCGCTCGAAGCGCAGCCGCCGCTGGGTGGTTGTGGTGGTATCGGCCATCGTAGCCCTGCCTGCGGGGTTGAACGGCCAGATTGAAACAACTTCTGTGCCA
>DAIQQA010000232.1:0-6351 GCA_036787045.1 Burkholderiales bacterium | reverse complement strand
GGGCATCCGCGTCAAGACCTCGTCCTATGCGCGCCATCACATCAATGTGACCATGTGCCGGGCCAAGTTCTCCGGCACCTACGCCAACTCGATCCTGGCGAACCAGGAGGCGGTTGAGCACGGCTACGACGAAGCGCTCCTGCTGGACGTGGACGGCTACGTGGCGGAAGGCCCGGGCGAGAACCTGTTCATCGTCAAGAACGGCCGGCTCTACGAGCCCGAGCTCACCTCCGCGCTGATCGGGGTGACCCGCGATGCGGTCATCCAGCTGGCGCGGGACGCCGGGCTGGAAGTGCAGGCCAAGCGGCTCACCCGCGATGACGTTTATATTGCCGACGAGGCCTTTTTCACCGGCACGGCCGCCGAGGTGACACCAATCCGCGAGCTCGACAGCCGCGTGATCGGCGCCGGCAAGCGCGGTCCGATCACCGAGAAGCTGCAGGCCATGTTCTTCGACGTGGTCAACGGGCGCAATCCGAAGTACGCCCACTGGCTGAGCCACGTCTGAGCCCGGCCGCGCTCAGCGTCATGGACCAGGTCAAGCACGAAAACACACAGCGGCACATCGAGGTGTCCGCCAAGGACCTCCCGCTGCATTGTCCGATGCCCGACATGCTGCTGTGGAACGCCCACCCGCGCGTGTTCCTGCCGATCGAGAAGACGGGCGAGGCGCTGTGTCCGTACTGCGGGACGCGCTATACGCTCAAGGGCGGCGCTCGCAGCAAGCATTGACCAATAGAACCTCTCACCACGAAGACACGAAGACACGAAGAAAGACAACGCAAGCAAACTGGCTGTATCAGCGACCGTAGCGGACGGGGCGAAATGCCATGGCGGCAAGCAGGTTGGGTCTGTTGAGGTTCTTCGTGCCTTCGTGTCTTCGTGGTGAGCGGTAGGTGTGCGGGTGTACAAGATTCTGGTAATCGGCCCGTCGTGGGTCGGCGACACCGTACTGGCGCAGCCATTGTTCAAGCGCCTGCACGAGAAGCACGGCAACCTGAAGCTCGACGTGCTGGCGCCAGCCTGGACGCTCCCGCTGCTCGAGCGCATGCCGGAGGTGAGCGAGGGCCTGGCCAGCCCGTTGGGCCACGGCGAGCTCAAGCTCGCCCAGCGCTGGCGGCTCGCCCAGGGACTTAAAGCACGCCAGTACGATCAGGCGATCGTGCTGCCCAACTCGTTCAAGTCGGCGCTGATCCCGCGCCTGGCCGGGATCCGTCTGCGCACCGGCTTCGTCGGTGAAGCGCGCCACGCGCTGCTCAACGACGCACGCCGGCTCGATGCGAAGGCGCTGCCACTGATGGCTGAACGGTTCGCCCATCTCGCCGACGCCCGCGACGAGCCGCTCCGGCGGCCTCTCCCGCAACCCGCGCTGAGCGTCTCGCCGGCGGCCCGGGATGCCCTGCTGGCGCGTCTGACGCTGCGCACCGACCCGCCGGTGGCTTGCTTCTGCCCGGGCGCGGAATACGGGCCAGCCAAACGCTGGCCGGCAGAACACTTCGCGAGCCTCGCCGCGCGCCTGGCTGACCATGGCTGGCAGGTGTGGTTGATCGGCTCCCCCAAGGATCGCGCCATCGGCGCGGAGATCGAGCGTTTGAGCGGAGGGCGATGTCGCGATCTGTGCGGTGACACCGGACTGGCGGAAGCCGTCGATCTGCTGTCTGCTGCCCAGGTTGTCGTCTCCAACGACTCCGGCCTGATGCACGTGGCCGCCGCCCTCGATCGTCCGATGCTCGCCCTGTACGGTTCGAGCAGCCCGTCGTTCACCCCGCCGCTGTCGCCGCACGCCGAGGTCGTCAAGCTGGACCTGCCCTGCAGCCCCTGCTTCGAGCGCGAATGCCCGCTCGGGCATTTCAAGTGCATGCGCGACCTCGGACCCGAACGGATCTTCGGGCATCTGAGCCGCATCGTCTGCGCACCTGCCACCGCGTGAAGCTCGTCAGCCCCGAAGCGGCCGAGGCGGCCTTCTACAAAGCGATCGAGCAGGCCGACGTGATCGCCATGATGTCGGTCTGGGCCGAAGACGAGGAGATCGTCTGCGTGCATCCGGGACGCCAGCGCCTGCTGGGTGTGGACTCAGTGCGCGAATCCTGGCGGCAGATCTTCGCTGCCGGACCGCGCATGCGCGTCAACCTCCTGCAGGTGTACTCCCACACCAGCCGGCTGCTATCGATCCGCAACCTCTACGAGCGCATCTGCGTCGGCACCGACCCGCGCCAGCATCTGGTGCTTGCGACCAACGTGTATATCCTGGGCCCGTCGGGCTGGCGGATGCTGATGCATCACGCCTCGCCGCTGCCGCCCGATACCGCGGTGCCGGAAGCGCCGGTGGGAACCATCCACTGACGGCGCAGAGATGGCATCGCACCAGCCCGCCTACCGGGCGCCCCGCTGGCTGCCGGGCGGACATCTGCAGACCATCTATCCGTTTTTCTTTCGGCGCTTGCCGCAGCCGCCGCTGCGGCGCGAACGCTGGGATTCCCCGGATGGGGACTTCATCGACGTCGACTGGCTGGATGGCGCTGCGGATAAGCCGCTCGTGATCCTCTTCCACGGCCTGGAGGGCTGCTCCCGCAGCCACTACGCGCGCGCACTACTGCGGGTGTTGCAAAGCCGGAACTGGCGTGCGGCGGTGCCGCACTTCCGCGGCTGCGGCGGCTCGCCCAACCGCCTGCCGCGCGCATACCACTCGGGCGATTACGCGGAGATCGACTGGATTCTGCGGCGGATGGCTGCGCAGTCTCCGCAGGGGCAGCGCTTCGCCATGGGCGTCTCGCTCGGCGGCAACGCGCTGCTCAAGTGGCTCGCCCAGGCCGGCACACACGCGCAGAGCCTCATCGACCGCGCTGCCGCCATATCCGCCCCGGTGGATCTGAGCACTGCGGGGCATCTGCTCGGACGCGGATTCAATCGCGTCTACACGTGGCACTTCCTGCGCTCGCTCAAGCACAAGAGTCTTGCCAAGCTGCAGCGCTTCCCCGGCCTCTACGATGCCCGCGCGGTAGCGCGCGCGCGCAACCTCTACGAGTTCGACAACCTGGTTACCGCACCGCTGCATGGGTTCCGCGATGCGGACGACTACTGGACGCGCGCCAGCGCGGCTGCGGATCTCAAGAACATCCAGGTGCCGACGCTGATTGTCCACGCCCGGAACGACCCTTTCCTGCCCGGCCACCACCTGCCTGGCCCGGCCGCGGTGGCGCCGTGCGTTCGGCTCGAATACCCCGCCCATGGCGGACATGTGGGGTTCGTGTCGGGCCCCTTCCCCGGCCACTTGGAGTGGCTTCCGCGCCGCATCCTCGCATTCTTCGAGGAGGGCGCCGGCGGCTGACTGACGCGGCCCGACGCCACGAGCACGGGGCGGGTGAGCCCCTCACCCAGCCCACCTCTCCACGCGCGGCGGACGGGGGCGTGGGATAATTAGCCGCAAACAAGAAGCCCGTCAGCCCACTATGCCCAGTGTCCCAGCAGAGATCTTCAAGGCCTACGACATCCGCGGCATCGTGGGCAGGACCCTGACCCCGGAGATCACCGAGCTGATCGGTCGGGCCATCGGCTCCCGGGCCCGGGCATTCGACCAGAAGGCGGTGTGCATCGGCCGCGACGGGCGGTTGTCCGGGCCGGCGCTGTCCGCAGCGCTGGCGCGCGGCCTGCAGGCGGCCGGCATCGATGTGATCGACGTTGGACGCGTCGCCACGCCAATGCTGTATTTCGCCACCTTTCACCTGCAGACCGGGTCCGGCGTCATGGTCACGGGCAGTCACAACCCGCCCGACTATAATGGCTTGAAGATGGTCGTGGCAGGCGACACGTTGTCTGGCGAGGCCATTCAGGAGCTGCGCAAGCGCATCGAGGCCAATGACTTCGCCTCCGGGCGCGGGGGGTACAGCCAGGCCGAGGTCGCCGAGGCGTACTTTCAGCGCATCGTCGCCGATGTCGAGTTGGCGCGGCCCATGCACATCGTCGTCGACTGCGGCAACGGCGTTCCCGGTGCGTTTGCACCGGAGTTGTACCGCCGCCTCGGTTGCCGCGTGCGCGAGCTGTTCTGCGAGGTGGACGGCACCTTCCCCAACCACCACCCCGATCCGTCCCAGCCGGAGAACCTGCGCGACCTGATCCGCGCGCTTGCCGACGGCGACGACGAGCTCGGGCTCGCCTTCGACGGAGACGGCGACCGGCTGGGCGTGGTAACCAAGGCCGGCAAGATCGTCTACCCGGACCGCCAGCTCATGCTGTTCGCCGCCGATGTGCTGAGCCGCAACCCGGGCGCGCAGGTGATCTTCGACGTGAAGTCCACCCGCAACCTGTTCGACTGGATCCGAAGCCACGGCGGGACACCGGTGCTATGGAAGACCGGCCATTCCCTGATCAAGGCGAAAATGAAAGAAACCGGCGCACTGCTCGCCGGGGAGATGAGCGGGCACACCTTCTTCAAGGAGCGCTGGTACGGCTTCGACGATGGCATGTACGCGGGTGCGCGGCTGCTCGAATACCTGAGCGGACGCCCCGACATCGACGCAGAGTTTGCGCGGCTGCCCGACTCGGTAAACACGCCTGAGCTGCAGATCAAGCTCGCGGAAGGCGAGAACTACGCACTGATCGAACAACTGCAACGGACCGCCAAGTTCAAGGGTGCGCGCGAGGTCATCACCATCGACGGGTTGCGCGTGGAGTACCCAGACGGGTTCGGGCTGGCTCGGGCCTCCAACACCACGCCGGTGATCGTCCTGCGCTTCGAGGCCGACAACGAGCCGGCATTGCGAAGGATCCAGGAAGACTTCCGCCGCGAGCTGCGGGCCGCCGCGCCGAGAGCTACCCTGCCTTTCTAGCAACGTGATCCAATACGCAACCCCGCACTCCGATCAAGCCGCTGAACCGATGTCTGGTTACGCTCAATCAAGGAGTTGTTGCGCGTGTGCGCCACCGGAAAAGCCCGGAGGCGCTCGCGAAGCCACTCTTGCACCAGACTGCTAGCCATGCCCGAACAACCCGCCCAGGAGCTGTTCCTGGGGCGACAGCCCATCCTGGACCGCAACGAGAACCTGGCTGCCTTCGAGCTGCTGTTCCGCTCCGGGCACTTCAACGGCGCGCAGATCGAAGACGACGAGATCGCCAGCGCCACTGTGATCAACCACGCTTTCAGCGAGCTGGGCGTCGAGGCGGTGCTGGGCAAGCACATCGGTTACATCAACCTGAGCGCGCCGCTGATCTTGAGCGACGTCATCGAGCTTCTGCCGAAAGACAAAGTAGTGCTTGAAATCCTGGAGACGGTGAAGGTCACCGATCAGCTGGTCCAGCGCTGCAGGGAACTGAAACAGGCCGGCTTCACCCTAGCACTGGACGACTTCCGCGGCGACGAGGCAGAGTTCGGGCCCTTGCTGGAGACCGTGGATATCGTGAAGGTCGACGTGCAGCACATGAGTCAAGCTGCACTGGCGGACGTCACCGCGCGCCTCAAGCGGCTCAACGTGCGGCTCCTGGCAGAGAAAGTCGACAGCCGCGAGCAGGTCGATCGCTGCCTGGCGCTGGGCTACGACCTGTTTCAGGGTTACTACTTCGCCAAGCCGTCGATCATTACCGGCAAGCGTCTGAGCCATGCGGAAGCCGCGCTCATGCGCCTGCTCGGACTGGTGCTTACGGAGTCGCCCCGCCAGCAGATCGAAGCGGTCTTCAAGCAGAACCCGGATCTCAGCCTGAACCTGCTGAAGCTGGTCAACTCTGCGGCAACAGGCACGAAGCGGAAGATCAACTCGCTCGGGCATGCGGTCAGCGTGCTGGGCCGCAAACAGCTTCAGCGCTGGCTGCAGCTACTGTTGTTCACGCTGAGCAGCGCGCCGGCCGCCGAGTTCCCCAGCCCGTTGCTGATTCTGGCGGCCACGCGCGGCAAGCTGATGGAGTTGATCGCCCAGGCGCTCGAGCCGGCCGACCGCGACTTCCATGATCGGGCGTTCATGACCGGCATCCTGTCGCTCGTCCCGGCGCTCCTGGGCCCGCCGATGAGAGAGATCATCGGCCCGATGCCCATCGACGCGGAGGTCAAATGCGCCCTGCTCGACCGGACCGGGGCGCTGGGTCAGATGTTGCTGCTGGTAGAAGCGCTCGAGGAGTCGGACCTGCTCGGAATCGAGAAGGCGCTGGACCGCGTTCCCGGCCTGCAGCACGGGCAGGTCATCGGCCTGCAGGTCGAGGCCATGGGCTGGGCCAACGCGATCGCGGAACCCGGTTAGCCAGCGTGGCACCGCCGCGGCGCGTCAGACGCAGAGAACTCGCAGAGGAAGTCACTCTAAACGACAGACGAACCGGCGGAGACGGCGACCGGTCACGCCGCTGCGGGGGTCCGTCAAACCTCGGCTG
>DAIQQA010000087.1:0-20464 GCA_036787045.1 Burkholderiales bacterium | reverse complement strand
TAAGCTTTGCTGAGGCTCCCGCCAAGCTTATACTTCCCGAAAATGCGCCGCTCTCGCCTCCCCATCATCGCCCTGCTACTGCTGTGGCTGCCTCTGCAGGCCATCGCAGCCGTGGCCATGCCGTTCTGCGTGCACGGATCGTCGCCGGCAGCAATACAGATGCACGGTGATCACGACCATCCCCAGGACGAGTCGCACTCCGGGCCACATCAGCACGCGGGCGGCCTGCAGGATTGCAATGGGTGCGGCGCCTGCAATCTGGCCTGCGCGCCGGCCGTTCCGGCATCGGCAACCCTGCTGTCGCCGCCGCCAGTGACCGTGCCGCCTCACGTCTACATCCGCTCCGCCGGGCTGTTCATCCCCGAGCAGCCCCAGCCCCCACCCAACTCCCGGCTCTAGAGCCAGACGCATCGCCCAGCCTCAGGCTGCGCAATGCATTACAGACGCACTCCGGCATACCGCGAGTGCGTGCCTTCCACTTGTCTCGACGATGAGGGAGTCATGCCCTGTCTACCTCCACTGCGTGCGGGGATCGGTCTGCTGGTTTTCGCGCTCGGCGCTTGCGCGAGCGCACCGCTCCCGCCGCCGCCGCTGGATCATCCGGCGAACCTACGCGCCCCTGCAGCACCAGCCGAAAACGAGCCCTCGGCGCTTGCCACTTATCGGGATTTCCACGCCGCGCGACCGGCAGCGCCGGCCGATAAGGATTCCGCCATGGATCACTCACAGCATTCGACGCCCGAGCACAACGATCCGGAAACGTCGAACTCGCAGCAACCCGAGCAGGAGCAGCGCCATGAGCACCACCAGTGACGCTCACGTGCTTGCGGCCATCCTGCTGGGCGTGCTTGCCGTATCGGGGTGCGCCAGCGTGCAGCGCACGGCCGGGCTGGGCGAAGTCGAAAAGCAGGTCTCCACGCGCATCGGCGAAACGGTGCGCTGGAACCAGGACCGCGACGAGGACCGGGCCACTGAAGCCAAGGTGCGCAAGCTGCTCGAAGGCGAGTTGACCATAGAGGAAGCGACCGAGATCGCACTGCTCAACAACCGCGGACTGCAAGCCACCTATGAGCGGCTTGGGATCTCGCAGGCCGACCTGGTTCAGGCCGGGCTGCTCGACAACCCGGAGCTGTCGCTGCAGTACCTGTTCGGCGACGAGGGCGACCTCCTGGAGGCTTCCGTCGTCCAGCCCTTCATCGGCGTCGTCACGCTCGCTGCGCGCAAGAAGATCGGCGCAGCCCAGGCCGAAAAGGTCCGCCTGGAAGTGGCGCAGGCGGTGCTGGATCTCTCGATGGATGTCAAGGCAGCCTACTACGCTGTACTGGCGGATGCGCAGGCCATCGAACTGCTGAAGCAGGCAACGATTGGCACGGAAGCGGCCGCGGAGCTGGCGGCGCGCCAATATGATGCAGGCAACCTGAGCCGCAGAGACCAGGCCCTGCAGCAGGTGGCCTATGCACAGTCGGCGATGGAGACCGCGCAGGCACAGGCCAGGCTCGCTTCCGACCGGGAGCGGCTCAACCGGCTGCTTGGATTGTGGGGCGAGCAGACACGCTGGCGGATGCCTGCACGCCTGCCCGCACTGCCAGCCATGCTGCCGCCGCTCGATCAGGTCGAGCAGCGTGCGGTGGAACAGCGCCTCGATCTGGCGGCCGCCAATCGTGAGGTGGAGGCAGTGTATCGCGCCTATGGACTCACCCGGGACACACGCTGGCTGTCGACGCTCGGCATCGGCGTCACTTTCAAGCGCGAGCCGGACGGCGAAAAGCTCGTCGGCCCGGACGTGTCCATCAGCCTGCCGCTCTTCGACCAGGGCCAGGCGCGCGTGGCGCGCATCGAGTCCGAGCTGCGCCAGACCGAACGCAGGCTCGAAGCGATGGCGGTGGACATCCGCAGCCAGGCACGCGGCGCGCGGCTACGTCTGCAGGCGGCCTACGATGTGGTGAGCCACTACCGCAGCGCCCTGCTACCCCTCCAGCAGACCGTGGTAAGCGAAACACTGAAGTTCTACAACGGCATGCTGGTCGGCGTGTACGACCTGCTGCTGGCGCATCAGGCACAGGTGCAGACCGGCCAGCAGTACGTGGAAGCGAACAAGGAGTTCTGGCTCGCCTGGGTAGACCTGGAGCGGGCAGTCGGAGGCAGCATCCCAGTGCCGAGAACGGCGGCGGACGCATCCTCGCCGCAATCCGCTGCACCCGCCGCGGACGTATCCGATCACTCAGCCCATCAGCACGGAGACATGCAATGAATCGTCGAAACCTGCTCAAGTCGAGCGCAGCGCTGCTGGCGGGCAGCGCAGTCACGGCCGCCTTCCGCACCGCCTCGGCCCGGGAACAGTCGGCGGCCGCTACGCAACCGCCGATCCCCGCGCCGGCGGGTCAGCACTACACGCCGGTGGTCACCCTCAACGGCAGCACGTTGCCGTGGAAGATGGACGGGAACGTCAAGGTGTTCCATCTCATCGCCGAGACGGTGAAACGCGAGTTCGCGCCCGGCATGGTAGTCAACTGCTGGGGCTACAACGGGCAGACGCCCGGCCCGACCATCGAGTGCGTGGAAGGCGACCGCGTGCGCATCTACGTGACCAACCGTCTCCAGGAGCACACCAGCATCCACTGGCACGGCATCTTTCTGCCCAACGGGATGGACGGCGTGGGCGGGCTCACGCAGCCGCAGATCCAGCCGGGCGAAACCTATGTCTACGAGTTCACCCTCAAGCAGAACGGGACCTTCATGTACCACCCGCACGGCGACGAGATGGTGCAGCTCGCCATGGGCATGATGGGGATGTTCATCATCCATCCGAAGCAGCCGCAGGCGCCCAGGATGGATCGCGACTACGCCATCCTTCTGCACAGCTTCGCGGTGCACGCCGGAACGGCCACACCGGATCCATCCGTCATGGTCGATTTCAACATGTGGACGTTCAACAGCCGGGTGTTCCCGGGCATCGACCCGCTTGTCGCACGCCTGGGAGAGCGGGTGCGCATCCGTATCGGGAATCTGTCGATGTGGAACCATCCGATCCACATTCACGGCGTGTCGTTCGACGTCGCCGGCACCGATTCCGGGTGGATTCCGCCGTCGGCTCGCTACAAGGAGACGACTCTGCTGGTCCCGGTCGGGAACGTCCGCGTCGGCGAGTTCGTGGCCGACGTGCCCGGCGACTGGGCACTGCACTGTCATTTCTCCCATCACACTATGAATGCCATGGGGCATGGCGTGCCCAACATGCTCGGCGCGAGCCAGCGCGGCATCGCGAACAAGATCCGCGAGCTGGTCCCCGGATATATGGCGATGGGCGAGCACGGTATGGCGGAGCATGCGGAACACATGGCGATGGGTCATATGGCGTTGCCGGAGAACACCCTGCCCATGATGACCGGCGAGGGCCCCTTCGGGCTGCTCGAGATGGGCGGCATGTTCACCGTCCTGAAGATCCGGGAGGACCTGGCCGCCGGGGACTACCGCGACCCCGGTTGGTACAAGCACCCGCCCGGGACTGTGGCCCGGCTGGCGGATGCAGCCGAATTGCGGCGATTGGGGCTGTCAGCATAGGAATCCGAGCTCGCGGGAACAAACTGCGGCATGCCGGAAGGATGCTGCCAAGTCATGAGGGACGTCGGCAGCGCTGTGCGCGCAGCGGATCACGGCTGTCGCGGGTCGCCGACACGCCCCGTTGACGCCGCCGCCGGTCGGTGGGATCCTGTTGCCTTCATGACGCGGAAGACCGCGCCGAAACAGGGGAGATTCATCATGTCATTCGCATCACGCCTGTCGCTTGCACTGCCGCTCCTGGCAGCGGTGATGATGACGCCCGCGGGCAATGCCGCAACCGCCTGCCCGGATGCAGCAGCAAAGGCATGGAAGAACACGCTCAGGCCGGCAATGCAGGCCGGCGAACTCAGCGTTGCGAGATCCTGCCCGCAGGATTGCAGCTCAAAAGCCCAGCCCGGAGCGCCCGAGGAGTCGGCACGTGAAGCGCATGTCCCGCTGCCGCTGTCCATCGTCACGCGCGCCGAGGATGTGGCGGACTGGCACGCGGACATCTTCCAGCGGCTGCGCGGCGAGCGCTTCGAGGACGGACCGACGCGCTATTGCGGCATAGCGCCATCGACACTGCACACCCCGCTCTGAGGATCCCGCAGCACGGCAACAGAGTACGGCGCCGGTCGCCGCGTCGCGGGGCAACGCGTTGCGTCGCAATCCCGTCACCAGACCGTAACGGGCACCGGCCCGCAACGGTGTAGCATGCGCCGATAACCTCGCGGAAGGATGGCTCATGCGTCTGTTGCTGATCAACCCCCGCTTTCCGGACAGCTTCTGGAGCTTCCGCTGGGCGGTCAACGAGATCCTGCCCGGCAGGCGCTCGGTCAACCCGCCGCTCGGACTGGCCACGCTCGCCGCTCTCTGCCCGCCGCACTGGCAGATCACGATCGTCGACGAGAATGTCGAACCGATCCCCCTGGAGCCGGACGTCGACCTCGTCGGCGTGTGCGGGATGGGAGTGCAGTTCCAGCGCCAGAGCGAGTTGCTCGCGTACTACCGTAGCCGCGGCTTCTTCGTGGTGGCCGGCGGCAGCTACACCTCGCTGTGCCCGGAGAAGTATGCGCAGCGGGCTGACGCGGTGGTCGCCGGTGAAGCCGAGTACATCTGGCCGCAGTTCTGCAAGGACTTCGAGGCCGGCGCACCGCAGCCGCTGTACCAGGAGGCCGGAACGGTGGAGCTGCCCGACTCGCCGGTGCCGCGTTTCGACCTGCTCAAGCTCGATCTGTACTCCGGCGCCAGCCTGCAGTTCTCGCGCGGCTGTCCGTACCGGTGCGAGTTCTGCGACATCATCGTCATGTTCGGCCGGCGCCCCCGGGTCAAGAGCATGGAGCAGGTAGGGCGCGAGCTGGATGCGCTGCGCGCCCAGGGTGTGCAGCGCGTTTTTTTCGTCGACGACAACCTCATCGGCAACCGGCCGCAGGCCAAGGCGCTGATGCGCTACCTGAAGGACTACCAGGCCCGGCACGACTATCGGTTCAGCTTCGGCACCGAGGCTTCGCTCAACCTCGCCACCGATGCGGAGCTGCTGCGGCTGTTCCGGGAAGCCAACTTCTCCTGGGTTTTCATCGGCATCGAGACCCCGGACGAGGCGAGTCTGAAGGAAACCAAGAAGACCCAGAACATGGGCGGCAACCTTCTGGAGAACATCCAGCGGATCTACGCCAGCGGCATCGATGTGCTGGCCGGCTTCATCATCGGCTTCGACAACGACACGCTCGACACCTTCGACCGCCAGTACGATTTCATCATGGCCTCCGGCATCCAGTCGGCCATGATCGGCCTGCTGCACGCGCTGCCGCGCACGCCGCTGTATGAGCGGCTGGAGAAGGAAGGTCGGCTACGGGAAGAGGATGAAACCTGCGACAACACGCGGGTGGGGACCAACATCGTGCCCAAGCAGATGCCCTATGAGGAAATGGTGGTGCGCTACCAGGCGCTCTACCGGCGCTTGTTGACCGATGCTGCCATCGCGACGCGCATCAACAACAAGCTGCGCCACATGAACGATCCTCTCTACAGCGGCGGGTTCGCGCCCGCGGAGAGCCTGCGGATCGTATGGCGCCTGCTGGTCAAGGGCATCCTCCCCGGCGGCCCGCGCCGCTGGTGGGCGTTTCTGCGCACCGTGCCGGTTCGCCGTCCCCAGCAGCTCGCGATGGTCGTGTCGGACTGGATCATCGCTTTGTCCATGGCCGACTTCGTCGTACGCCACTTCGCCTCGGCGCGCGACGAGCGCGAGGAAACCGAGCCTTTCGTCGCCTCCGTGCGCGCAGCCATCGCGAAGTACCTGGAAGGCGGCAAGGTGGGCATTGCCGTGGAGCCAGGTCCCGCGCCGAATGTCTCGCTGTCGCTGGGGAGCCTGCCTGATGGCAGCTTCTTTGCACGCGCCGCGCGCCCCTTGGAGCAGTTGCTGCGCCACACCCGCGCCAGCCTCACGCTGTCGATCGAGTCCTTCCACGCCCCGCACTTGGAGGACCTGCAGCGCCTGCTGAAGCGGCTGGCACGCTACGGCGATCGCGTCTCGATCGTGCTCGACGAGCGCCTGCGCAGCCTGGTGCCGATCGATTCGTCGGTGTTCAACCTGGTGCTTGCGGGCAGCAAGCGCTAGCCCGGATATCTTACCAGGCCACCCCCGTATCGCTTGCAGATGCATACCAGGAAACGCTTTCGAAATGATTGCAGCGCAGGACACTTTGGCTCCGGGGTTACGCGGTTTCTGGCTCGTTCTGGACGGCCATCTCGGGCATGCCCGTGTTGCCAATAGAATGATCTATTGGCTGCGACGGTCGAGCCCGACCTGGCTCGCCCGGAACGACCCGGAAATCCGCGTCCTGATGAAATATCCGGGCTAGCCGGGCGCGGGCGCTCAGAGTCCGACGCCCAGGCGTCGCAGCAGCGCGACCGTCACACCGTAGGAAGCCACCGTCAGCGCCGAGGCGGCGAGAAGGCTTAGCCAGAAGGTCCAGCCCAACCGCAGGAACAGCGGCAGGGCCAGGAATAGCACCAGGGACGGCAGCACGAGCCAGAAGATGCCCGTCGACAGGCTCGCCACTCTGACGCTGTCGCCGGTGTCCCAATACAGCCAGACGAAGGCCAACAGAGAAGTCAGCGGCAGGGACGCCACCAGCGCGCCTATCAGGGTGCTGCGCTTGGCCAGCTCGGACACGGCCACGACGATCACCGCCGAGATCAAGACCTTGAGGGCGTACTGGGTCATCGGCTCGCCGGCGCTCGGAAGCGCGCCCGCAGGTCGGGCCGCCGCACGTCGAAGTCGAGAAATAGGAACTGCAGCTGCTCGTCGTATACCGGGCCGTGCGTCTGGTCGTAGACGTGCTCGTCGGCCGTGCACCCCTCCGGGATCAACCCGTGCTTGCCACGCGGATCGAGCAGGATGATGTCGCCGACTGCGTGCCGCACCGCCCGGCTGTGCTCGTCCACCAGCCCCAGGCGGCCGCAATGCGCCACCACCAGAACGAAGTAGACGTACGGGAAGCGGAAGAAGTCGTCGTGCAGCCCGACCGGGCCACAGCCGTGGATGGAGAAGCGGTCGCGGCTGAAGATCTCGCGGGGCAGGGTAAGCTTCCCCGCGATCTCATCGCGCAACGCATCGACCATCCCCAGCGGCACATGCTCATAAAGCGCCGGCAGCTCGCGCGTCTCTTCAGCGGGGAAACCGTCCGGGCAGACCTCCCGCGCCAACCGGTAGACGCGCTCGAGCTGGAGCACGCCGCGTTCGATCCTCTGGCCGGTACGGATGAAACTCGGGGCGTGGCGGCGGGCAGTCTGCATGCCGCAATTCTAGCCGGCCCGCCAGGAGCGTACCTCGCTCTGTCGCGGTATTGCCGCTGCGTGTGCCGACGATGCGACGAACGCCACAGCTCGTGGCGCTACCCCGGCTCGAAGCGCAGCGCCACGCCGTTGTTGCAGTAGCGCTTGCCGGTCGGTTCGGGGCCGTCGTCGAACACGTGGCCCTGATGACCGCCGCAGCGCGCACAGTGGTACTCGATGCGCACCATGAACAGCTTGTGATCCTGCTTGGTTTCCAGCGCGCCGGGCAGCGCGGTGAAGAAGCTCGGCCAGCCGGTACCGCTGTCGAACTTCATGTCCGAGGTGAACAGCGGCTGGCTGCAGCCCGCGCAGTGATAGGTCCCGGCGCGCTTCTCCTGGTTGAGCGGGCTGGTGAAGGCCCGCTCGGTTCCCTCCCGCCGTAGCACCTGAAACTGCGCCGGGGTGAGCAACGCGCGCCACTCCTGCTCGCTGCGATTGACCTTGTCCATGACTAGCCTGTAGCCATCGCCTCGGGCTCCACGCCGACCTGGTCCAGCGCCGGCACCTCCAGGCTCACGCCGAGCTTCTTCCACTCCCGCACTTCTTCCTTGAGCGCGGCGGCCGTCAACGCATTGCCGGCCAGCCACTGCGGCGCGAGGTCGAGCCGGAAGGCACGACCGGCGCAGTGCGCCTCCAGCTTGGGCAAGCGCACATCGCTGCGGCTGCGATGGAACAGCACCGCCAGACGCATCGCCATGACCATGGCCAGATCGAGCGAGTTGGTGATCTGCCCTTTCATCTTCTCCATGGTGCCACGATGCGACAGCACCAGCAGCGACAGGTGCGCCTGCTCCATTTTGGAGAAGCCCGGCATATCGGCGTAGGTGAGGATGTAGGCCGAGTGCTTGTGGTAGCCGGTGTGCGCCACGGTCAGGCCGATCTCGTGCAGGCGCGCGGCCCAGGCCAGAAGATGCAGCGGATACTCGGGCGCGGCCCGCAGGTCGCCGCTGAACTGGCGCAGCAGATCGAGCGCCAGAGTCTCCACCCTGCGCGCCTGCTTGAAATCCACGTGGTAACGCTTCATGAACTGCACGACCGTGGTGTCGCGCATGTCCTGGTGGTGGAAGCGCCCCAGCATGTCGTACAGGATGCCCTGGCGCATGGCGCCGGTCGCGAGGATCATGCGCGCCACCTTCAGCTCGGCGAACACCGCCGAGAGGATGGCTAGCCCCCCCGGCAGAACCAGGATGCGATCGGGCTTGATGCCGGGAAAGTCCAGCCGCGCCACATCGCCAGCCTTGAGCAGATGCGCGCGCAGGCGCTCGAGCCCATCGGGCGTGATGCTGCCGTCCGTCCAGCCGCGCGTCTGCAGGATTTCGCCGACGGTGCGCGCCGTGCCGGACGAGCCCACAGCTTCGCTCCAGTGCCCGGCGGTGAAGTCGCGGACGATGGTCTCCAGCTCCACCCCGGCGGCGAGCTCGGCCTGCCTCAGGCTGCCCTTGCTGATTTTGCCGGTGGGGAAGAACCTGAGCGTCCAGCTCACGCAGCCCATGTACAGGCTCTCGAGCCGGCGCGCCTTGTAGCCGCTGCCGATGATGAACTCGGTTGAGCCGCCACCGATGTCCACCACCAGGCGCTTGGCCCCGCTGACGGGCAGGCTGTGGGCCACGCCCAGGTAGATCAGCCGCGCCTCCTCGCGCCCCGCCACCACCTCGATGGGAAACCCCAGCGCCGCCTCGGCACGCCCCAGGAAATCTTTGCCGTTCTTGGCCACCCGCAGGGTGTTGGTGCCCACCGCACGCACTGCTTCGGGCGGCAACTCACGCAGGCGCTCGCCGAAGCGGTGCAGCGCGTCCAGCGCCCGCGCCTGCGAGGCGTCATCCAGCCGCTTGTCCGCAGTCAGGCCCGCGCCCAGGCGCACGGGTTCGCGCAGCGAGTCCAGCGGGTAGATCTGGTCGTCGACGACACGGGCAACCTCGAGCCGGAAGCTGTTGGAGCCCAGGTCGACCGCAGCAAGCGTGGACAGTTGCGACATCAGCCTTGCGGCAGGCGGATCCGGCGTGGGGCCGCCTCAGGCCATGATCTCGCGCTCGATCTCCTCGAGCGTGACGTGCCGCACGTCCTTGCCCTTCACCATGTAGATCACGTATTCGGAGATGTTCTTGGCGTGATCCCCGATGCGCTCGAGCGCCTTGGCGATGAACAGGATCTCGATGGACGCCGAGATGGTGCGCGGGTCCTCCATCATGAAGGTGATGAGCTGGCGCAGGATGGCCCGGAACTCGTCGTCGACGTGCTGGTCGGTGCGCACCACTTCGGCCGAGCCCGAGACGTCCAGCCGGGCGAAGCAGTCGAGCGACTTGCGCAGCATGTCCAGCGCCAGGCTCGCCATGCGCCGGATCTCCACATAGCGCGGCTGCTGCACCCGGTCCACCGAGTTGATCAGCTTGGCCATGCGCGCGATCTTGGCCGCCTCGTCGCCGATGCGCTCCAGGTCGGTGATGGTCTTGACCACCATCATGACCAGGCGCAGGTCGCTCGCGGTGGGCTGGCGGCGCGCGATGATGGTGCTGCAGTCCTCGTCGATGCCGACCTCCATGGCGTTGACCTTGTGGTCGTTGGCCACGATCGTCCCGCACAGCTCCAGATCGCCCGTCGTGAGCGCGTCCACCGCGAGACCGATCTGCTGCTCGACGAAGCCGCCCATCTGCAGC
The DNA here is from genome assembly GCA_036787045.1 of Burkholderiales bacterium. Classification (GTDB taxonomy): domain Bacteria; phylum Pseudomonadota; class Gammaproteobacteria; order Burkholderiales; family SHXO01; genus SHXO01. The sequence goes on along the minus strand of DAIQQA010000087.1, from coordinate 10,433 downwards.
ACGCGCGAGCGCAGCGACTCCAGCTCCGCGTCGAACTGCTTGGACGTATGGGTGTGTTCAGTTGCAGTCATTTGCACCACCTCCTTCTCGAGCGACGCCACGGCGCACGGCAGTCGGACGCGACCGCTCGTAGTCTATGCGGCGAAGTTGACACTGCGGTTGCAGTCCTGGCCCCGTAGGGCTACGCGTGGAGGCTCTGCACACCGTCGGCTGTGCCCAGCAGCAGCAGATCGGCCGGGCGCCGCGCGAACAGGCCATTGGTCACGACGCCGGGAATCTGGTTGATGGCCGTCTCCAGCGCGGCCGGATCGGGAATGGCCAGCCCATGGACATCCAGGATGATATTGCCGTAGTCGGTCACAAACCCTTCACGCAGCCAGGGATGCCCGCCCAGCTTGACCATCTCCCGGCCAACCAGGCTGCGGGCCAGGGGGATCACCTCGACCGGCAGCGGAAAAGCTCCCAGGACGTCCTTCAGCTTGCCCGCATCGGCGATGCAGACAAACTTGCGCGCCACGCCCGCTACGATCTTCTCGCCGGTGAGCGCGCCGCCGCCGCCCTTGATCATGTGCATGTGGCGGGTGATCTCGTCGGCCCCATCGACGAATATCGGTACCTCGTCGACACTGTTTAGATCGAACACGCGGATGCCGTGCCCCTTCAGGCGCTCGCTGGAGGCCTTGGAGCTGGACACCGCCCCCTCGATGCGGCCCTTGATCCGGGCCAGTGCGTCGATGAAGTAGTTGACCGTCGAGCCGGTGCCTACGCCCACGACGCTGTCGTCGGGCACGTACGCCACCGCTGCCTGGGCGGCCGCGCGCTTCATCTCATCCGCGGTGGTCATGCGACCGGGTCCCGCGAAACCGTTCCTGGCAGCTGCATCCGGCTAGGATAGCCGCCCGCGGCGGTTTTCTCAATCGCCGCAGCGCGCCGGCGCCGCAGCGCGCCGGTTGCCGCGCGCGAGCCGGACTGTTAACGTCGCGGGTTTCCCACCCGCCACTGCCGTGAAGCCCGACTATCTCGAAGCGATCCTGAAAGCCCGCGTCTACGACGTGGCGGCGGAGACGCCGCTGGAGCAGGCGGCCGGTCTGTCCGCACGGCTCGACAACCGGCTGCTGCTCAAGCGCGAGGACGTGCAGCCGGTGTTCTCCTTCAAGCTGCGCGGCGCCTACAACAAGATGGCCAACCTGCCGCCGGCGAAGCTGCGGCGCGGTGTGATCTGTGCCTCCGCCGGCAATCATGCCCAGGGCGTGGCCTACGCCGCACAGCGGCTCGGCTGCCGCGCCGTGATCGTGATGCCGGCCACTACACCGCGCATCAAGATCGACGCGGTTGCGGCGCGCGGGGCCCGAGTCATCCTGCAGGGCGACTCCTACGACGACGCTTATGCCCATTCCCTGACCCTCGCCCGACGCGAGCGGCTCACCTACGTCCACCCCTACGACGACCCGGACGTGATCGCCGGGCAGGGCACCATCGGCATGGAGATCCTGCGCGAGCACAGCGGGCCGATCCACGCCATCTTCGCCGCCGTGGGCGGCGGCGGCCTCATCTCCGGCATCGCCGCATACGTCAAGCGTCTGCGCCCAGAGGTCAAGATCATCGGCGTGGAGCCGATAGATTCGGACGCCATGGCACGCTCGCTGGCAGCGGGCCATCGGGTGAGGCTGTCCCAGGTCGGGCTGTTTGCGGACGGTGTAGCGGTGAAGCAGGTCGGCGAGGAGACCTTCCGCCTGTGCCGCGAGCTGGTGGATGAGATGATCCTGGTGGAAAACGACGACATCTGCGCAGCCATCAAGGACGTGTTCGAAGACACCCGCGCGATCCTGGAGCCAGCCGGCGCGCTGGCGGTAGCCGGGGCCAAAGCCTGGGTGGAGCGGCGCCGGGCCCGGGGGCGAACGCTGGTGGCGATCGCCGGCGGCGCGAACATGAACTTCGACCGGTTGCGCTTCGTCGCCGAACGCGCTGAGCTGGGTGAGCGGCGCGAGGCGATCCTGGCGGTGACGATTCCGGAACGGCCCGGCAGCTTCCGGCGCTTCTGTGCGTTGATCGGTTCTCGCAACATCACGGAGTTCAACTACCGCTATGGCGATCCCGAGAAAGCACGGGTGTTCGTGGGCCTGGCGATTCACAACCGGGAAGAGACGCGCACGCTGGTGCGCCGCCTGCAGGACGCCGGCCTGGAGACGCTGGATCTGTCGGACAACGAGATGGCCAAGCTGCACATCCGCCACATGGTGGGCGGGCGCTCGCGCGAGGCCCGCGATGAGATGGTGTACCGCTTCGAGTTCCCCGAGCGCCCGGGTGCCCTGATGAACTTCCTCACCCGCATGACCCACGGCTGGAACATCAGCCTGTTCCATTACCGCAATCACGGCGCCGACTACGGCCGCATTCTGGTGGGAATTCAGGTGCCGAAGACAGACAAGCGCGCCTTCCGCGCGTTTCTGAGCCAGCTCAACTACCGCTACTGGGACGAGACGGACAACCCGGCCTACGAGCTGTTTCTCGGGCGCAATACCTGAACCCATGACGCTGGCCACAGGGTTCACAGACGATTCGGAGAGAGAACAAGTGCGCCGATGCCGTTGGCGCCTCCCCGCAGCAGGTGAGCCGGCTTGCGCCGCTAACGCGTTGAATTTTTCCGTGATCTGCGTGTCGTCTGGATCGGATCTGCGGTGCATGGGATGCGGAAGCGGGGCCGGATCTTGCAGTTCGCCGCGGGGAACTATGGGAAAATGCGAACGTTCGGTGGAAATGACTGATTCTGCGGCAGGGGCGAAAGGGTAGGGATGCATCAGCCGGGCACTCTACGACGCATACTGACAGTTGGCACGTTGGCGCTGGCCATCGGCTGGGGCACGCCTGCCGGCGCAGTAGACACCGATGGCGCCTTCCTGGCGGCACGCGACGCGTTCCAGAAGGGACAGATCGATCGGCTGGACGAGCTCGCCGAGCACCTGACCGACTATCCCCTCTACCCGTATATCGTCTCCTGGCAGCTGCGCAGCCGGCTCGCCGACACCGCTCCGGACGAGATCCAACGCTTCCTCACCCAGCAAGAGGACTCACTGGCCGTGCAACGACTGCGCGGAGACTGGCTCAAGCAGCTGGGCAAGAAGCAATCCTGGGAGTTGTTCGAGCGTGAGCACCCGGCCTTCGCGCTGGACGATCAGGAGGTCGGTTGCTACGCCCTGCAGGCCCGCCTTGCGCGGGGCGACCTGACCAGCCTCCAGGAGGCACGGCCGCTGTGGTTCCAGGGCGCAGCCCAGCCGGAAAGCTGCGGGCCGTTGTTCGACGCCTTGGTTACCCGCGGCCAGATCACCGAGGAGGACGTGTGGGTACGCGTGCGGTTGGCGCTGGAGACGGGAAACGCGAGCTTCGTCAAGCAGCTCATGGCATACCTCCCACCCGCCAAGCGCATCTCTTCCAGACAGCTCGACAGCGCGGCGCGCCAGCCTCAGCGTTACCTGGAACGCTTCCCGTTGCCGTTGAGCACGCAAGGCGAACGCGAGCTGGCGATGTTCGCGACATGGCGCGTTGCGCAGAGTTTGCCTGCCGTGGCTGCAACCCGACTGGACAAGTACGACGAGCTCCTGCCAGCCGCCGATCGCAGCTATGTCTGGGCGCAGGTCGCCACTGCGGGCGCCCTCAAGCACCGCCCCGAAGCCCTGGACTGGTTCCAGCGCACGGGCGATGCGCAGCTGTCGGACCGGCAACTCGGCTGGAAGGCCCGTATCGGCCTGCGCACAGGCGACTGGCAGACCGTGCTCGCGGCGATCAACGCCATGAGCGAGCGCGAGGCGCAGCTGTCGCCGTGGCGCTACTGGAAGGCGCGCGCCCTGCTCGCGCTCGGGAACAGCGCCGAGGGCAATGCAATCCTGGCGCCGCTGTCGGCCGAGCACAGCTACTACGGTCAGCTCGCCCACGAGGAGCTGGGGCCCGGAATGGCTGCGATTCCCACGGCCTACCAGCCAGGCGACGATCAGGTAGAAGCGGTGGAGCGTACGCCAGGCATTCAGCGGGCGCTCAAGTTCTTCCAGCTCGGCCTGCGCTACGAAGGCGCGCTGGAGTGGGGCTGGAGCACGCGCAGCTACGACGACCGCCAGCTCCTCGCCGCCGCTGAAGTCGCCCGCCGCAACGGCTGGTACGAGCGCGCCATCGACACAGCCGAGCGCACATCGGCGCTGCACGATTTCACGCTGCGCTTCCCCACACCCTACCGGGATGTGGTGAGCAGCTACGCACGCGCGCTGGACCTGGAGGAGGCCTGGGTCTACGGGCTGGTGCGGCAGGAAAGCCGCTTCGTGGTGGATGCGCGCTCCAGCGCCGGAGCGCAGGGGCTCATGCAGCTGATGCCGAGCACGGCACGCCAGGTCGCGCGCCGGCTCCGGCTGCCCGGCTTCCAGCGCCACCACGTGATCTCGGTGGATACCAACATCAACCTGGGCACCTACTACATGCGCCAGCTGCTCGACGACTTGGACAACCAGATCGTGCTGGCGTCCGCCGGCTACAATGCGGGGCTGCGGCGGGCACGCGGGTGGCGCGCCGAGCGGCCGCTGGAAGGCGCCGTGTACGTGGAGAGCATTCCGTTCACGGAAACACGCGACTACGTGCGCAAGGTGATGAGCAATACCATGTATTACTCGCGTTTGTTCGGCCAGCCGTTCATCACCCTCAAGCAGCGCCTGGGCACCATCGGCCCGCGGCCGCTCGACAACGAGTGAGGGCCGGCGCGGCGCGCCGGCCGCGCGGGCGCAACCCAACCTGAGCATCTCCCGAGAAATGCTGATCCGTAACGTTCTGGTCGTCGGCGGCTCGGGTTTCCTGGGCCGTCACGTCGTGCGCCAACTCACGGCCCGCGGGATACAGGCACGTGTACCCACCCGCAACCGGGATCGCGCAAAGGAGCTCATTCTGCTGCCGACCGTGGACGTCGTGGAGGCGGACGTTCACGCTCCCCCCACGCTAGACCGCCTGGTCGCGCCGGTCGACGCCGTGATCAGCCTGGTAGGCATCCTGCACGGGGATTTCCAGCGCGCCCACGTCGAGCTGCCGCGCCAGCTGGTCGAGGCCTGCCGCCGGCACGGTGTGCGGCGCCTGGTGCACGTCAGCGCGCTCCAGGCCGACCCGGCCGGCCCCAGCGCCTATCTGCGCTCCAAAGGCGAGGGCGAGCAACTCGTTCTGGCGGCCCAGGGCGACGACCTCCAGACCACGATCATGCGGCCTTCGGTCATCTTCGGCCGGGAGGACCATTTCCTGAATCTGTTCGCAGGGCTGGCGCGACGGCTGCCAGTCGTCGTGCTGGCCTCGCCCCGCGCACGGTTCCAGCCGGTGCACGTCGACGACGTCGCGCGGGCGATCGTCGCGAGCCTGGGCGAGGTGCGCACTTTCGGCCAGCGTTACGATCTATGCGGACCGCGGGTGTACACGCTGCGGCAGCTGGTGGAGTACGTCGTCCATGCCGCCGGCCTGCGGCGACCCGTCATTGGGCTCAGCCCCTCGTTGTCCATGCTGCAGGCCGCCGTGCTGGAGCATCTGCCCGGTAAACTCATGACGCGCGACAACGTGCGCTCCATGACCGTGGACAACGTGTGCGACTGCGGCTTCCCGGCGGTGTTCGGCTTTGCGCCCACACCGATGGATGCAGTGGTTCCGCTGTACATCTCCGGCGCCACGCCGCGTGCACGCTATCGCTGGTTCCGCTTCCGCGCCAGAAGATAGGGAAGCTCCCGTGTCCGACTACACGCTGGTCATCGGCAACAAGAACTATTCGTCGTGGTCGTTGCGTCCCTGGCTGCTCATGCGTCAGGCCGGGCTCCCCTTCCGGGAGATCCGCATTCCCCTGTATACGCCGGAGTCGAAGGCGCAGATCCGCGAGTACTCCCCGTCGGGACGCGTGCCCTGCCTGCTGGATGGCGGTCTCGCGGTCTGGGACTCGCTGGCCATCTGCGAGTACCTGGCCGAGCGTCATCCCGAGCTTCAACTCTGGCCCGCCCCGGGCGCCGCACGTGCGGTGGCGCGTTCTGTCAGCGCAGAGATGCATGCGGGCTTCCAGCATCTGCGCAGCAATATGGGCATGAACTGCCGGGGCCGGTTTCCGGGGCTGGGCCGCACGGTGGAGGTCGCGGGCGAGATCGAGCGGATCCAGCGCCTGTGGGCGGACTGCCGCGCCAGGTTCGGCGGCACGCAGCCGTTTCTGTTCGGCCCGTTCTCCATCGCAGACGCCATGTTCGCGCCGGTGGTGTTGCGGTTCCGCACCTATCAGGTCCAGCTCAACCCGGTGTGCCGGGAGTACGCCGACGCCGTGCTGGGGCTTCCCGCGCTCCAGGAGTGGCTCGCCGCCGCGCTGGCGGAGACCGAGGTGATCGCGGCCTTCGAGCCGCAGCCCGTGTGAAGGTCTATCGCGTTGGCGGCTCGGTGCGAGACGAGCTGCTCGGCCTTCCGGTCAAGGACCATGATTACGTGGTGGTGGGCAGCGACCCCGAGGAGATGGTGCGCCTGGGCTTCCGCCCCGTAGGCAAGGACTTTCCGGTGTTCCTGCATCCCGAAACCGGCGAGGAGTACGCGCTCGCCCGGACCGAACGCAAGACTGGGCGCGGCTACAAGGGGTTCGCCGTGTTCGCGGCGCCGGAGGTCACGCTGGAACAGGACCTCGCGCGCCGCGACCTGACGATCAACGCCATCGCGCGCGACGAACAGGGCGGGCTGATCGATCCTTTCAGCGGCGCTCAGGACCTGAAGCTCGGCATACTGCGCCACGTCGGGGCCGCCTTCGTCGAGGACCCGGTGCGCATCCTGCGGGTGGCGAGATTCGCCGCCCGCTTCGCCTTCGAGATCGCGCCCGAGACGATGGCGCTGATGCGCCACATGGTGGCCGAAGGCGAGGTGGACCACCTCGTGCCCGAGCGTGCGTGGCAGGAGCTAGGGCGGGGCATGATGGAGCCGCGCCCGTCGCTCATGTTCGAAACGCTGCGTGCCTGCGGTGCGCTGACGCGCATCCTGCCCGAGCTCGACGCGCTGTTCGGTGTGCCTCAGCCTCCCGCACATCACCCCGAGATCGACACCGGCCTGCACATCATGCTGGTGGTCGACTACGCCTCCTCGCGCAGCTTCACGCTTCCGGTGCGCTTCGCTGCACTCACCCACGACCTCGGCAAGGGCACCACACCGCGCGAACAGTGGCCCAGGCACATCGGCCACGAGGAGCGCGGAGTCGAGCTGATCCGCCGGCTTTGCGAGCGCTTGCGCGTGCCCAACGACTGCCGGGATCTTGCGCTGCTGGCCGCGCGCTATCACGGCGAGATCCATCGCGCCGGCGAGCTGCGCCCGGCGACCATCGTGAAGCTGTTCGAGCACTGCGACGCCCTGCGCCGCCCCGAGCGCTTCGAAGACCTGCTGCTGTCGGCAGCCTGCGACTTCCATGGCCGCCCGGGCTACGAGTCGCTGCCCTATGCCCCCGCTCCGCTGCTGCGGCGCGCTCTACGCGCCGCCCGCGGGGTCGATGCTGCCAGCATCGCGCGCCAGGCCGTAGAGCCGAGCAAGATCGCAGCCGCAGTGCACCAGGCCCGCGTGCATGCCGTCAAGCAGGTGCTTGCTGCCTAGCTCGGCGGGCTTCTCGGTCACCCGACACGCGAGACAACCCACGAGCGTTCCGTTGGATCGCTCTCGTTGTCTCCGCTTGCACCTCCTCCTGCCATCGTGGTGAGAAGCGTCACCGGAAGACATACAGCAGCCAGGTCACCAGCGCCGTCAGCAACAAGGACGAGGCCAAGGGAAAGCTGTACTCACGCCCCTTGCGAACAAAGTGTATGTCGCCCGGCAAGCGCCCGAGCCCGAGCCGGCGCAGCAGCGGGCTGAACCATCCGATCAGCGCCAATGCCAGCATGAACACAATCAGCCATCGAAGCATCGCGTCTCCTCGTCGCACGCACAACTATAGCAGCCGGGGCCTTTGCCATTCTTGATTCCCCAAGATGCTCAGCCGACGTTACGGGCGGAGTTGCGGCTCCTGCTTGCCGGCTGCGTCGGGTGCGGCAGCGCGTGTGGATGCTGGGTGACATAAGTTCGGCTGACGATCATTGGCGATCAAGTTCATTAGAATGCCCGCTGCCGCGCAGCGCGCTGGCATTCAGTGCGGAAGCCACATCCCACCGACGGCCCTGGAGGTTCACTTGATCGACCTGTACACCTGGTCCACGCCCAACGGCCGCAAGGTCTCCATCATGCTGGAAGAGACCGGCTTACCCTATCGCGTGCACCCCGTGAACATCAACACCGGCGAGCAGCACACGCCCGAGTTTCTCGCAATCAACCCCAACAACCGGATCCCTGCGATCGTCGATCAGCAGGGCCCGGAGGGACGGCCGTTCAAGCTCTTCGAGTCCGGCGCGATTCTGCTGTACCTATCCTGGAAAACCGGGAAATTCCTCCCTGTGCACGCCACCGATCAATTCGAGACCATCCAGTGGCTGATGTTCCAGATGGGCGGGGTGGGTCCGATGTTCGGCCAGGTGCATCACTTCGTGCGCGCCGCCCCGGAGCCGGTGCCCTATGCGATTCAGCGGTACAGCCAGGAGACGCGCCGCCTGTACGGCGTGCTCAATGGCCATCTCCAGGCGCGGCAGTACCTCGCCGCCGAGTATTCGGTGGCGGACGTGGCCACCTACCCCTGGGTAGCGCGGCATGAATGGCACAAGGTCGATCTGAACGACTTCCCGGCGGTCAAGCGCTGGTTCGACCTCGTCGGGGCACGGCCCGCCGTCCAGCGCGGCATGCAGGTCCCGCAGGTCCGGAAGTGAGCGCTACACCCTCAGGACAACCGCTCACCACGAAGACACGAAGGCTCGAAGAAAAGCAAAAAGAAAGGAAAACGAGCACTCCCGGCGACTATGTTCGCTGTAAGGCACCCGGCCCGAGTAGCATCACACTTCGCTAAACTGCCCGGGCGACCTCGGCTGCATCCCTGAGCGTCATCCCGGGAGGAAAGAGCCGTTCAGAGGTTTTCCTTCGTGTCTTCGTGTCTTCGTGGTGAGCGGTTGTTCTGGACCTTGCCTTCATAGCAAGCGGTTGATCTAAAGACCTGCAACTTCCTGCCGATCTTCGGTGTTCGGCCTATCCGGGCCTGGTCCCGGCACGCCCCCGACGCCCATGAGCGAGCCCCTTCCGGACAAGATCGGCAAGTACCCCGTCACTCGCGAGATCGGGCGGGGCGCGACCAGCGTCGTCTACCTCGGCCGCGATCCGTTCGCGAACCGGGAGGTCGCCATCAAGCTCGTGCGCACCCAGTCGCCGGCGGACACGGACCTGCAGCGGCGGTTCCACAAGGTATTCCTGAACGAAGCGGCGCTGGTCGGCAAGCTCTTTCACCCGCATATCCTCGCCATCTACGACGCCGTAACGGAGCCGGACCTGTCGTACATCGTGATGGAATACGTGGACGGCAGGACGCTCGAGTATTACTGCGACATCGCCAACCTGCTGCCGGTCAGCAAAGTCGTGGAGATCGTGTTCAAGTGCTCGCTTGCGCTCGCCTTCGCCCAGCGCCACGGCGTGATCCACTGCGACATCAAGCCGGCCAACATCCTCATCAGCGGCGACACGGACATCAAGATCAGCGACTTCGGAGCCGCGCTCTACGACGCCGCCGAGCACACTCATCTGAAGGGAGTCGGGTCTCCGGCCTACATGTCTCCCGAACAAGTGCAGGACAAGGAGCTCGATTTCCGCACCGACATCTACTCGCTGGGCGTGCTGATGTACCAGATGCTCACCGGCAAGCTGCCGTTCCGGGCATCCAGCAAGGCAAGCCTGCTCTACCAGGTGGTGAACATTCCGCCCGTGCCGCCCAGCACGTTCCGGCGCGACATCCCAGCGGACCTCGATCGCGTGGCATTGCGCTGCCTGGAGAAGTCGCCCGAGGCGCGCTACCCGACCTGGTCGGACTACTCCCGCGAGCTCACCTACTCGTACCGCAACCTCGAGGTGCCCACCGACACCGTCTCCGACACGGAGAAGTTCAGCACGCTGAAGACGCTGTCGTTCTTCCGGGACTTCCGGGACCAGGAGCTGTGGGAAGTGGTGCGCATCGCCAGCTGGCGCAAGCTTCTGCCCGACCACTGCATCATCCGTGAAGGTGACAGCGGCGAGAGCTTCTTCGTCATCGCCACCGGCGAGGCCAAGGTCACCAAGTCCGGCCGGCTGCTCAATATCCTGCGCCCGGGTGATTGCTTCGGAGAGATGCTCTACTTCACCGAGACCAACACGCGGCGCTCGACCACCATCACCTCGCTGTCCCCGTTGACCGTCGTCGAGATCAAGGCCGCGAATCTGGGCAAGGGCTCGGACCCGTTGCAGAAGGAGATGAACAAGGCTTTCCTGCGCATCCTCATCGACCGGCTGACCTGGGCTAATAATCGCCTCTCGGCTGC